>JALHON010000257.1 GCA_022842985.1 Acidobacteriota bacterium | reverse complement strand
ACTCGGCTTCGTCGAGATGCTGCGTGGCAACTCCGCCTACGAACGCGGCCAGGCCGAGGCGGCGGCCGCTGCGTATCGACGCGCGTTGCCGCACTTCGAGCGGGCGAATGCCCACGACGACGTGGCCGGCGCCTGCCGCGGCCTGGCGTCGCTCGTGCCGCCGTCCGAAGCCATCCCGCTGCTCGATCAGGGCCTGGCGGCCGCCCGCCGCGCGAAGAACGTCGTGACCGAGGGGCAGCTGCTCCACGCGCTGAGCGATCAGTTGTTCGTGAGCGGGCGATGGGCCGAGGCCCTCGTCCGCGTCCGGGAGGCGCTGCCGTTGCTCGAGCAGCCCCGCGCGGTGTTCGACCAGGCACGCGCTCGCATCAGTCTGGCGCGCCTGCTGCGCTTCCACGGCGACCGCGACGACGCCCGTGCCGAGTACGACCGCGCCGGCGCGCTGCTGGCCGGCGTGCCACGCGGCATCGGCCTGGCCACCGCGTGGGCCAACCTCGCGACGGGGTATCTCTACGTGAACGCGCCCGAGCAGGGCATCGCGCCAGCCGAGCGTGCCATTGCCATCGCGCGCGCCGCCGGCAACGCGCGCGAGCAGACGTACGCCACGTTGCCCCTGCTCGATGCGCTGCTCGCGTTGAATCGTCCGGCCGATGCGCTGACGCGGACGAACGACACGCCGGTGGTCGGTCCGGGCGCCCGATCGTTCGTGGTGCGGCGCGCCTACGCGCTGTCGCTTGCCGGCCGTCACGCCGAGGCGACCCACGCGGCCGACGAGGTCGACCGCACCGAAGTCGGCTGGATGGAAGCGCAGCCCCGCACACTCGCGCTCCTCGCCGAGGTGCGCCGTCGTGGCGGACAAACGGCGCGGGCCCTCGAACACGCGCGCGCGGCCGTGGCCGTGCTCGAGACGCTGCGCGGCCAGGCGGCCTCGGCCGACCAGCTCCGCGTCGGCTTCGACGATGGCTTCCAGTGGGTGCATGGGCGCCTCATCCGCCTGCTGGCTGAAACCGGCGCCCACGCCGAGGCGCTCCTGGCCTCGGAACGCGCGCGGGCGCGGGCGTTCGCAGACCTCCTGGCAGGCCGCAGCATTGAAGGCGCGGCGCCATCGGCGACCTGGGCGTCCGAAGAGGCATTGGTCGAGGCGCTGCGTGGCCGCGGGGGCCCCGTCGTCAGCTACTGGACCGACGACGAAGGGGTGCTCGTGTGGGCCGTGCGGCCCGATGGCCGCGTGATGCACGCCAGCATGGCCGTGACGCCGGCGCGGCTGGCGGCGCTCGTGGCGCGCACCTGGAATCCCGGTGAACCGGTCGCGGCGAGGTCAGGGCGCGTGTCGGCCTACCGCGAGCTCTACCGCCTGCTCGTGGCACCGGTGGCCGCCGCGTGGCGCGGGCCGGCCGGTGCGCGGGTGATGGTCGTGCCGCACGGGCCGCTCTTCCGGCTCTCGTTCGCGGGACTCATCGCGCCCGACGGTCGATTCCTGATCGAGCACGTGTCGCCGCACTACGTGCCATCCCTCGCCACGATGGTCGCGCTCGACACGAGGGCCGGTGGTCGCGATGACACGGCGCAACCGCTCATCGTGGCTGCCCCGACCTTGACGCTGGAGCGGCGTCGCGGCGAGCTCGCACCGCTGCCGGGGGCCGCGGCCGAAGGGCGCCTGGTGGCCCGCCGGCTCGGCGTTGCGGCAGGCGACATCCTCGGCGCCGGGGCGGCGAGCGAATCGGCCGTCCGCGAGCGTATCGGCCGCGCCGGCATCCTGCATTTTGCGACGCACGCCGTGGTCGCCGACGACCGGCCGATGGACTCGTTCCTGGCGCTCGCGGGACACGGTGCCGAACGTGACGCCGATGGGCTGCTGACCGCCGAGGAAGTCTACGGGCTGTCGCTGCAGGCGCGGCTCGTGGTGCTGAGCGGTTGCCGCACGGCCTCGGGGCGAGTGAGCGGCGACGGCGTGATCGGCCTGTCGCGCGCCTTCTTCGCGGCCGGGGCGCCCTCCATCCTCGCGAGTCTCTGGGATCTGCCGGACGTGGCTGCCGCGCGCGCGTTGCCGGCGTTCTACGACGCGTGGGCGCGCCATGGCGATCTCGCGCGGGCCGTGCGCGACGCGCAGGTCGGTCTGCTGCGGGCGCTGCGCGCCGGGGAGGTGACGCAGTCCACGATCGCCGGGCCCATCGTCGTGCCGGCGCATCCGTCGGTGTGGGCGGGACTCGCCCTCATCGGCGCGCCGTGAGGTGACACGCGGCTGAGGGACGCGCGTTCGGCGGCCGCCGCGGGCCGGACGGCGTGGCCGAGCTGCCGAAGCCCGGCGTGCTGCTGACGATGAACCTGACTGCCGTCACCCGCTAGGTGCCCTGTCCCGTTTGGCACGAAATCGGCGCAACGATCGTGCCATTGGGGACAGGGCCGTTACAATGCGCGGCATGTGGCGGCTTGCCCTGCTCCTTGCCGTGTGCGCGCTGGCGACGCCCTCCGCGCGTCAGGCGCCGGCGGACCTCGTCATCGAGAAGAACGTCGAGGCGCGGATGCGCGACGGCGTGGTCCTGCGCGCGGATGTCTACCGTCCGGCGGGCACGGGCCGCCGTCCCGCGCTGCTGCAGCGCACGCCGTACTCGAAGAATCCCGGCGCCGAAGACAGCCAGTTCCATCGGCTCGCGCGCGCCGGGTTCGTCGTGGTCGTGCAGGACACGCGCGGACGCTACATGTCGGACGGCGTCGCCGTGCCGCACGACGAAGGCGCCGACGGCTACGACACAGTCGAGTGGGTGGCGCAGTTGCCGTACGTCGATGGCCGCGTCGGCATGTTCGGCGGCAGCTACAGCGCCACCGTGCAGCTGCTCGCCGCGCCGCTCCGGCCGCCGCATCTCGTGGCGCTCTTCCCGTCGGCGTCGTATGCGAGCCGCTACGACATGGTGTTCCAGGGCGGCGCGTTCTATCTGGGCGACGGGTTGTCGTGGAGCCTCGGCCAGGCGAAGGACGTCCGCCGCCGGATGCTCGAGCCGCAGGCGAACCGCGACGGCGAACTCGGCCTCTCGCCTGACGAGCGCAAACAATTGCAGAGCGAGTGGTACCGCCACCTGCCGCTCAACACGATCGAGGCGCTGCAGCTGCGACGCTATTCACCCGGCTACTTCGATCTGCTGCAGCATCCGTCGTACGACACCTTCTGGACCACGTTCGACGTCGCCGCGAAACATCCGCACTTCGAGGTGCCGGCGTATCACCTCACCGGCTGGTACGACAGCCTGCTGAACGGCACGCTCGCCAACTTCAGCGGACTCCGCGCCAACGCGGGCACCGAGCGCGCGCGGCGCAACCAGCGGCTCATCGTGGGCCCATGGACGCATGCGCGGCCCACCACCAACACGACGAAAATCGGCGACGTGGACTTCGGGGCCGACGCCGGCTTCGACTCCGAAGGCCTCATCGTCCGCTGGTTCCGTCACTGGATGCCGTCGGACGATCGGCCGAGAGCTGAGACGGTTGCCGACTGGCCCGGCGCGCCCGTGCGGCTCTTCCTGATGGGTGAGAACCGCTGGCGCGACGAGCAGGAGTGGCCGCTGCGCCGCGCGCAGCCGACGCGCTTCTACCTGCACAGCACCCGCGGCGCCAACGGCCTCACCGGCGACGGCCGCCTCGATCGCGCAGCGCCCGCGAGCGGCGCGGCGACATCCGACACGTTCACCTACGATCCCGAGAAGCCCGTGCCGACGGGGCTCTTCGGCGCCTACTCGCGGATGCCCGTCGACCGCCGGGAAATCCAGCAGCGGCCGGACGTGCTCGTGTACACCTCCGACCCGCTCACCGCGCCGCTCGAAGTCACGGGCCCCATCACGGCCGTGCTCTACATCGCGTCGTCGGCGAAGGACACGGACTTCACGGCGGCCGTGAGCGACGTGCAGCCGGATGGCACCGCCCGCGCGCTGACGGACGGCATCATCCGCGCGCGCTACCGCGCGAGCAGGACCACGCCCGAGTTGCTCGTGCCCGGCACACGCTACGAAGTGCGCATCGATGTGGGCGCCACCGGCAACGTGTTCCTGCCGGGTCATCGCATCCGCCTCGAAGTCTCGAGCAGCAACTTCCCGCGCTACGACCGCAATCCCAACACGGGGGCACCCTTCGCCACCGACGCCACGACGGTGACGGCGCGGCAGACGGTGTTCCACGCGCCCGATGCCGCCTCACACCTCATCCTCCCGGTGATTCCGCGATGACGTCCTTCGCTCGCGCTCCGTTCGCCGCCCTCCTGCTGCTCACGGCAATGGGTGCGGCCTGTCGATCCGAGACGCCGACGGCGACCTTCCCGGCGTACCGCCCGATGCTCGGCTACAGGCCGGCCGCACTCGAGGGCCAGCACGGCCTCGAGTCGCGCTTCAGGAAGGCAGTCTCCGCGGACTCGATGTCCGCGCTCCACAAGCCGCTGACGACGCGGCCACATCCCGCAGGTTCGGCGGGCACGCAGGAGGTGGTGCGCTACCTGCAGCAGACGCTCGCCGGCTTCGGTCTCGACGTGCAGACCCACGAGTATCAGGTGCTGCTCGCGAAGCCGAAGACGATCGCGATCACGATGACCGCGCCCACGCGGCGTGCGCTCAGCATCGATGAGCCCGCGATACCCGAGGATCCGACCTCGTCGCATCCGGAACTTGGCGGCGGCTATGTGGCCTACTCGGCGTCGGGCACCGCGGAAGGGCAGGTGGTCTACGTGAACTACGGCCTGCCGGCCGACTACGCTGAGCTTGCCGCACTCGGCGTGTCGCTCAAGGGGAAGATCGCGCTCGCGCGCTACGGACGCAGCCACCGCGCGGTGAAGACCCACACGGCGGAGCAGGCCGGCGCCCGCGCGCTCATCCTCTACAGCGATCCCGGCGACGACGGTGAAGCGAAGGGCCCGGCCTGGCCGAACGGTTACTGGCGCGGCCAGCAGATGCTGCAGCGGGGCAATGCGAAGTACAGCTGGTTCTGGCACGGCGATCCGCTCACCCCCGGCGTGGGTGCGACGAAGGACGCCGCGCGGATCCCCGAAGCCACCGCGCCCACGTTGCCGAAGATCCCGGTCGTCGTCATGAGCTGGGGCGAAGCGCAGCACCTCATGGCCGCGCTCGGTGGTCCCAACGCGCCCGAACGATTCCACGGCGGGCTGCGCATGCCGTACAAGGTAGGGCCCGGCCCTGCGGCCGTGCGCGTGCAGGTGGAGATGGATCAGGGGCTGCGCCCGATCTACGACATCGTCGCGTCGATCAAGGGCACCGCGACGCCGGAGCGCTCGATCCTCTTCGGCACGCACCACGACGCGTGGACGTTCGGTGCCGTCGATCCTGGCACCGGCACGACGGCTCTTCTCGAAGTGGCGAAGGGCCTCGGTCAGCTCGCGAAAACGGGCTGGAAGCCGTCGCGCACGATCTCGTTCGCCTTCTGGGACGCGGAGGAGTTCGGCCTCGTCGGCTCGACCGAGTATGCGGAAGCGCTCAAGGCACAGCTCCAGGAGCAGCTCATCATGTACGTGAACATCGACATGTACATGGCGGGCCGCTTCGATCCGGGCGGCGTGCCGTCGCTCTCGGCCTTCGTGGCGGATGTCGCGAAGGACGTGCCCGAAGGCGAGACCACCGTCTACGAGCGCTGGAAGGCCTCGGAGGCGGCGCGTCAGAAGGTGGCCGATACGTCCACGTTCACGCCGGACCTCGAAGCGCTCGGCAGCGGCGCCGATTTCGTGCCCTTCCAGGATCATCTGGCCGTGCCGACGATGGCGATCGAGTTCATCGGCGACAACGGCTACGGCTACGGCACGTATCACACGAACTACGACTCGCGCGCCTACGTCGAGCGGATTGCCGACCCCGGCTTCCGCCAGGGTGTGCTGATGGCGCAGGTGCTCGGCACGATGGCGCTCAGGATGAGCGAGGCCGAGGTACTGCCGTTCCGCTTCTCGCACTACGCGGCGAAGCTGCTCGACGCGGTGGACGCCGCCTCCGGCTGGTCGCGCGAGGCGGGCGTGGCGATGGACGCGGCGCCGCTCAGGGAACGCGCCGAGGCCGTACGCGTGGCGGCCGCCGCGCTCGAACAGGCCATCGACGGCGCCCTCGCGAGTGGCGGCGTGCCGGCGTCGTCGCGGGCCGCGCTCAATGATCGCCTGAGCCGCATGGAGCAGACGCTGGCCGATGACGACGGCGCCGCGGACACGAAGTGGTACCGCCACGTGTTCTACGGCTGGAACATCTACTCGCTCTACGACGGACAGCCGTTCCCCGGTCTTGCCGAGGCGTTTCGTCTGAAGGATGCCGGCCGTGTCGCTCACGAACGCGGCCGCATCGAACGGGCACTCGATCGCATGCTGGCCGAGCTCGGCGCCGCGCGCGCGCTCGTGCGCTGAACCGCCGCTCGCGCGGCCGCCGGCCG
>JALHON010000256.1 GCA_022842985.1 Acidobacteriota bacterium | reverse complement strand
GCCACCGCGCCGGTCATCAGCAGCGTGGCGAGCGTCGCCGCGCCGTCGAGGATGGCGAGCGGCTCGCCGTTGGCCGGCAGCATGCCGGGCGTCGTCGGCCCGGGCACGAGCGTCAGGCCCTCGAAGCCGTCCTTGAGCGCCGTCGCGGCCGCGGCCTGCGCCCACAGCTCTTTCAGCATGTCGGCGGCCACGCTCGGCTCAGGCGCGTCGTCCATGCCCATCATCGCCCGCGCGATCGCCGTGACGCCGGCGCCGTCCAGCCACACGGTGAGCTGGCCGTCGACGACGCCCGAGACCGCAACCGGCGTACTCCAGCCGGGGCCGGACGGCGCCGGCGCGGCGCTCGTCGTCAGCACGTTGCCGACAACGGCTTCGACGGCGGCGCGGAACTCGCCGGCAAGCGCCAGCCGCAGGGCCTCGGTGGTCAACTGAGCCGCCATGTCACGCCTCCGCCACGCCGGCGCCGTCGCAGCGGTGCGAGACGACGAGACTCGCCCGGCCGCCGTGCGCGGCCGGCTGGCCACGGAACTTCAGGGTGCGGCCGACGCGCAGGTCGAGCGGCCGGCTCGTCGGCACACCGAGCGACAGCACGTCGCCGGCCCGCAGTTCCACCACTTCCCGCGTCGTGCAGCGGGTTTCGAGCACGGCGCTGAGCGGCATCGGCACGCGCGCCAGGTTCTCGTTGAGCCACAGGCGTTCCTTGCCGGTGGGTTCGCGGCGATGCCGGTCGAGCGCGCCGGCGAAGTGCGAGTCGGTCTTCTCGACCACGCTCGCCGGCAGACACAGGTTCAGCATGCCCTGCGCCTCGCCGATGCGCATGTCGAACACGAGCATGACGACGGTGTCGTTCGGCGACGCCACCTGCAGCATCTGCGGGCGCGTTTCCCGGCCGCGGATGCCGAAGCTCAGGTCCACCACCGGACGCCAGGTATCGCTGAGCGAGTCGAGCAGGATCTTCACGACCGAGTCGATGACGTTCTGCTCGATGTCGGTGAGCGCGCGTTCGACCGCCGCGCCCTTGCCTTCGCCGCCGAGCATCCGCTCGACCATCGCGAAGGCGACGGCCGGATTGATCTCGAGACCGCCGAGGTCGTCGAACGGCGCCATCGAGACGGCGTAGAAGGCCGTCGGGTCCGAGAGCGACATCAGGAACTCGGAGTAGGCGAACTGCTCGACCGACACGAGTGAGAGGTCGGTCATCGAGCGCAGATAGGCGGCAAGCGACTGCGACACGTTGCGCGCGAAGCGCTCGTGCAGGAAGTGCAGCGCGTGGATCTGCTCCTTCGAGATGCGGTCGGGCCGCCGGAAGTTGTAGCGGATGAAGTTCGCCGCCGGCGACGCGTCATCCGCCCGGTCCGTGCGATCGACGGCGATCGGCGCCGAGAGCAGCGCGTCGATCTCGTCCTGGGACAGGATCTTGCTCACGGGACTACGCCGCGTCCTTTCGCGTCATGCGGGTGGCAAGCACCGAACGCAGGCGGGCGATGGCCTGGCTGCGCAGCTGCGAGACGCGCGACTCGCCGACGCCGATGACCTGGCCGATTTCCGCCAGCGTCAGCTCTTCCTCGTAGTACAGCGCCAGGATCTGCCGCTCGCGTTCGGGCAGCTCGGTGATGGCGCCGGCGAGCAGGCGCCGCATCTCCTCGCGTTCGAGCCGGGCGTGCGGCCCCTCGCCGGGTTCGATCTCGACGTCGAGCGCCGTGCGGCCGTCCTCGGTCGTGGCGCTCTGGCGGATCGAGGCGAGTTCGGCCACCTTGAGCCGGTCGAGCATCTTCTCGTAGTCGCTCTCGCTGACATCGAGGGCGCGGGCAATGTCGGCCGCCTCGGGCTCGCGGCCGAGCTCGAAGCGCAGGTTGGCGATCGCCGCATCGACATCGCGCCGCAGCTTGCGGACGGCGCGCGGCGCCCAGTCGAGGCCGCGCAGCGAATCGAGCATCGCGCCGTGGATGCGGCGGCGGGCGAAGGCGCTGAAGGGCACGCCGAGCGACGGCCGGAAGCGGCCGGCCGCGTCGATGAGGCCGAGCACGCCCACGCTCACGAGTTCGGAGACCTCGACCTGCGGCGGCAGGCGGTTGGCGAGGCGGCTCGCCATCGCCTTCACGAGGCCGACGTGTTCCATCACCAGCTGGTCGCGGACCGCGGTGTCCTGGTCGGAATTCGCGC
The DNA here is from genome assembly GCA_022842985.1 of Acidobacteriota bacterium. Lineage (GTDB taxonomy): Bacteria > Acidobacteriota > Vicinamibacteria > Vicinamibacterales > UBA2999 > CADEFD01. Next base: position 4,257 of record JALHON010000256.1, on the reverse strand, counting down.
TCATCACACGCATCGCCCTGGCTCCCTGTCGTTGTGCATCCGCCCGGCCATCACGCCAGGCCCATCGCCGCCGGCACGCCGGGCTCGTCTCCGAGCAGCACCGCGGCGAGGACCTCGGGAGTGGCGCGCTCGAGGTCGTCCGGCACGCGCTGTCCCGTGGTCACGTAGGAAATCTGCAGGCCGCTCGTGAGCAGCCAGGTGAGCAGCGCCGCCGGCGCCTCCGCTTCGTCGAGCCGCGACACGACCACCCGGTCGGGCTGCGTGTCGGCGAAGCGCTCGACGATCTTCCGGGCCGACGACACCGAGGTGTCGGCGGGGATCACGAGGTGGGTGCGCACGCCCTCGCGGCGGCCGAGCATGCGGCGCAGGTCGCGCACGTCGTCGTCCTTCGGCGAGCGCCCTGCCGTGTCGACGAGCAGCGTCTGCCGCGAGGCGGCAATCGCCTGATCCATGTCGTCGATGGTGCGGGCAGTGCGGAACGGCGCGCCGATGATGGCGGCGTAGGTCCGCAGCTGCTCGACGGCGCCGGCACGGAAGGCATCCGCGGCCACGACACCGAGGGCACGCTTGCGGCGCACTTTCTCCTGCGCCGCGATCTTGGCAATGGTCGTCGTCTTCCCCACGCCCGGCGGGCCGACGAACACCTCGACGCGGGCGAAGGGCTCGGCGCCGGCGGCGTGCGGCGTGAGGAAGGCGGCCAGGTGCTGGCGGACGCCCTCAGCCGTCAGGTTGCGCTGCTGCTTCACCGGCACACCCGCGGCCACCGAGTCGGCAAGTCCCGGGTCGATGCCGGCCGCGGCGAGCCGCGCGGCGAGGCTGCTCACCGGCGCCGGGGTGTCGGCGGGCCGACGCTCGGGAACGGCCGGCCGGCGCTCGGTGTCGGCCTCCCAGCCCTCCGGCGCCTGGGCGGTGACACGCACTTCGCGCATCCCGACCCAGCCGCGCCAGCCGCGGGCGCTCACGAGCCCGCTCTCCAGCACGACCGCGCTCGGGCCGAATTCCTCGCGAATCGCCTGAAAGGCGTCACGAACCGTGGGTTGGCGGAACTCTTTGACCTGCAGCATGTCAATCCAGCGTCGCAATCGAGGCCACGTGCACTTGCGGCGGCACTTCGTTGTGCGACAGCACACCCAGATGCGGCAGCACCCTGGCGAAGAGCCGCCAGATGTGTGGACGCAACGTCGGTGTGCACAGGAGCACAGGTTGTGCCACCGCCCCGGCGAAGATCTCGCCGATGCGCGAGGCCAGGCGCTGCGCCTGTGTCGGGTCGATGGCGAGCACCGCGCCGTGCTCGGTCTTGACGATGGAGGCGACGAGGCGCTCCTCGAGCGCCGGCGAGAGCGAGATGGCCGGCAGCTCGTCACGATCGGTCTGATAGGGCCGGCAGATCGACCGCCCGATGGCCGCACGCACCGCCTCGGCCACGCCGTCCGTATCCTTGGCGCCGGGGGCCGCGTCGGCCACCGCTTCGAGAATGGTCGTCAGGTCGCGGATCGAGACACGCTCACGCAGGAGCTGGCGCAGCACGCGCTGGATATCGCCAATCGACGCAATCTTGGGCACCAGCTCCTCGATGAGCTTGGGCGAGCTCTGCGCCACGCGATCCACGAGCTCCTTCGTGTGCTGGCGCGTCAGCAGCTCCGGCAGGAACACGCGGATGGTCTCCGACAGGTGCGTCGAGAGCGCCGTCGTCGGGTCGACCACCGTGTAACCGGCGGCCGAGGCGCGATCGCGCTGCTCGATCCCGATCCAGAGCGCCGGCAGGCCGAACGCCGGTTCCCGGGTCTGCACGCCCTCGAGCCCGCCGCCGGCGGTGCCCGGGTTGATGGCGAGCAGGCGGTCGGCGTAGAGCTCGCCGCGCGCCACCTCGACGCCCTTCACGAGAATCGTGTACTGCCGCGGCCCGAGCTGCAGGTTGTCGGCGACGTGCACGGCCGGCACGACCACACCCGTCTCGGTCGCAATCTGACGCCGCACCGACCGGATGCGCGCGAGCAGCGTGCCGCCCTGCGCTTCGTCGACGAGCGAGACGAGCGCGTAGCCCACTTCCACGCCGAGCGGGTCGATGTTCACGCCGCCGTCGAGCGCGTCCGGCGCCGGCGCCGGCGTGGCGGCGGCCGGCGCGGCCGGTTTCGCCACCGCGTTCTTCGTGGCCCAGGCGGCGCCGCCGAGCACGAGCGCCACGGTGATGAACGCGAACTTCGGCAGGCCGGGAATGAGCGCCAGGGCGACGAGCGCCGCGGCCGCGGCGGCCAGGGGCCGCCCGCGCGCGAGCAACAGCTCGGCCACGTCGTCGCCGAGGTGCGATTCCGAGGCGGCGCGGGTCGTGATGAGGCCGCCCGACATCGACACGAGCAGGGCCGGGATGGCAGTGACGAGGCCCTCGCCGATGGTCAGGATGGTGTAGGTCTGCGCCGCGGTCGCGAGATCCACGCCGTGCTGCAGCACGCCGATGACGAGACCGGCGGCGATGTTGACGCCGGTGATGAGGATGGCGGCCAGCGCGTCGCGCTGCGTGAAGCGGATGGCGCCGTCCATCGAGCCGTAGAAGTCGGCTTCACGGCGCACACGGTCGCGGCGGATTCTGGCTTCGGCTTCGTCGATGGCGCCGGCATTCAGATCGGCGTCGATGGCCATCTGCCGCCCGGGCATGGCATCCAGGGTGAAGCGCGCCGTGACTTCCGAGATGCGCACCGCGCCGTGGTTGATGACGATGAACTGAATCGCGATGAGCACCAGGAACACGACGATGCCGACGACGAAGTTGCCGCCGACGACGAACTGGCCGAACGCCATGATGACGTGGCCGGCCGCTTCGACGCCCTCGTGGCCGTGCATCAGGATGAGGCGCGTGGCGGCGACGTTCAGCGCGAGGCGCAGCAGCGTGAGCAACAGGAGCAGCGAGGGGAAGACCGAGAATTCGACCGGCTGCTTCACGTAGACGACGGTGAGCAGCAGCACGACCGAGAGGCCGATGTCGATCGACAGCAGCAGATCGAGCAGCAGCGGCGGCAGCGGTACCACCATGAGCATGACGACCGCGAGGAGCGCGACCGGCACGAGCAGGTGCGAGGGATTCCGGGGTGAGCTGGTGGTGGCCATGCGGATCTCAGAGCATCAGCTGACGGATGCGGACGAGGTAGGCGAGCAGTTCGGCGACGGCGCCGAAGAGATCGCCCGGGATGACATCGCCCACCTCGGCGCCCTTGAAGAGCGCCTGTGCGAGCGGTTTGTTCTCGATGATGGGCACGCCGTGTTCGCGCGCGATCTCCTTGATGCGCGCGGCCAGCAGGTCCTGCCCCTTCGCCACCACGAGCGGCGCGCTCATGGCGCCCCGCTTGTACTCGAGGGCGACGGCGAAGTGGGTCGGGTTGGTGACGACGACGGTGGCGGTCTTGACGGCCGCGAGCATCCGCCGGCGCGTCATGTCGCGCTGGATGCGGCGCACGCGCGCCTTGACCTCGGGGTTGCCTTCACTCCCCTTCGATTCGTCGCGCAGTTCCTGCTTGGTCATCTTGAGCGACTGGAAGTGCCGCCACCACTGCCAGCCGACATCGGCGCCGGCGAGCAGCAGCAGGGCGATACCGCCCTGCATGAGGAGCCGCCAGATCCAGCGCCAGGCCTCGCCGCCGGCCATCGCCGGCGACATCCAGGCGAGACGCGGCGTCTCGGCCATCGCCTGCGCGCTCAGCGAATACAGCAAGGTCGAGACGATGCTGACGGCGATGCTGGCCTTGAGCACGGTGACGCCGGCCTGCGACGGCGCGAAGCGCGAGAAGCCGTTGGCCGGGCTGAGGCGGGTGAAGTCGGGCGTCAGGCGTTCGGGCGCGAAGACCCAGCCCGACTGCACCAGGTTGCCGGCAAGCGCGGTAAAGGCCGCCACGCCCATGAGCGGCGCCACGATGAGGCCGAGCACCAGCGCATCACTCGTGACGATCGTGCCGATCGAATCGGCTGTCAGGGTGAGGTGGGCGCGATCGCCGAGACCGCGCAGCCCTTCGGCGAGATGCTGCTGCAGGCGGGCCACGCCGGCGCCGCCGGTGCGCGCGAGCACGGTCGAGACGGCCAGCAGCGACAGCGCCGCCACGAGGTCGGCACTGCGGGGGACGTTGCCCTTCTCACGGGCCTCCTTCAGCTTTTTTGCTGAAGGTTTCTCGGATTTCTCTCCGCTCTCGTCGTCGGCCACGGCAGCCTCAGCGGAACGCGCCGGCGGCGCGCAGGGCCAGGTCGCCGACGCCCGACGCGGCGGCGCGCACG
>JALHON010000255.1 GCA_022842985.1 Acidobacteriota bacterium | reverse complement strand
GAATTGCTGCAGCAGACCTTCCTCGCCGCAAGGCGCGGGGCGAAGGCCTTTCGCGGCGCGTCGAGCGTGCGCACGTGGCTCTTCACGATCGCGCGGCACACGGCGTGGCGGCGGCGCGACGACGTGCGCCGGCACGACGCGGCCGAGGTGCCCCTCGACGAGCTGGGCGTGCGGGCAGGATGGGGCAGCGCCGACCCGGAAACGCTGGCGCTGGCCGCCGAACGGCGCGACCTGCTGCGAGCCGCCTTCGACACGCTCGATCCATTCGACCGCGAGGTGGTGACGCTGCGCGATCTGGAAGGGCAGTCGGGCGAGGAGACGGCGGCGCTGCTGGGCCTGAGTCTCGCGGCGATGAAGAGCCGGCTGCACCGCGCGCGGATGACGCTCGCGGCGCGCGTGAACGAGGAGGTGGCCCGTGCGACCCGACGAGCGTGAAGTGGCGGGACTGACGTGCGCGCAGGTGATGGCCGCGCTCAGCGACTACGCCGAGGGCGACGTGCCGGCGGACCTGCGGGCCCGCGTCGAGGCGCACGTGGCCGGCTGCCGCCAGTGCGAGCAGTTCGGCGCCGGGTTCACGGCGCTGCTCGCCGGCATGCGGCGCGAGCTGGCGGCGCCCGACCCGGTGGACGACGAAGTGGTGGCGCGGCTGCGCCGGGTGGTGGCGACGTCGCCCTTGTGAACGTGGCGCGACGCGCCGGGGCGCAGGCGGTTCGGTATGATGCCGCCACCATGACGATCCGCCGCGCCGTGCTGTTCACGATCCTGCTTCTGACGTCGGCCTGCGGACGCGCCAGCCAGGCACCTCCACCGCCCGCGGAGCCGGCCGCGCCCGCCGCGCCGGTGCTTGCGTCGCTCTCGGTGGCCGACCTCGATGCCTTCATCAGCGCCACCGTGGCCGCGCAGCGCGCCATCGGCGTGAGCGTCGGCGTGATGCAGAACGGCCAGGTGATCTTCGCCAAGGGCTACGGCCTGGGCCGCGTCGCCGACAAGACGCCGGTCGCGACCGAGACACTCTTCGCCATCGGCTCGGTCACCAAGCAGTTCACGTGCGCCGTGGCGCTGCAGCTCGAGCAGGAAAAGAAGCTGTCGTTCGACGATGCGGTGGCGCGCTACGAGCCGGGGCTGACGCGGGCGTCCGAGATCACCGTGCGCGACATCGGCGGCATGGTGTCGGGGTATCGCGACTACTATCCGCTCGACTTCGTGGACCGGCCGATGGCGGCGCCGCGCGCGAGTCTCGACATCGTGCGCGACTTCGCCGCGCGTCCGCTCGACTTCGAGCCGCGCGCCCGCTATTCCTACAGCAACACCGGCTATCTGCTGCTCGGCGCGATTGCCGAGCGCGCCGGGCGCGAGCCGTTCGCGGCGCAGCTCGAACGTCGTCTCTTCACGCCGCTCGGCTTGGCGCACACGCGCTACGAACCGGCCCGCGGTGGCGCCGGCATGGCCGAGGGATACACGCCACTCGGCCTCGGCGATGCCGAGCCGGCGGTGCCCGAGGGCACGGGCTGGATTGGCGCCGCCGGCGGCATCTGGTCCACGCCCGGCGATCTGCTCACCTGGGATCTCGCGCTCATGGACGGCAAGGTGCTCTCGCCGGCGTCGTGGGCCACGATGACCACGCCGAGCCGGCTCAGCGACGGGCGCACGAGCGGCTACGGCTGCGGGCAGTCGATCCGGGATCGCGGTCCGACGCTCGTGTTGCAGCATGGCGGCGCGGTGAGCGGCTTCGGCGCGCGTAACGCCATGGTGCCGTCGTCGCGATCGGCGGTGGTGGTGATGGCGAATGCCGACTGGGCCGGCGGCGTGCTCGACACGATCGAGAGCGCCGTGCTCGCGAAGCTCATGCCGGTGGCCGATGCGCCGACGGTGAGCGGCCCGCCGGCGCGCGAGGTGGCGCTCGACCTGCTCGCGCAGATCCGCAAGGGTGACGTGAACCGCGCGCTCCTCGGCGACGAATACAGCGCGTTCCTGACACCGGCGCGGCTGGCGGTGATGTCGAAGTCGCTCGTCGATGCCGGCGAGGTGCACGACGTCGAGCCCGGCGCGATCCGCGAACGCGGCGGCATGGAGGTCTCGACCCTTGCGCTCATGGTGGGCACGACGCCGGCGACGACGCTCATGTACCGCACGCCCGACGGCAAGGTGCAGGAGTTCCTCTTCAGCCGCCGCTGAGTATTGGGGACTGTCCCCATTCTGGCTCCAGCCAGACTAGGTGCAGATTGTGCGACCAGTCTGGCCGGGGCTGGAATAGGGACAGTCCCTCTCACATCGTTAACGCGGCGGCAGCTGGGCGAAGTGGGCGCCGCTGGCTTCGACGACACCCATGACCGCGAGCAGCACCTCCTGGCGCGCCACGCGGAAGGCGTCGTAGTCGGTCGTCGCGATCCAGCAGAGGATCTCGATGTCGATGGTGGCCGGGCCGAGGTTCGCGAGTTTCGCCACGACGACATCGGGCCACACGAGCGGATGCGCGGCGAGCGCCTGCTCGATGCCGGTGATCACCTGGCGCACCTGCGCCGCGCTCGCGCCGTAGCCGAGCGTGATGGTCGTGCCGAGGCGGATGCGGTCGCGCGGCGCGTACGACTCGATGCGCGAGTCGGCCAGGCGCCCGTTCGGGATCGTGACGAGTGTGCGGTCGAGCGTGCGGATGCGCGTCGATCGCGCGCCGATGTGTTCGACGGTGCCGACGATGTCGTCGACCTTCACCGTGTCGCCGACGCGGCACGGCTGATCGGTGGCGAGCGCAATCGACCCGAAGAGGTGCTCGACGGTCTTCTGTGCGCCGAAGGCGAAGGCAATGCCGCCGATGCCGAGCCCGGCCACGACCGTCGTGACCGGATAGCCGAAGGTGGCGGCGGTCGTGACCGCCCCCGTCACCATCACCGCCGCCTTGAGCAGGTTGCCGCCGACGAGCAGCATCGAGCGCGCCGACGGGTCGCCGGCCGCCCACGAGCGCTCGACGATCATCTCGATGAGCGTGTCGACCGACCGCCAGAGCATCCAGAAGATGGCGACGACGCCGGCGGCCGTGAGCGTGGCGACGGCAAAGCGCGACGCGCCGGCGGGCAGTTCGAGGAACGGCAGGGCGAGGGCCGCGACCGCCGTGGCGCAGACGGCCGAGAGGGCCGGGCCGATCCGCGCCAGCCAGCGCTCGTCCCATGCGGAACTCGTGCGTCGTGCCACGCGCATCAGCAGCCCGCGCACGAGCGCGCCGAGCACGCGTCCGGCGGCCCACGCGCCGGCCGCGAGCAGCGGCAGCGCCAGCCACTGCCACCACAGCAGGCCGCGCGGGCCCATCGAGTGCCACACATCCGGAAGAGTCATCGATGCCCCACGAGGTCTCGTCCGTAAGTCTACGACGCAGGCACTAGAATTCCCGCACGCCGGCAGTGACGGCGTGTGGCGGAGGCGGGCATGCGCGGATCGATGATCGGATGGCTGACGGCAATGGCGGCGACGGCAGGCCTGCTGGCGGCGCAGCCCCGGGGGCGCGACGTGCGGCTCACGCTGCGCGAGGGCACCTCGATGGCCGCCGCGCTCTCACCCGACGGCCGCACCGTGGCCCTCGATCTGCTCGGCGCGTTGTGGACGCTGCCGGTCGAGGGCGGTGCCGCGCGGCGCGTGCTCGCCGATGGCTACGACGCGCACGCCCCGGCGTGGTCGCCGGATGGCCGCCGCCTGGCCTTCCAGGCGTATCACCGCGACACCTGGAACATCTGGACGATGAACGCCGATGGCAGCGACCTGCGCCAGCTGACGTCGGGCCCGTTCGACGATCGCGAGCCGCACTGGTCACCCGACGGCACGCGCCTCGCGTTCAGCTCCGACCGCGGCGGCACGTACGACGTCTGGCAGCTCGACGTCGCCACGGGTGATGTGCGCCGCGTCACGAACGGCGCGGCCAACGAGTCGATGCCGGCCTGGTCGCCGGATGGCCGTGAGATCGCCTTCGTGTCGGACCGCGAGCCGCGCGGGATCTACGCGCGTCAGGTCGAGTCGGGCGTCGAGCGCACGCTCGCGACCGACGCCGGTGTGCTCTACACGCCGTCGTGGGCGCCGGATGGGAAAAGTGTGGCGTACGTGGCCGTGGACGCCGCCGCGACGCGGCTCATGGTGGGCGGCGTGAACGTGGCCGACCCCGCGGAAGACGTCTTCCCGTTCCGGCCGCAGTGGATCTCGACGGGGGAGTGGCTCTATACCGCCGACGGCGTCGTGAAGCGCCGGGCCCGCGGCGCCGCCGCGCGCGCCATCCCGTTTGCCGCCGACGTGGCTTTCACCCGCGCGCCATTCACGCCGGCCCGCCGCAACTTCTCGCCCGAGGGGCCGCAGCCGGTGCGCGGGCTGATGCATCCGGCGATCTCCCCCGACGGCGCCACCGTCGCGTTCGCGGCGCTTGGCGATCTCTGGCTCGTGGCCACGAACGACGCCGCGCCGGTGCCGCGGCAGGTCACGAACGACGTGTTCGTCGAGACCAATCCCGTGTGGGCGCCCGATGGCCGCTCGATCGCGTATTCCTCCGATCGCGATGGCGCCGTGGCGCTCTGGGTGCGCGATCTCGCCGCCGGCACCGATCGCCGGATCGCCGCCGACGGCACGACCGCCGCCTGGTCGCCCGACGGCTCGCGCCTCGCCTATCTCGACGCCGAGTCGCAGCTGCGCGTCGTCGAGGTGGCCAACCGCGAGCAGCGCCAGGTGCACGGCCGGATCTTCGAGCCGGGGCGCCCCTCGTGGTCGCCCGACGGCAGGGCCGTGGTGATGTCGGCCCTCAAGCCGTATTCCACGCGCTTCCGCGAAGGGACCAATCAGGTGCTCTGGGTGGCCGTCGAGCCCGAGACGACACCCGATGGCCGCGCCGCCTTCGCGCCGGATCGCTGGATGGATCCGATCCCGCACAAGTCGGTGGGCATGCGCGAGAACCTCGGCCCGGTGTGGGCGCCGAATGGCCGCGAGATGGCAGCCATCGTGGACGGCTTCCTCACGACCTATCCCGTGACCCGCGACGGCACGGCGAGCGGGCCGCCGCGCCGCGTGTCGACCGATCTGGCGAGTGCGCCGTCGTGGACGGCGGATTCGCGGCGCCTGCTCTATCAGGCCGCCGATAGGTTCCGTCTCGTCGACCTCCTCGATGGCCGCACGCGCGACATCGCACCGCAGTTCTCATGGACGGTCGCGCCGCCACCGGGTACGACCACCATCCACGCCGGCCGGCTCTTCACCGCGCGCACCGGCGTCGGGCTCGAGACGGCGATGGACGTCGTCATCGAGGGCGCGCGCATCGTCAGCGTCGCGCCGCATCGCGATGATCTGCATCGCGGCACGGTCATCGACGCGTCGAATGCCACCGTGCTGCCCGGGCTCATCGAGAGCCACACCCATCTCGTGAAGGCGTACGGCGAAGCGCAGGGCCGCATCTGGCTGTCGTTCGGCGTCACCACCGTGCGCAACCCGGCGACGAACGCCTTCGAAGGGCAGGAGGAGCGCGAGGCGGTGCTCTCGGGCGCCCGTGTCGGACCGCGGCTCCTCACGACCGGCGAGCCGCTCGACGGCTCCCGTGTCTACTACCCGGGCGGCGTCGCGCTCGACGGCGGCGGCTTCGTCGATCTGCACCTGGCACGGGCGCAGCAGCTGAACTACGACTTCATCAAGACCTACGTGCGGCTGCCCGACCTGCTGCAGCAGCGCATCATCGAGGGCGCGCATCGCGCCGGGATGCCGGTGACCTCGCACGAAATCTACCCGGCCGTGGCCTACGGCGCCGACGGTGTCGAACACGTGCGCGGCACGAGCCGCCGCGGCTACTCGCCGAAGATGAGCGAGCTGCGGCGCTCGTACGCCGACGTCGTGCAGCTGCTCACGGCCTCCGGCATGACGATCACGCCCACGATCACGATCCAGGGCGGCTTCCAGGTGCTCACCGCGCGCGACCCGTGGTGGGTGACCGACGCCCGCGTCACGCGGCTCTTCCCGCCGTCGGTCGCCGCATCCGGCCAGGCGCTCGTCGCCGCGCCGCCGTCTGCCGCCACGCTCGCCGCGCGCGAGGCACTCGTCACGCCGCAGGAGCGCTTCGTGGCGGCGGTGGTCGCCGGTGGCGGCAAGGTCATCGCCGGCACCGACTCGCCGATCAACCCTTACGGCGTGGCGCTGCTCTCGGAGCTCGAACACTACGTGCGCGGCGGACTCACGCCGGCCGAGGCCATCCGCACGGCCACTGCCGTGCCCGCCGAGGCGATGGGGCTCGGGGCTGACCTCGGCACCATCGAAGCCGGCAAGCTCGCGGACCTCGTGGTGGTCGAGGGCAACCCGCTCGCCGCGATCGCGGACCTGCGTCGCACGCGGCTCGTGGTCGTGGGCGGCGTCGCCCACACCGTGGACGCGCTCGTCGCCGGGCCGGTGCGCCGCACGCGGTAGCGCCGCCACGGCGTGCCGCGCAGCCGCAC
>JALHON010000254.1 GCA_022842985.1 Acidobacteriota bacterium | reverse complement strand
CACGCCCGTCCACGTCGTGAGCCGCAGGCCCAGGGTGGGCAGCAGCAGGAAGCCGGTCAGCAGCGCGCCGGCGGCGGCGCCGGCCGTGTTCGCGGCGTAGAGGGCGCCGGCATCCCGCGTGGCCGCGGCGGCGCCGGGCACGTACCAGCGGGCGACGTACGGGAAGGTTGCCCCCATGGCCACGGCGGGCAGCGCCACGAGCACGACGCTCGCGAGGAGCCGGAGCAGCGGGAACGCCGCACCACCGGTGCCGTCGGCGTAGGCACGGCTCAGCAGCGGCTCGAGCGCGGCCAGGCCGAGCGGCATCGCCAGCGCGAGCACGGCGATGGCCACTTCGAGACCGGCATAGATGCGCATCGCCTGGACGCGTGGCGCGCGGTCGCTCGCCGGACCGGCCAGCGCGGCGCCGATGGCGAGCCCGCCCATGAAGGCGGCGAGCACCGTGCTGGCAGCCGCCACACCGTGCCCGAGCGACAGGGTGAGGAGGCGCGTCCACGCCACCTCGTAGACGAGGGCCGCGGCGCCCGAGAGGGCGTACACCAGCAGAAACCAGCGCGGGGGCATCCCGTGGAGTGTAGCAGTCCGCCGCCCGGGCGGACGCGCGGCCAGCCGCGCTAGGGGCCGGCGCTGCTGGAGGGCTGTCGTTCCGGGGCCATGGCGCCGCGCGTGCGATACAGCACCGCGTCACCGTCTTCGGCCACCCGCTCCAGATCGAAGGCGCGGATGGCGGCGGCCTCGAGCGCCGGAGACGTCTGCGACGGGTGCATGACCACCCACGCGAGGTGTGCGCGCGCGGTGAACGCCGGGGCCCGCTCGACGAGCCTGGCGAGCTCCTCGGGCGGCAGGGTGCGGCCCTCGCTGAGCGCGAGCAGGCCGGTGAGCACCGGTGTTTCACGGACCTCGCGGAAGCGGCGCGCCGACACGCGTGAGAGGTAGCCGCCGAGGAGCTTCTTCTCGTGGCGCGTCTGGTAGAACTGGTAGCGCGCGCTGAAGTTGCCTTCGGAGGACACGCCGTCGCGGACGCCGAAGGGCAGTTCGAGGATGCGCACCGGCCGCGTGTCGGCGCGGATCGTGTCGTAGACCGAGGGAATCGCGGCGGAATAGAGCGGGCGCGGCGCCGGCAGCAGTTCGAACGCGAGGAGCACGGCGACGGCTGCCAGCATCTGGCGCCGCCGGTGCGGCCAGCGCTCGCCGATCGCCTTGAGGGCCAGCGCGAAGAGCACGCTCGCGCAGAGGGCCGCGACCACCGCGAAGCGCCCCGGCATGCGCGTGAGGCTCACGACCGGCACATAGCGCAGCAGCGCCCACGGCCCGGGGATGAACGTGTTCACCCCGGCGACGTGCACGAAGGGGCCGAGTGCGAGCGCGGCGAAGATGCCGAGTGTCCAGAACCAGCCGCGCGCACGCAGGCCGGCGCGCCACACGGCGAACGCGATGACGGCGAGTGTCACGAGGCCGAGGGCGGCCGTGAACTCCACGAACACCGTGGGGGCCGCGGCCTGCTGGTCGCCGGCCAGCCAGCGCACGAGCGGATGCGACGGGTTCGGCGCCACGAGCGCCAGCAGATCGACCCCGCGCGGACTGCTGCGCCAGTAGGTGGGCGGCGACACCCAGGAGCCGTCCATCACGCGCTGCGCCGCGCCGTAGAGCGTGGGCGACAGGGCCACCATGCCGGCCAGGCCCGCGGCCACCGTGAGTCCGAGCGCTTTCGGCCGTGGCAGTCCGTAGGTCACCACCTGCGGATGCAGGTAGATCAAGGTCCGCGCGACGACGAGCACGGTCAGCAGGAACATCGGCGCCCAGAGGCCGCGCACGCTCACCGGCACGCCGAAGAGCTCGAAGCGGCCGCCTCTGCCGGCAATCAGGCCGACGACGAGGCCGCCCACGAGCAGGATCGCGAGGTCGAGCATCCAGCGCCCCGGGGTCGTCGATTGTCCCGGGCGCCACTCGAGGCGCAGCAGCCGCGAGCTCATGTAGATCGCGGCGATGACCACGCAGTACACGGCGTAGTAGGCGTCACACGACGCCGCCCAGGCCACCGAGACGCCGGCGAGGATCGAGTCGCGCAGCGACTCCGATCGCTCCACGCGGTGCAGGCTCCAGACGAAGGCGGCGAGCGGTGCCGCGGCGACCAGACTGTAGTGGCCGGTGGAGCGGGCGACGAGCACCGGCGCCCAGGCGAAGGCGGCACCGGCGAGCCAGGCTTCGAGGTTCGCGCCCCCGGTGACGCGGCGCGCCAGCACGAAGGTCATCCACGCAGTCAGCACGACCGTGGCGAGATAGACGAGATTGAACGTGGGCACCGTGCCGAGCACCCGCATCAGCGGAAACGCGAGCAGGTTGGCGAAGAGCGTGTAGTTGTGCTGCGTGAGATCGACCGGCCGGCCGGTCATCGAGAAGATCTGCTCGGTGGTCAGCGGGTTGCGGCGTTCGACCCAGGCTTCATGCTGGAACACCCACTGGTTCCAGACGTACACACCCGTATCCCCGCCGGGATCTCCGGTCAGGTGCGTGGTGATGTGCGGGACGAGCGGCCACGAGAACGCGACGGCGACCAGCACATAACCCAGCACGGCGGCGAGGTGGGGCAGCCACGCACGACGTGTCATTGGGGAGGCGGGCCAACACTAGCACACGCGTGCGCATATCCGGGACGGGGCGGCGTGCCATTCCACGCAGTGGCGCGCAGGTGCCGCAGAAATGTTCAGGTCCGGAACGCCGCGCAGCCCGTACAGACGAAACGGGCGGGCCCACGCTGAGCCCGCCCGTCGCGAGTCAATCGATCGATCAAGTCGTCGAGGGCCAGTCCCAGAGGACGGGACAGGCCCGGACTAACACAGGTTCGTCGCGGAGGTCATCGGGCCAGTCCCAGAGAACGGGACAGGCCCGTTCTAACGCACGTCCATCGAGGACGTGCGTTAGAAATCCCAGCGGAAGCCCACGCGGAAGATGCGCGGCGCCAGCGTCTCGGTGACCTCGAGGTAGTTGGCGGTCGTCTGACGGAACGAGGTGATCGCGCCGCTGTTGGCCAGGTTGAAGCCGTCGAACTGGAACGTCACCTTGCCGGTCTTGCCGGGCAGCGTGAACGACTTGTCGAGGCGCAGGTCGAGGATCGAGACGTTCGGGTAGCGGTTGGCGGTGATGGGCTCGACGCGCACGACGCGGGTGCCTTCACCGGGGAAGTTCACCGACGCGGTGCGGGCGAACTGCTGACCGCTCTGCACGCGCCACGAACCCGAGGAGCCGATGCCCCAGGGCAGCTCGTAGCGGCCGATCACCTTGTAGTTCCACACGGTGCTGGTCTCGCGGCCGTTCTCGTCGCCGAAGATGTTGTCGAACGGACGATACGAGAAGTCACGCGTGTATCCCGTCGGCGCCGTCGCGGAGAAGTGCTGCATCGTCGACCAGGTCATACCGGCCGACGTGAGCAGCATCCACTTGCCCGACATGCGGCGGTTGACGGCGATTTCCACCGTGTTGAAGTCCGCGTCGAAGCCGTCGGGGTTCGTCCAGAAGCGCTGCTGACCCAGACCCGAGGCGCGGTCCTGGAACGTGAACTGCTGCTCGTCGCCCGTGCCCGCCCGGTTGTCGGCGCCGAGGTCGGTGTAGTTGAAGGGCACGTTGTAGGCGCCGGGGGTGCGCACGAGGTCGGTTTCGCCCCAGACGTTGCGCATGTTCTTGTAGACGTACGACACGCGCGCCGAGAGGCCGCTCACGATCTCGCGCTCGAGATTCGTCGAGAGTTCGTTGCTCACCGGGCGCACGAGGTCGCGGTCGACCAGGAACGAGCCGGCGTTGCCGATGGTGTTGAGGAAGGCACCGAGTTCGGCGGGGCTATCGACCACGCGGTTGCCGTTCAGGTCGCACTGGGTCGTACGCGTCGCCGTGCACGGCACGAAGGTGTAGCGCAGCTGACCGATGCCCACGGGGTTCTCGCGGTCGGCCAGCACGTCGGCCGAGTTCCAGCGCGACTGGCCGAAGTAGAACTTGGCGACGGTGCGGTTGTCGCCCGTGATGTCGTACGCCAGACCGAAGCGGGGCGAGAGGTCCTTCGTGTTGGCGACGGTGCGCGCGGCCACCGAACGCTGCGCCATGAAGTCGATGTAGCGCTGATCGGTGAAGCCGGCGAGCACGCCGATGCCGTTCGGCGCAAACTGCTGTTCCGGCCAGCCGTCCCTGTAGTACTCCCAGCGCAGACCGAGCGTGGCGGTCAGGCGGTTGGTGAGCTTCCAGTTGTCCTGCGCCCACACCGACTGGTAGTTCACGTCGTTGATGCCGGTGACCGGCGTGTTGTAGAGGTCGACCTGCGAGGGAATCCAGTTGCCGTTCGCGTCGAAGCCGTTGTCGCGGTAGAAGAGGTCGAACGGCTGGTCACGGAACAGGCTGCGGCGGTCGCGCTTGATGTCGTAGCCGATCTTGAAGTCGTGGCTGCCGGCCCAGCCGTCCTTGAAGTAGGAGAGGCTCACGTAGCCCTGGGGCTTCCAGCGCTTCTGGTCCTGGTAGGCGCTGTTCGGGCCGCCGTCGAAGAAGTTGAGGTTGGCGAGGTTCTGCCGCCCGGGGCTCGTGAACTCAGGGAACAGGCCCACTTCCGGCAGCGGGCGGAGGGGGAAGAAGTTCCACCAGTTGCCGACGATGACGTCGAGGAAGGCGCGGCTGCCGAGCACGCTCGTCCACTCGGCCTTCATCGGCGTGTTCTCCGACGACTGGTAACGCGCGGCCGAGAGCGGCGTCGTGATGCCGACGTCGCGCTTGTCCTGCAGCTTCTGGCGCTTGTTGATGAAGCCGATGAGCTGGTTGTTCTGCGACACCTGGTAGGTGAGCTTGAACGTGTAGGGATTGGTGAGCTTCGAGCGCTCGATGTTGGTGGGGAGGCCCGTCGTGTACTTGAACTGGTCGTTCAGGCGGTAGCTGTAGAAGCCCCACGCCTTGCCGCGCCAGATGGGGAAGCCGACGTTGCCGTTCAGGTCGTACTGCTTCTGGATCTGGTTGCCGCGCTCGAGGGGCGCCCGCGTGAAGAAGTCCCTGCCGTTCTGTGTGCCCGCCACCTGCAGATTCGAGGGCACGTTGTTGGCGATCATGTCCTCGTTCTGGTAGTCGCTGTACCAGTTGCCGGTGAGCTTGTCGCTGCCCGACTTGACCGAGATGCTCAGCACCGCGCCGCCCGCGAAGGCCGTGGCGTCGGCGCCGGCGCCGCCCACCTGGAACTCTTCGAAGCTGCCGAAGTCGAAGTAGCCGGCGTTGGCGTTCGTGCCTTCCGTGGTGTCGATGCCTTCGAGGCGCGTCTGGTTCTGGTCGTCGAAGCCGTAGGTGCGGTAGCCGGTCTGGTTGCCGGTGCGCGAGCCGCCGACGTCGTAGGCCGTCATCTGCATGCCGGGCGCCTGCGCCATGGCCGCCCACACGTCGCGGGCGTTCGGGATCTCGGTCAGGAGTTCCTTGGTGAAGTTCGTGCCCATCGTGGTCGTCGAGGTGTCGACGACGGGCGACGCGCCCGTGACCGTGACGGTCTCCTGCAGGGTCGCGACCTGCATCTGCATGTCGACGGTGAGCGTCTGGTTGATGACGACGCGGATGCCTTCGCGATTGACCGAACCGAAGCCGGTCAGCTCGAAGTTCAGCGTATAGACGCCGGGCGGCAGGGCCACGAAGCGGTAGTCGCCCTCGGCGCTCGTCACCTGCACCTGCGGCTGGATCAAGGCCGGACCTGACACCGTGACCGTGACCCCGGGCAGGACCGCCCCGGTGTTATCGGTGACGGTGCCGTTGATGCGGCCGCGGAAGTCCTGCGCGCCGGCCGGCAGTGCAGCGAACAGCACGGCGACCAGACACAGGACCCAACCTGTCGTCTTCAACCTCATGGACACTCCTCCAGAGCCACTGGCCGATGGGCCAGGCTTCAACCGCGGTCGTTCCCCGACGAAGGACCGACCCCCACGGACCGATCCGCCGCGACGCACGTGCCCCGCGACGGCCTTACCTTCTCAGCAAACGAAATGCCACCAGCGCCCGTGCGCTGGCCTCGCGTGCGCCCGCGACGGCCGCGTGATTTTCGCGGCAATTCCGGACGGGACGCGCCTGGCGACAGCCGGCACAGTGTAAACGAGATCCGGCAATCCGGATCGGGCGCCCCCGCCGCATCCAGCGCGCCGCCGGGACGAGTGTCGGGGCGGGCGGAGGATCCAGCCGCAATTACACTCTTGCGCGCTAAAGGTCCTCGGTTACAATGCCGACACCTTCGGTAACGCGAAGTGCGTCCTCGCAGGGGGGACGGGCCGCTTCATAATCCCATGCATGTGCTGAGCTCTCGACGCCGTCGAATGCTGGGCGGCGTCCTCGCTGCCATCCTGACGTGTGTCTGCAGCCAGCCGCTCGACGCGGCCGGCGCGACTCGCACCCGCACGGTCAAGGCTTCGCGCCAGGCCAGCTCGACCCGCAAGGCCCCCGCCCGCGTCACGCGCACCGCCGCCCGCAAGACCACGGCGCGCGCCACCGCCAGCAGCAAGACCCGCACGACTTCCGCCGCCCG
>JALHON010000253.1 GCA_022842985.1 Acidobacteriota bacterium | reverse complement strand
CTTACACCGTAAGGTATAGAACAGAACCCGTTGCCTTACATCGTAAGTTTGCCACACCACGCCCCACAGGAGTCCGTTCCGATGTCACCCAGCCTGTTGCTGTTGCTCTGTTGTCTCATCGCTTGCAGCGCTCCGGCCGCGGCCCTCGCCGCCGCCAGTTCCAGCGGCCAGCCTGCCGCGCCGCAGACGCCGTCGCCTCGCGTGCGGGTGACCGGCATCGTCGTGGACATGGCCACCGGACGGCCGATCGCCGGCGCACATCTTACCGCTGGCATCGAGACCGCCACCACCACGGCCGACGGACGCTTCGCCATGGACGCGCCGGCGGGCACCGTGACGCTCGTGGTCTCGGCCACCGGCTACCATCCGTCCACCACCGTCGTGAACGCGAGCGAGCCACGCACGGTGGACCTGGAATTCGCCCTCGCCGCTGACACGGGCTACGCCGAACGCCTCGACGTCGTGGCGACCGCACCCACGAGCTCCCCCACGGCGGAGGCCGTGCGGCCGGTTGATGTGCTGCGCACGCCGGGTGCGCTCGACAACGTGTTCCGCACGCTGCAGACGCTGCCCGGTGTGATGGCGGCCGACGAACTCGGCAGCCGCCTCGCGGTCAGGGGCGGCACGCCCGACCAGAACCTGACGATGATGGACGGTGTGGAGGTGCACGATCCGTTTCGGCTCTTCGGGCTGGCGAGCGCGTTCAATCCGGAGACGATCCAGAAGTTCGAGCTGGCCACCGGCGGCTTCAGCGTGAAGTACGGCGACCGCCTGGCCAGCCTGCTCGTGGTCGAGAACCGCGACGGACGCTCCGGGCGCGTCGGCGGCACGGCCGCCCTCAGCGCCACCGACGGCAACGTCGTGGTGGAAGGCGGACTGCCAGGTGGCGCGCGCGGATCGTGGCTCGCGACGGCGCGGCGGACGTACTACGACCTTGTCGCCGAGCGCTTCATCGACCAGGGCCTGCCGGGCTTCCAGGACGTGCAGACGCGCGGACAGTGGCTGCCCACCGGCCGCTCACGCATCACGGTGTTCGGACTTCGGAGTCGTCAGGGCGCAAGCGTGACGCTGGATGAGGAGAAGGTCACGGGCAGCTTCCGCGACGACACCGCCAACGATCTGGGCTGGACGCGCCTGGAACTGCCACTGGGCCGCAACGGCACCTCGCAGAGCACGTTCGGGTGGTCGCGGACACACGCGCGCTTCGGCTTCGGCCTCGCCATCGACAGCGGCAACCTGCGGTCGAACAGCCCGAGCGACGACAATCCGCCGCTGCTCGAGAGCGCGTTCGACTACGGGCTGCGCCTCGACGACCGCTCGTTTCGTCAGGACCTCGGCTGGGTCGTGGGCGCCCACGCCCTTGATGCCGGCTTCGACGTGCACGCGCTGACCACGCGGCTGCGCTTCGCGTTCACGGGCGACCCCAATCCCATCGCGGCCAACGGCTCGAGCATCCAGGGCGGAGCGGGCCTGCCAGACCTCCTGCTCTCGACACCGGACTCCGCGCGCGGCAGCGTGTGGCTGCAGGACACGTGGCACGCGCATCCGAACGTCACCCTGCAGGCCGGTGTGCGCCTGGACCGATCGTCGATCACGCGACGCACGACGCTCTCGCCTCGGGCAACGGCATCGTGGGTGGGCGGGCTCGGCACGACGGTGACAGCCGCAACGGGCCTGTACACGCAGAGCCCCGGCTACGAGAAGCTCGCAAACAGCGACTACATGCTGGATCTGACGCACCCGGAGGCCGGTCGTCTGTCGAGCGAACGCGCCTGGCTCACATCGGTGGCCGTCGAACAGCGCCTTCCGCGCGGCTTCACGCTGAAGGCCGAAGCGTACCTGCGGCGGCTCGACGACCTGCTCATCGGGCGGCTCGAGCCTGAGCACGAGCGCCTGGCCAGGGTGTCGCAGTACGACTTCCCCAGCGACCTGCTCCAGGACGTGCCCTCCGCGCCGACGATCACCGTGGTGCCCACGAACAGTGGCGCCGGCCGCGCGCATGGATTCGACGTGATGGTCTCGCGCACCACGGGCGCACGCCTGAGCGGCTGGGCCAGCTACACGTGGGGGCGCGCGATCCGCGAGGCCTACGGACGTGAGTATCCGTTCGAGTACGACCGCCGTCATGCCGTCACCGCCGTGGGCGCGCTGCAGCTGACCCCGCGCTGGTCGATCGGCACCACGGCGCGACTGGCGTCCGGCTTCCCCTACACGGCGCCCCGCGGCGTGCGGGTGGTGGGCAGCGCAGACCGCGGCGACATCGATCTCGATGGCAACACCACCGAACTGGTGCCGCGACGCGATGCCGCTGGCCTGCTCGTGTATGGCCCCGACCTGGGCACGGTGGCGGACCTTCGCAACGCGCGCCTCCCTGTATTCGCCCGCGTGGACGTCCGCGTGACCTGGCGCCCTCGGGGCACCGCCGGCCGGTGGGAGGTGTACGCCGAAGCGCTGAACCTGCTGAATCGCAGGAACGCGTCAGGGCTCGACCCGCGCCTCGAGCACGACCCGGCATCTGACCGCCCGCGTGTGGTCGAGGAACCCATCGGGTCCATTCCGCTGCTGCCCACGCTTGGCGTACGCTTCAGGTTCTGACGCCAATGACACCCGCCCTCGTTGAACGACTCGCGCGCAGTCCTCGCACACTGTTTCTGGTAGATGGTGCCGGTGCCCTCGTGACGGCGCTGACCGTTGGCGTGGTGCTGCCGGCGCTGGGCGAGTACATCGGCACGCCGAGGCCGGTGCTGCGGGCACTGGCGCTCGCGGCCGCGGTGTTTGCGGCGTACTCCTTGACGTGTGCGGCGGTGCGGCCGACGCGCTGGCCGGGCTACCTCCGCGGCATCGCCCTGGCGAACGCGGGGTATTGCGTGATTACGGCCGCCGTGCTGATCCGCTTCGCGGCGGCACTGCACGTGCTGGACTGGCTCTACTTCGCCGGTGAGATCGTCGTCGTCGGGGCGCTCGTGGTGCTGGAACTGCGCGTGGCACGCGCGGCCACCACGGACGACGGAGACGCGGCGTGGTGACGATGCGCGCGGCGGTCGTCGACAGATACGGTCCACCGGATGTCGCACGCGTCGCACAGGTGCCGCGACCTCTGCCGCGCGCGCATGAGGTGCTGGTGCAGGTCACGGCGGCCGCCGTGACCTCGGGCGATGCACGCATCCGGGCGGGGCGGTTCCCGCCGGGATTCGGCCTGCTCGCCCGCGTCGCGTTCGGACTGACGGGGCCGCGACGTCCAGTGCTCGGAAGCGCCTTTGCAGGCGTTGTCGCGGCGGTCGGCACGCATGTCGCGGGCCCGGGGCCTGGTGATCACGTGTGCGGCATGTCGGGCATGGCACTCGGCGCCCATGCGGAGTTCGTGGCGATCGACGCCGCGAGGGTCACCAGGATTCCTCGAGGCGTCAGCGACGACGATGCGGCGGGGGTGCTCTTCGGCGGCACGGCGGCGCTGCACTTCCTGCGCGACAAGGCCCATGTCGGCCCGGGAGCGACCGTGCTCGTCAACGGCGCCTCGGGCGCGGTCGGCACGAACGCCGTCCAGCTGGCGAAGCACTTCGGGGCGACGGTCACGGCGGTGACGAGCGCGAGACACTCGCGCCTGGTCACGCAGCTGGGGGCCGATCGGGTCGTCGAGTACACCACGACCGCGGTCGGCACGCTTGCAGAGCGTTTCGACGTCGTGCTCGATGCGGTGGGCAATCTGACACGCACATCCGGAGAGCCGCTTCTGGCTGACCGCGGCGTGCTGGTGCTCGCCGTGGCGAGTCTCGGGGACACCCTGCGCGCACGGGGACACGTCGTGGCCGGATCGGCGCCCGAGCGCGTCGCCGACTACGACACGCTGCTGCGGCTGGTCGCCGACGGCGCGCTCACCGTCGTCATCGAACGGACCGTCGACCTCGACCACATCGTTGACGCCTACCGCCTCGTCGATGGCGGGCACAAGCGAGGGAACGTTCTCGTGCGCCCCCGGCCCGTGTCCTGACCAGCGGCCGGCAGCGCCGTGGGCCGCCCGAGCGGACGCGGCTTCGTGGTACAACAACGCTCCGGAGCCGCGTGGTACCCCATCCCCTGATCGTGACCGATCCCACCGATGCCGGCGAAGGGCCGCGTCACGCCGTCGAACGGTGGTTCGTCGCCCGGCTCCGCGATCCGCGGGATCTGTATTTCGTCCGCCTCGCGCTGCGCATGGCCGCCGTGCATCTGCCGGTGGCGGTGGCGCTGTTCCTCTGGCGGCCGCCGCTGTGGATGGCACCGCTCTACTTCGGGTTCCTCGGCGTCACGCATCTGGGGCCGTACACGTTGATGCTGCACGCCGTGGTACACCGGCCGCTGTTCCGCCGCGAGGCCGCCTGGCTCGAAGGCTTCATCCCGTGGGTGCTGGGCCCGCTCTTCGGCCAGACGCCAGGCAGCTTCCACGCGCATCACGTCGGCATGCACCACCGGGAGAACAACGGCGAGGACGACCTGAGCGGCACCACCGCGTATCGTCGCGATTCGTTCGCCGGGTTCCTCGCCTACTGGGCGAGGTTCTTCTTCCGCGGCCTGCCCGACCTTCTGCGCTACCTCGGAGACCGGCGGCGCGGCGCCATGCGCCACCGTCTCATCGCCGGCGAGGGGTCGTGGCTGCTGGCCGTGGCCGTGCTGAGCGTCGTCAACTGGCGGGCGACGGCCATCGTGCTGGTCACGCCGCTCGTGGCCATGCGCTTCCTGATGATGGCCGGCAACTGGGCCCAGCACGCGTTCGTCGACGTGACGCAGCCCGGCAACGTCTACCGGAACAGCACCTGCCTGGTGAATGCGCGCTACAACCGGCACTGCCACAACGACGGCTACCACATCGTCCATCACCTCGCGCCGGGCATGCACTGGACGGAGATGCCGCGCTGGTTCCAGGACCACGTCGCGACCTTCGGCCTGGAGGACGCCGTCGTGTTCGACGGCCTGGCCAGCAATCAGGAGGTGTTCTGGTGCCTGATGGGCCAACGGTGGGGACGGCTCGCCGATGCGCTGGTCGATCTACCCGGGGCCCCCGTGCGCACGCGCGACGAGAAGATCGCATGGCTGCAGGCGCGTGTGCGGACCCGCGCCGGTGCCGGGACAGCTGAGGCTCCTACGGCTGCGGCAGGCGCCTCAGCCTGACACTCGGGGCCACCCGGTCCGCCGGCTCGAAGGTGCCGAAGACGCGATCCCACACCGACGTGGTCACGCCGAAGTTCGCGCCCGGACGATCGTGGTGCCGGCCGTGCGTCATCCGGAAGCGCACCAGCCACGGCCAGGTCAGTTCGTCCCGGTGCACCAGCGTGTGCAGGGCGCCGTAGACGGCATAGCCGGCCGCGAAGACGGCGGTGAAGAGCGGTCCATCGGTGGGGCCGAACGCGGCCACCGACAGGGTAATGAGGGCGACCACCTGCACGGCGACCGCGACGAAGGGCATCGACCGGTGCGTGTGCGGATCGCGATGATGCAGGCCGTGTCCCCGCCGGACGAGCGCCGGGGCGCGGCGGCCGTGGAACAGGAACCGGTGCACGACGTACTCGTACAGGGTGTAGGCGACCACGCCCGTCGCCACGATGCCCGGACTCGGGACACCCGTGGCCGAATGGTCCCACCACCACCACACGCAACCCGCGCCCGTGGCGAAGCCGAGGGCGCGACACAGCCAGCGATTCCAGCGCGCGGTCGCAACCGCGTCGATCCACGTGTCGTTCACAGGGGGTCTGGGGGCGCCGTCACACGGCGGACCGCCTCGTTATATCCCATCTCGACGATGCGGTCGATGGCGTGGAAGTCGCTGGCGGCGATGCCCGGCAGCGGCAGGCGCAGCACCAGATCGGCGTCGAGACGCGCCGCCTGCATCTGGCGGTCGGCGGCGATCGTGAGGGCCCGCGTCAGCGACGCATGCACCGGCGGCAGCCGCAGCGGGCGGCCGCGCAGCAGATCCCACGCCAGGGCCCAGCCGCTCGGGTCGAGGCTGGCGCGCGGTGGCACCTCGAAGCGCGCCGTGGAGCTCACGTCCACGGCGAATACACGTCCGGCGCCGAGCGCGCGGGCGGCGGCCACGGGCAGGTTGTCGAGCAAGCCGCCGTCGACGTGCAGCCCGTCGCCGTAACGTACGGGCGGCGCCAGTCCGGGCACGGCGTTCGACGCCGCGACGAGCAGCGCCAGCGGTCCCGACGTGTGCGTGTCGCACGAGGCGCGGGTGAGGTTGGCCGTGATGCAGGCAAACGGCACCCAGAGATCCTCGATGCGGTGCCCGCCGAAGAGATGGGTGATGGCGCGCCGCAGCCGGCGGCCACGCACCACGGAGGCGAACGGCAGCGTGTAGTCGGTCCACGGGCGCGCCGCCACCCAGTCGCGGCTGCGGGTATGGACCTCCTCGGCGCTCAGGCCCAGTGCATGCAGCGCCCCGACCTGCGCGCCCATGCTGGTGCCGGTCACGATGTCGATCTCGATGCCGGCCTCGCCGAGGGCCTGCAGCACGCCGATGTGCGCGAACCCGCGGGCGCCGCCCCCCGACAGCGCGAGC
>JALHON010000252.1 GCA_022842985.1 Acidobacteriota bacterium | reverse complement strand
CGTGGCCTGCGCGGGCGCGTTTCCGGCCTTCGCCTGCGCGGCGCCGGTGGTCGTGCCGGGACGCGTCGTGCCGGCGACGGTGCGCGCGATGGCGGCCGGCAGCCGGGTTGGCATCGTGACGCCCAACGCCGCCCAGGCGCCGTTTGCCGAATCGAAGTGGCGCGCCGACGGCTTCGATGTGGTCGTGACCCACGCCGCGCCGTCACGGGCCGACGAACTGGCCGAGGCGGCCGGCCGGATGCGCGCGGCCGACGTCTCGCTCGTCGTGCTCGACTGCATGGGCCACGACGAGGCGTCGCGGGCGGCCTTCGCGGCGGCCTCGGGCCGGCCCACCGTGGCCGTGCAGCCGCTCATTGCCGGTCTGGCCGGCGCGTTGGTGTAGCGTAATGTCGTCGTCCACGGGGCCCAGCCCCGAGTCCCGAGCCCCGAGCCCCGCATGTCCACAGTCCTGACCGGTGTCTTCAACATCACGCCCACGCCGTTCCTTGCCGACGGCGCCATCGACCACGCGAGCCTGACCCGTCTCACACACTTCACCCGGGATGCCGGCGTGAACGGCATGACCATCCTCGGTGTGCTCGGCGAGGCCGACAAGCTCACCGAAGCCGAACGCGACGCTGTCATCGAGACCACGATGGCCGCGGCGGGGAAGGACTTCCCGATCTGCATCGGCACGACGCACCCGGGCACCGACGGCTGCATCGCCTGGAGCCGCCGCGCGCAGGCGCTCGGCGCCGTGGCCGTCATGGTGGCGCCGCCCAAGCTCGCGCGCTCGAACGACGCCGCGCTGCACCGCCACTACGTGGCCGTGGCCGAGGCCCTCGACATCCCGGTGGTCGTGCAGGACTTCCCGCCGGCCGTCGGCGGCATCACGATGAGCCCGGAGCTCATCGCCGGCCTCGCCAAGGCCTCGCCGAAGCTGCAGCACCTCAAGCTCGAAGACGAGCCCTCGCCGATGAAGGTCAGCCAGGTGCTGGCGCTCAATCCCGACGTCCGCATCTTCGGCGGGCTCGGCGGCATGATGTTCCTCGAGGAACTGCGGCACGGCGCCATCGGCACGATGACCGGCTTCGCGTTCCCCGAGATTCTCGTGCGGATCCACCGGGCGTTCGCCGCCGGTGACATCGACGGCGCGACGGAGATCTTCTACAAGTACTGCCCGCTCATCCGCTTCGAGAACCAGCCGCGCATCAATCTCGCGCTGCGCAAGCACATCTATCACCGCCGCGGCGTCATCGCGACGCCCCGCGTGCGCGCGCCCTTTTCCCCGGTCGACGACGGCACGCTCGCCGACCTCGACGATCTGATGACCCGCCTCGGCCTGCAGCCGACGGCGGCGTCCTAGCCCCGGGCCCCGGGCCCCGAGCCCGCCAAAGGAAATCATGGACCTCAAGCTCACCGGAAAACGCGCCCTCGTCACCGCCGCCAGCCGCGGCCTCGGCTACGCCACGGCGCTCGGCCTCGCCCGCGAGGGCGTGGCGCTCGTCATCTGCAGCCGCGACGAAGCGCGCATCAACGACGCCGCCGCGCGCATCCGCACCGAAACCGGCGCCCGCGTCGAGGCGCTCGTCGCCGACGTCAGCTCGTCGGCTGAAGCCGCGCGGCTCGTCGGCCATGCCGTCGCGGCCCTCGGCGGTCTCGACATCGTCGTGCACAACGCCGGTGGTCCGCCGGCCGGCGAGTTCCTCTCGATGACCGACGAACAGTGGCAGAAGGCGTTCGACCAGAACCTCATGAGCCTCGTGCGGCTCGTGAACGCGGCGGTACCGGAGCTGAAGAAGGCCGGCGGCGGTCGCATCCTCACGATCGCGTCGTCGTCGATCCGGCAGCCCATTCCGGGCCTCGTGCTCTCGAACGCGTTCCGCACCGGCGTCTACGGTCTCGTGAAGACGCTGGCGAAGGAACTCGGGCCGTCGAACATCCTGCTGAACGTCGTGGCGCCCGGCCGGATCCAGACCGAGCGCATCGAGGAACTCGACAACGCCATGGCGTCGCGGCGCGGCGTGGACCTGCAGCAGGTGAAGAAGGAATCGGTGGCGTCGATTCCGCTCGGCCGCCTCGGCACGCCCGAGGAGTTCGCCAACCTGCTCGTGTTCCTGGCCTCGGACGCCGGCCGCTACATCAGCGGGCAGGCGATCATCGTGGACGGCGGCGCCACGGCGGCCTTGTAGGCCGCCGGCGGCGGGCGGCACCCGGGGGCAGCCCGGGACAGCACGAAGGAGGTGGCAGATGCGCCCTGGTGACTTCTTCGATTTCGTGCCGCTCGAGCGGACGCGGCTCCGGACCACGACCGCGATCGATCTCGTGCTCGGGGCCGGGTGTGCCGTGGTGCTCGCGGCCTGGTTCGCCGGGCAGCCGGTGTTCTATTCGGCCACCGCGCCCGTGCTCTCGCCCTTCACCGCGCTGTCGCTGCTCCTGATGGTGGCGGTGCGCCAGGCGCAGCTGCATCTCGAGACGTGGCCGATGGCGCTTAGTCTCGCGATGACGGGCCTCGTGCTCGGCGGCAACGTCTCGTCGATGGTGATGCTGGCGATGACGCCGGCGGACCTCTGGGCGAGTTTCCCCGGCCTCGTGCTCACGTCCGTGATGACGTCGGCCGGGCTCATCGTGTTCTGCGCCTACGACCTTGTCATCACGCTCCGCCGCACGCCCGACTCGGCCTTCATCCTCGACGATCTGCTCATCCACCTGGCGCTCGTGCCCGGCGGCCTGAGCCTGCTCGGCTACCTGCTCGGCAACCCCACCTATCTGAGCGTGCACGCCGATCCGCGCGTCGGCATCTCGCCGCTCGAGATGGGGTTCCTCGGGCTGTGCGCGGTGGCGGCCGTGGTCTCGAATCCGCGCCTCTTCCTCTGGCGCTTCCTCGGTGCCGGCTGGGCGAACCGCGCGGTCTTTGCCGTGCTCTTCGGCAACCAGTTCGTGGCGCCCCTGGTGGTCGCGCTCGCCCTCGCGAAGCCCGGCGCGAGCGGACCGGGCATCGAGCTCTTCGTGATGCTCGCCGGCGTCGTCGCCACGATGACGTTCCTGCTGCTGCAGGCACGGCACGCGCCGCGCGCGGCTTAACTTCTCAGATCTTCGCGCACGGGCGAGAAGAGGTCGAGCACACGCGTCGGGACGATCGCCGTGCCCGAATGCGGCACGTTGCCCGGAATCGCGTAGACCGTGCCCGGCGTGAGCCGCACGGTCTCGCCGCCAGCCCTCAGTTCGAGCTCACCTTCGAGCACGATGACGGTCTGTTCGTGCGGATGCTGGTGTTCGGGAAACGACGCGCCGGCCTCGCACTGCACGAACGACTGCGTGACGAGCGGCGTGTGCACGAGGCGGGCCGTGAAGCCGGGAAAGAGCTCGCGGGTGGGCAGGGTGTCGAGGGTGTAGAAGGGCATGATGCGGAAGCATAGCCCGCGCGCCGGCCGGTGTCGCGTGGCACAATGACAGCATCGTCATGGCGACGCCCGTGCCCTTCGCTCGACCCGGTGCCCGCCTCGCGGCGGCGCTCTTCGCGCTCGTCCTCGGCGCGGCCGTGGGGCCTGCGGCGCAGGGGCCCGTCGAGCCGCCGGCCGACGACGCCGCGCGGTTTGCCGCCTTCCTCGACGACCTCAAGACCGAAGCGGTGCGCCGCGGTATCTCGGAGGCCGTGGCGGCCAGCGCCCTCGACGGCCTCGAGCCGCTGCCGGTCGTGCTCGAACGCGACCGCGGCCAGGCCGAGGCCGTGCTGAGCATCGACACCTACGTGCGCCAGCGCCTCACGCCGGCCACCGTGCGGCAGGCGCAGCGCATGGCCACGACGCACCGCGCCGTGCTCGAACGCGTGGGGAAGGCCTACGGCGTACAGCCGCGCTACCTCGTGGCCGTGTGGGGCCTCGAGTCGAACTTCGGCCGCTTCACCGGCGTGCGGCCCACGGTGCAGGCGCTGGCCACGCTCGCCTTCGACGGCCGCCGCGGCGAACTCTTCCGCAACGAACTCTTCGACGCGCTGCGCATCGTCGACCGCGGCCACATCGACCTCGCGCGGCTCAAGGGCTCGTGGGCCGGCGCGATGGGGCAGCCGCAGTTCATGCCGTCGAGCTACCTGAAGTACGCCGAAGATTTCGACGGCGACGGCAGAAGCGACATCTGGGCGAATCACGCCGACGTGTTCGCCTCGATCGCCAACTATCTGAAGGCCTACGGCTGGGACGGCGAGGCCACGTGGGGCCGCCAGGTCCGCGTGCCCGGCCCGGTGGCCGAGCTGGCCGAACGCGCCGGCTCGCGCGGCGAGGGCTGCCGCGCCGAACGCGCGCTGTCGCGACGCCGGTATCTGGCGGAGTGGCAGGCGATGGGGGTGCGCACGGTGGAGGGCCGTGATCTGCCGAAGCAGGAGCGCCAGGCGTCGCTGCTCGATGCCGGCGACCGGCAGTTCCTCGTCTACGCGAACTACGAGGCCATCCTCGGCTACAACTGCGCCAACGCGTACGCGCTCAGCGTGGCGATGCTCGGCGATCGCATCTCGCTGCCATGAGACAATTCCATCCAGGGCCCATGCCTCCCTCATCCCCGTCCGCCCCGCCGCCGTTCTGGCAGGTCGTCGCCTCGGCCCTCGGCGCCGTGGCCGCGATGGTTGCCGCGCTCTACTTCGCCGGCCAGCAGCTCACGCCGATCGCGCTCATCGGCACGACGCTCTTCGTCGGCCTCGGCGGGCTGAGCTTCGAGCTGGCCCGCCGCCGCGCGAGCTCGCGCTGACACGGCCGCGCCGCGTCGCCGCCGCCGTGGCGCGCGTGATAGTCTGAGCGGCATGGATGCCAAGCTGCTCAAGGGCATGAACGAGCACCTCAAGCTCGAGTTCAAGGCCTCGCACGAATACCGCGCGATGTCGGTGTGGCTCGCGGCCAACGACCTGCCGGGCTTCGCCACCTGGATGCGTCAGCAGTCGACCGACGAGCTCATGCACGCGCAGAAGTTCATCGACCACATCGTCGAGCGCGATGCCAAGGCCGTGCTGCCGGCTGTGGCGCAGCCGCCGTCGTCGTGGAAGACCGTGGAAGCGCTCTGCACGCACGTCCTGCAGAACGAACAGGCCGTCACCGCCTCGATCAACAACCTCTACGCCATGGCCGAAGCCGCCAAGGACCGTCCGGCCATCGTGCTGCTGCAGTGGTTCGTCAACGAGCAGATGGAAGAGGAAGCGGCGGCGCGCGCGATTCTCGGCCGCATCAAGCTCGGCGGCACGACCGGTGTCGGCCTGCTGATGATCGACCAGGAGCTGGCGAAGGGCTCGATGCCCGGCATGCCGGCGTCGCCCGACGCGGGCGGCGCCCAGTAGGCCCGCCGCCGTGCAGGTGCGGCGCTGGAACGCGGCGGCCGACGGCCCCCTGACCGAAGCCGCCCTGCGCGCCAGACTCGAAGCGCTCGGCTACGTCGTCGCGCGCTACGTCTATCCCCCCGGCACGCGTTTTCCCGACCACGCCCACGACGTCGACAAGATCGACGCCGTGGTGAGCGGCCATTTCCGCATCGTCATCGGCGGCCACACCGCCGCGCTCGGCCCTGGCGACTGGGTGGAAGTACCGCGCGGACGCCGCCACAACGCCACCGTCATCGGTGACGCGCCGGTCGTGAGCCTGGACGCCATCAGACTGACGCCCTAGAGAGCAGGGACTTAGGGACCAGGGACCAGGGACCAGGGACTAGAGCCTCTCGCGGCAGAAATGCCTGCGACCGACCTGTCGGTTCGTCTCGACCCGTTCCCTGTTCCCTGTTCCCTGACTGTCCGCAAGCGAGAGGTCAGACATGAAGATCGTGATGTTCGGCGCTGGCGGCGTGGGCGGCTACTTCGGCGGACGTCTCGCCGCCGCCGGCGCGGACGTGGCGTTCGTGGCGCGCGGGCGGCACCTCGAGGCGATCCGCCGCGACGGGCTGCGCATCGCCAGCCCGAAGGGCGACGTGCACGTCACGGGCCTCCGGGCCAGCGCCGACCCGGCCGATCTCGGTCCGGCCGATGTCGTCTTCCTCACCGTGAAGATGTACGACGTGGACACGGCGGCGTCGGCACTGCGGCCGCTCGTCGGCCGCGACACGATGGTGGTGACGCTGCAGAACGGCGTCGAGGCCACCGACATGGTGGCGCGGCGCATCGGCCGCGAGCACGTCGCCGGCGGCGTCGCCTACGTGGCCGCGGTCATCGGCGAACCCGGGCTCATCCGCCACACCGCGCTCGACGCGCTCATCGTCGGCGAACTCGACGGCGCGTTGTCGCCGCGGCTGCTGGCCCTGCGCGATGTTGCCGCCCCGGCCGGGTTCACCTTCACCGCGAGCCCCGACATCCGGAAGGACCTGTGGTCCAAGTTCGCGCGGCTGTCGGTCTTCAGCGGCATGACCGGGGCGCTGCGTTCGCCGCTCGGCGTGCTGCGCGCCTCGCCCGGACTCATGGCGCTGCTCGAGGCCGCTGTGGACGAGACGCTCGCCGTCGGCCGGGCGCTCGGCGTGGCCCTCGACGACCGCGTGCGCGACGAGGTCTTCGCGATGTACCGGAACATGCCACCGCAGGCGAAGTCTTCGCTGCTCGAAGACCTCGAGCGCGGCAAGCCGCTCGAGCTGCCCTGGCTGAGCGGCGCCGTGGTGCGCCTTGGCCGCGAGGCCGGCGTGCCCACGCCGACGCACGCGCTCATCGAGACGCTGCTCGCTC
>JALHON010000251.1 GCA_022842985.1 Acidobacteriota bacterium | reverse complement strand
CTGCGCCCGAGGCGCCCGCGGCCCGGACAGCGCCGGCCCTCCAGTCGGCGGTCACGCGCTACGACCTGACGCGCGAGTCGGGCGCGCTCGATCCCGACGAAGTCGTGCGCTCGGCCTGTCAGTTCTGCAACTCGCTCTGCGGCATCGACGTGCTGAAGAAGAGCGGGCGCATCATCGGCATCCGGGGAGACGCGGCGGATCCGGTCGCGCAGGGCGGCCTCTGCGTGAAGGCCGAGATGATGCCGCAGCTCGTCTACAACCCGCGCCGCATCAAGACGCCGCTCAGGCGCGTGCGCGGGAAGAAGGGCGATCGCAACAGCGTCTTCGAGCCGGTGTCGTGGGACGCCGCGCTCGACGGCATCGCCCGCAAGTTCCTCGAGATCCGCGACACCACCGGCCCGCAGGGCCTGGCCAACAAGACCTCCGGACGCCTGCCGCGCGGCACCGGGTCGATCATCGGGCGCTTCTTCGATCTCTACGGCTCGCCGAACGCCACCGACGTCGGGCCCGTGTGCAACGACGCCGGCGGCAACGCGCTCGCCTGGACGTTCGGGCTCGGCAACTTCACGAACGGGTACGGCGTGGACGGGGCGACGGGGAAGGAAGACCTCGGCGCCTCGAAGTTCTTCCTCTTCCTCGGCACCAACCAGGCCGAGACGCATCCCGTCACGTTCGAGTACCTGCTGCGGGCGCGTCAGACCACCGGCGCGAAGCTCGTGGTCGTAGACCCACGTCGCACGCCCACGGCCGCCTACGCCGACCAGCACCTCGCCATTCGTCCGCACACCGACATGGCGCTCGCCTACGGCATGCTCGCGCACATCATCGCCCGCGAGCTCTACGACAAGGCGTTCGTGCAGCAGTGGGTGCTGGGCTTCGATGAGCTGCGCGCGCACATCACGGCGCAGGGGTTCTCGCCGGAATGGGCCGAGACGGTCACGACGATTCCCGCGCAGACGATCCGCGCGCTGGCGGAGCAGTTCGCGGCCGCAAAGCCCGCCGCGATCTTCTGCAACGCCGGCGTGTCGCATCAGATGAACGCCTTCCACACCTATCGCGCGCTGGCGTTCCTCGCGGCCATCACCGGCAACATCGGGCGGCCCGGCGGCGGCTGCAACTTCATGCACAACACGTGGCCGGGCGGACTCGACCTGCCGCCCATCACCGGGGAGGCGCCGAAGAAGGCCGGACCGCTGCCGGTCGGGCCCGACTGGTTCGCCACCGCGATCCTCGACGCGAAACCCTACAAGCTGCGCGCGATCGTGATGGAAGGCAATCCCCTCGTCGACAGCGCCAACAGCACGCGCGTGAAGCGGGCCTACGAGCAGCTCGAGTTCCTCGTCTATCCGGGCCTGTTCATGGAGGAGCCCGCCTACTACGCGGACTACATCCTGCCGGTGCCGAGCGTGCTCGAGATGGACACGATCTACATGCGGCGCGACGACCGCGGCATCCGCTGGTGCAATCAGGCGGTGCCCGTCGTGGGCGAGGCCCGGCCCGACATCTGGATCTGGATCGAACTCGCGAAGAAGATGGCGGCGCTCGACAAGGCGCACGCGCCCGAGTACTGGACGGCGAACCTGCGCGACGAGTGGAAGGACTACCGCGTGTTGTGGGACGACGTCTTCGCGGCGCGCACGCCGGGCGTCGCCGGCATGACGTCCGCCCGCATGAAGGCCCGGCACGAGCCGCTGCGCTGGCCGTGCCCGAGCGCCGAGCATCCCGGTGTGAGCACGCTCTATCTCGAACACCCGTCGTGGCAGGCGGCTGCCGAATCCCTGGGGCACAAGGGCAAGCGGTTCCTGACGCCGAGCGGCAAGGTCGAGATCGTCACGCCCGAGCTGCAGGCGAAGCTCGCCCCGGCCGGACACGCGGCGCTGCCGCCGTTCTACGCGCACCCGGAGGTGACCGGCGGGCTGCCGTCGGTGCGCCACTCCGCCGAGCTCGTGAACAATCCCGTGAACCCGGGGGCGCCCACGCCGAAGGCGGAGCTGGGCGTGACCGTGCCGCGGCCGGAGGGGTTCCCGCTCATGGGCATGATCGGCCGCCCGAGCGTGGTGCACTTCGCCACCGTCACCCACTGGACACCGCTCGGCAAGCAGCTGAACGGGGTGCGCCTCGTGCAGATCCACCCCGACACGGCCGCGCAGGCGGGCATCGAGAACGGCGCCGCGATCCGGGTCGAGAGTCCGCGCGGGGCCATCACGGCCACGGCGCTGCTCTTCGAAGGCATCCGGCGCGACACGATTTTCGTGCCGAACCTGTTCGGGCCGCACCAGGTGGTGGGGGAGGAGATCGGCCTGCCGATGTACGAGCCGGCCAACACGCTGGTGGATGACCGGTATTTCGACAATCTGTCGGGCCAGCAGGCCTACAAGTGTTTCGCCTGCCGGGTGGTCAAGGCCTAGCTGGCGCCCGCCCCCGGGGGCGCCGATTCCGGCTGACAGACGCCGTGGTTCGGTGTAGTTTGACGGCACTCGGAAGTCCCGGTCATGGCGCGGTGTGCCGCCGCCGATAACGTCGGCGGGCGGCTCGACGTGTCTCAGGGCCGCGACGATCGCGTCACCCGGCATACAGCCGGGCTGGCGAACGGGTGACGAGGACGTGCATGAAGAGAGTTCCTGCCGCGCTGGTGGCCCTGGCCCTGCCGGCCGTGGTCACCGCGCTCTCGGCGGCGCAGGCCGCCCGGCCGGCCGCGACGGCGCCGCGTCCCGCGGCGTCGCACGCCCCGGCGGCTCCGACGTCGGCCGCGAACAACGAGACCATCCAGACCTACTGCGTGGGCTGCCACAACGACCGCTCGAAGTCGGGCGGCCTGTCGCTGGCCACGTTCGACGTGGCGAAGGCCGACGCGCATGCCGACGTGGCGGAAAAGGTCGTGCGCAAGCTGCGCACCGGCATGATGCCGCCGCGCGGCGCGTCGAAGAAGCTCGAGGCGCCGGCGCGTGACGCGCTGGCCGCCGCGCTCGAGACCACGCTCGATCGCAGCGCCGCGCTCAACCGCAACCCGGGGCGCCGCTCCTTTCAGCGCCTCAACCGCGCCGAGTACGCGGCCGCCGTGCGCACGCTCGTCGGCCTCGACATCGACGTCAGCCAGTACCTGCCGGCCGACACCATCAGCGCCAGCTTCGACAACATCGCCGACGTGCAGATGCCGTCGGCCACCGTCATGCAGGGCTACCTGCGCGCCGCGGCCTACGTGAGCCGCGTGGCGGTGGGTGACCCGACCATCGACGCCACCTCCACGCAGTACGAAGTGCCGCGCACGCTCTCGCAGAAGGAGCGGCTCGAAGGCGCGCCCTTCGGCACGCGCGGCGGCACGGTCGTGACGCACAACTTCCCGGCCGACGGGAAGTACAAGTTCCAGATGCTGCTGCACGGCGAGCCCACCGGCTACCTCTTCGGCCGCACGATGCGCGCCATCGAGATGGAAGTGGCGGTGGACGGCGAACGCGTGGCGCTCGTGAAGATCGATCGCTGGATGTCGGAATCCGACCCCGACGGGCTCACGCTCTCGACCGCGCCCATCTACGTGCGCGCCGGCGCCCGCAAGGTCTCGGCCACGTTCATCCAGGAATTCGAAGGCGCGGAAGACGATCTCATCAAGCCCATCGACCACACGCTGGCCGACACGCAGATCGGCGTCGGCTACGGCGTGACGACGCTGGCGCACCTGCGCAACCTCTCGGTGGTCGGCCCCTACGAAGCCACGGGCGTCTCCGACCACCCCGCGCGCCGCACTATCTTCACCTGCCGGCCGACGGCGCCCGGTGAAGACGTGGCCTGCGCCCGCAGCATCCTGCAGCGGTTCGCCACGCAGGCCTATCGCCGGCCGGCCACGAAGGCCGACGTCGACCAGCTGATGACGTTCTATACCGAGGCGGCGAAGAAGGACGGCTTCGAAGCCGGCATCCGCCAGTCGCTGCAGGCGCTGCTCACGAGCCTGCACTTCGTGTTCCGCATGGAAGCGATGCCGGCCGGCGTGAAGCCGGGCACGGCGTATCGCGTGGCCGACCTCGACCTCGCCTCGCGTCTCTCGTTCTTCCTGTGGAGCACGCTGCCCGATCGCGAGCTGCTCGACGTGGCGGCGCGCGGCGGCCTGACGCGGCCCGAGATGGCCGACCGCCAGGTGCGGCGGATGCTCGACGACCCGCGCTCGTCGGCCCTCGGCACCCGCTTCGCGGCGCAGTGGCTGCGTCTGCAGGACCTGACGAAGGTCGAGCCCGACGCGCTGTCGTTCCCCTATTTCGACGAGTCGCTGGCCGAAGCCATGGCGCGCGAGACCGAGCTGCTCTTCGAGCACCTCGTGAAGGAAGACCGTTCGGCGCTCGAGCTCCTCACCGCCGACTACACGTTCGTGAACGAACGGCTGGCGCGGCACTACGGCATCGCCGGGGTGAGCGGCCCGACCTTCCGCAAGGTCAGCTATCCCGACGACACGCGCCGCGGCCTGCTCGGGCACGGCAGCGTGCTTACGCTCACGTCGCACGGCAACCGCACGTCGCCCGTGCTGCGCGGCAAGTGGGTGATGGAAGTGCTGCTCGGCAGCCCGCCGCCTCCGCCGCCGCCGAACGTGCCGGAACTCGAAGCCACCAAGGCCACGACGGCCGGCCGGCTGCTGTCGGTGGCCGAACAGCTGGCGTCGCATCGCGCCAGTCCCGTGTGCAGCTCGTGCCACAACGTGATCGATCCGATCGGGCTGTCGCTCGATAACTTCGACGTCACCGGCGCCTGGCGCATCAAGGATCGCGGCGTGCCGGTGAATGCCTCGGGCCAGCTCTACGACGGCACCCCGCTCAACGGCGTGGGCGACCTCAGGGCGGCGCTCGTGGCGCGCTCGGATGTGTTCGTGACGCACCTCACCGAACGGCTGCTGTCGTACGCGCTCGGCCGCCGGGTCGAGTACTACGACATGCCCACGGTGCGGCAGATCGTGAAGGACGCGAAGGCCGCCGACTACCGGATGTCGGCGCTGATTCTCGGCGTGGTGCGCAGCGCGGCGTTCCGCACGGCGAGCGCCGACCAGACCGACGACACCCGGCAGTAGTCACACGGAGCAGACAGATGGTCCTGACCAAGAAGCACGTTTCCCGGCGCTCGATGCTGCGTGGCATGGGCGCCACCGTGGCGCTGCCGTTCCTCGAGTCGATGGTGCCGGCCGGCGCGGCGTATGCGAAGACCAGCGCGGCCAAGGCCGCCGGCAAGGTGCGCCTCGTGTGCATCGAGCAGGTGCATGGCGCGGCCGGCATCAGCGAATTCGGCCTCGCGAACCACATGTGGAATCCGGCGGCCACCGGCCGCCGCTTCGACATCAGCAAGGGGAGCCTGAGCCCGCTCGAGCCCTTCCGCGACCACCTCACGATCGTCAGCCAGACCGACGCGCGGATGGCCGAGGCGATGTCGGCGCCGGAAGTGGGCGGCGACCACTTCCGTTCGAGTGCCGTGATGTACACGCACGCCCATCCGAAGCTCACCGAGGGCTCGGACGTGCGCGTGGGCACGTCGATGGACCAGCTCTACGTGCAGCGCCACGGCAAGGACACGCCGATTCCCTCGATGCAGCTCAGCATCGAACCGGTGGACCAGTCGGGCGGCTGCGCCTATGGCTACGCCTGCGTCTACACCGACACGATCAGCTGGGCCACGCCGGAAACGCCGCTGCCGATGATCCGCGATCCGCGCATGGTGTTCGAGCAGCTGTTCGGCTCGGGCGGCACGCCCGAGCAGCGCGCGGCGCGCCGCGCCACCGACAAGAGCATCCTCGACATGCTCAGCACGCAGATGGCCGACCTGCGCAAGTCGCTCGGACCGTCCGACCGCCAGCGCCTCGACCAGTACGGCACCAACATCCGCGAGATCGAACAGCGCATCGCCCGCATCGAGGCGCGCAACACGAGCGGCGATGCGCGTGAGCTGCCGGGCGCGCCGGCCGGCGTGCCGGATTCGTTCGAAGAGCACGTGAAGCTGATGTTCGACCTGCAGGTGCTGGCGTTCTCGTCCGACACCACGCGCGTCTTCTCGTTCAAGATGGGCCGCGACGGCTCGGGCCGCGTCTATCCGGGCAGCGGCGTCTCCCGCGGGTTCCACGACGCCTCGCACCACGGCTCGTCGGAAGACCGCATCAAGGAATTCGCCGAGATCAACAAGTACCACGTGTCGATGCTGCCGTATTTCCTCGAGAAGCTGCAGGGCACGATGGACGGCGAGGCCAACCTGCTCGACAAGACCCTCATCCTCTACGGCTCGCCGATGGCCGTCGGCAACACGCACAACCACCGCAACTGCCCGCTCATCGTGCTCGGCAAGGGCGGCGGCGCCATCGAACCCGGCCGCCACATCCGCGCGCAGGAAGGCACGCCGATGGCGAACGTCATGCTGACGCTGCTGCGCAACCTCGGCCTCGACGACCTGCAGAGCTTCGGTGACAGCACGGGCGAGTTCTCGTTCACCGCGCCAGACAGCACGGTGGCGTAGGCCATGGAGATGCGTTCGATGCCACGCTTGATCCGCTCCTCTCTCTCCGTGTTCGCGGTGGCGGCGCTCGTCGCCGCCGGTCCGGTGGCGCGTGCCGCGTTCGCCGCCGACGCGCCGGTGGCCGATGCCGCCATGAAGAGCAGCAGCGCCGACGTGCGCGCGCTGCTCAAGGGCGGCGCCGACGTGAACGCGGCGCAG
>JALHON010000250.1 GCA_022842985.1 Acidobacteriota bacterium | reverse complement strand
GGCGGCCGGCTGCGCCGGCACGGGGGCCAGACCGGCCCGCGCGACGACGCCCGCGCACACGATTACCGACGCGGCGGCAACGAGCCGCCGGGCGGCGCGCCTCAGAGCTTGGTTTTGCAGCCGGGCCGGCAGCGACATGGAATGGTCTTGTCGCCTTCCGTGTTGTAGTCGTAGGTGAGTTCGTCGCCCGGCGCGATGGCCTTGGCGGCGCGGATCCACACGCGCTTCTGCTTCGTGTCGACCCAGCTGTAGCAGTTCGGCGTGCACGAGTGGTTGATGAAGCGCGCGTCGTTGCCGCCGACGTGGCCGTCGCGCGACCAGTTGCGGTTGACGCGGAAGACCCAGATGCACCCTTCGTTCAGGTAGGTGTCTTCGCGCTTGTCGCTCACCTTGTTGGTGATGAGCTCGCCCGCGTACTCGATGATGAACTTGTTCTTGTTGATGGGCTCTTTCGCGAACACACCCCAACCGTGGAGCTTCGAGCGTTTGCGAACGACTTTCGGCAGGTACAGCGTCGATGCCATGTGCGTCCGACAGTGTAGCGGATTCGCCGCGCCTTCGGCTATCCTTCGGCGCAGTACTTCACTGGAGGCGCACGTGCGACGACTGGCAGCGGCAGCACTCATCGGACTCATCGGACTCGGAGGCAGCATGACAGCGCAGGTGCAGCGCTACGCGGGACCGGCGCAGTTTCCGTTCAGCTCGGCAACCAGGGCCGACGGGCTCGTCTACGTCTCGGGCACGATCGTCGCCGAAGGCGACATCCGCAACCAGACCACGAAGGTGCTGCAGAGCATCGACGAGACACTGAAGAAGGCCGGGTCGAGCCTGGCGATGGCCGCCTCGGTGCAGGTCTACATCAAGAACGCGTCCGACTTCGCGGCGATGAACGAGGTCTACCGCACCTTCTGGAAGGCCGATCCGCCGGCCCGCACCACGATCGTGTCCGACTTCGTCGTGCCCGGGGCGCTCCTCGAGATCTCGGCCATCGCCATCCCGAACGGCGGCGAGCGCAAGGTCATCCACCCCTCGTCGTGGATGAAGTCGCCGAATCCCTACAGCTACGGCATCAAGAGCGGCAGCACGCTCTTCCTGGCCGGCCTGGTCTCGCGCAACGGCAAGGACAACTCGGTGGTCGAAGGGTCGATGGCCGTGCAGACGAAGGCCGTGCTCGACAACGCCGCCGCCATCCTGAAGGAAGCCGGGATGTCGTTCGACAACGTCGTGAGCTCGAAGGTCTTCATCACCGACGCCACGAAGTTCCAGGAGATGAACGAGACCTACCGCACGTTCTTCACCAAGGATCCGCCGGCCCGCGCCACCGTGGTCGCGCCGCTCATGGGCGCCGCCAACGTGGTCGAGATCACGCTCACCGCGTCGAGCCTGCCCAAGCAGGTGTTCACCACGCCCGCCGCCGATGGCACGCCCGGCAAGCCGAGCCCGCTCCTGAGCAGCGCCGTCAAGGTGGGCAACCGCCTCTATCTCTCGGGCCTGCTCGGCAACACCGCCGCCAACAAGGGCGACACGCAGGCGCAGACCACCGAGATTCTGGCGCGCGTCGGCCGCACGCTGCAGGTGGCCGGCTTCGGCTGGGGCGACCTCGTGGACGGCGTCGTCTACATCACCGACGTCAAGAACTTCGAGGCGATGAACGCGGGCTACCGCGCCGTCGTGAAGGACCTGCCGGCGCGGGCCACCGTCAAGTCGGGCCTCGTCGCCGACGGCATGCTCGAGATCATGTTCGTCGCATCGAAGTAGGCCCGGGCGGCCTGGCCGCTACGGCACCACGCGCCAGATCTGCGCGTCGTAGCGCCAGGCCGTGAAGGCGAGACGCTGGCCGTCCGGCGACCAGGCCGGCTGGCTCTTGTGCACCGGGTCGAACGTCAGCTGCTCCACCGGACCGCTCGTGAGGCCGCGGCGGAACAGCTGATAGACGCCGTCGGGCGCCGGGGCCACGAACGTGAACGCCGCGCCATCGGGCGTCACGCTCAGCCCCGGGAAGTCGTGTTCGCTCGTGAAGCGATGCAGCACCTGCGCGGCGCCGCCGCTCACCGGCACGAGCAACACGGCGTGCCGGCCGGGCCCTTCCTTCGCGATCGCCACGAGGCGCCGGCCGTCGGGCAGCCACTCGCCGTGTGTGATCTCGAAGCCGGGCGCGCCGATCTCGCGCAGCTCGGACGTCACCTGCCCCGTCTCCTGATCGAGCCCGATCGTGAACATCACCGACCGGCCGTCCTTCGTGCCGTCGAGGAGCAGCGTCTTTCCGTCAGGCGCCCAGCGCGGCCAGCCCACTTCCGCCCCGCGGCCGAGCATGGTGATGCGGCGGTCGGGCACGCCACCTTCCACCGGCCGCAGCCAGATGTCGTCCGACATCTCGCGGTGCGAGTGGAACGCGATCCAGCGGCCGTTCGGCGACCACGCCATGCCCTGATCCTCGGAGTCGGAGTTGGCGATGACCTCCGTCGGCGCGTCGGCGGGCAGCGTGCCCGAGAGATCGAGCACGCCGACCTCCTGCGCGATGTCGGGATACCTGGCGTCGTCGATCTGGCGCCGCCACGTGCCGTAGGTCATCGACAGCAGCGGCCGCGTCGGATGCCACCACGGCGTCTCGGACTGGAACGTGGTGAGCGGCCGCACGGCGCCGTCCACGAGTTCGCCGAGATGCGTGCGGTACTCCTGCGTCCTGTAGACGACGGTGCCATCGCGGGCCACGGTGGGACCGTAGGCGTCGCGCGCAGTCGTCGTGACCTGCACGGCCGCCCCCGTGGCGCGCGTGATGCGCCAGAGGTCGAGGAAGCCGCGACGGTTGGCGGCGCCGGCATAGATCGTCTGGCCGTCGGCCGAGAACGCGATGGGGCCGCTGATCCGCAGGGCCGGCCGGGTGACGAGCGGCGCGGTGCCGCACGGCGTGGAGATGCCGTCGCCCGCCGGCGTCGAGAGCACGCAGGCCATTTCCGTGGCCGACGCCCACGCCGGCCACGACGGACGTCCGGTCGTGATCGGCGTGCGCCAGAGTTCCTGTCCATCGAGGCGCACGCGCCAGAGTTCCGGCCCGTCGCGGCCGTTCGCGAGGCCTGCAATCCACCCGCCGTCCGGGCTCACGCTCAGCTGCCGGAGCGCGTTCGCTTCGAGGGTGACGCCGGCCGTGATGCCGCTGCTCTCGAGCGTGGCCACCGGCCACAGCGGGCGCGCGCCCACGCCGATCTCATGCAGGTGCCAGCGCCACGCCGCACCGCCGTCCTCGAAGATGATGCGACGGTCGTCGATCCAGGCGAGATGGCGCACCTGGCCTTCGGCGAGCGTCGACGAGACGTCCACGCCGCCTTCGACGCCCGCGACCCGGACGCGCCGCCCTTCCGAGAACACCACGAGCCGGCCCGACGGCGACACGGCCACCGCCGGATCGCGGTAGCCGACGATGCCCTGCTGATGGGCCGTCGCGACCCAGGCGGTGACGCCGCGGCGGCCGGCGTCCACGGGCGCGGCCACACGGCCCACGCCGGCCGCCCACACGGCCGCGGCAATCGCCGCGACGCCCACAAGCGTCAGAACGCGACTCGACATGCGGGCGATTGTAATCGGCCGGCGCGCGTCGGTCATACTCGACCGATGCCATCGCTCCCGCCCGGCGCCGCCGACGCCATCGGTTACCTCGCCGCCACGCTCACGACGGCGTCGTGGATTCCACAAATCGTGCGCACGTGGCGCCTGCGCTCCGCGGGCGACCTCTCGCTCGGCATGCTCGCCACCTTTACGCTCGGCATCGCGCTCTGGCTCGTCTTCGGCGTGGCGACGTCGTCTGGACCGGTCGTCGCGGCCAACGCCGTGACGCTCGTGCTGAACCTCGTGCTCGTCGGCCTGCGCCTGCGCTTCGGCCGCCCCCCGCGTCCGTAGCGGGTCAGGCGCGGTTGCGGTAGAGCGACGCTTCCACGGCCTTCGCCATGGCCGCGGTATCCATCGAACGCCCGAGGAACCGCGCCACGGCCGCGGCGGTCGCCTCCGGCGCGGCGACGGCCTCGCGATACGGCACGTAGAGCGTCGCGAAGCAGGGTCGCGCCGCCATGAAGCGGTCGACCTGCGCCAGGTGCGCCTCGAAGACCTCCCGCGAGGCGCCAGACTCGCCGGCCGCCTCGCCGCGCCGGGCCAGCATCTGCTGCTGCGAGGCCAGGACCTCGTCGAGGTCACGCTGCATGAAGATGACCTGGTAGTTGAAGTCTTCGGGCAGCCACGTGAGCAGGAACGAGATGATCTTGACGGCCTTGCCGCGCGCCTCCGGCAGCCAGGGCACGTCGCCGCGCGCCGCCTCCAGATCCTTCACCGGCTCGAACTCGAAGTAGCCCTTCGGGTTGCTGATGTCGGCCGCTCTGATGCCGTCTTCGAGCGGGCGCACCCCGCCGGCCTCGAGCATCCGCATCATCATCGACGTGCCCGACCGCGGCAGTCCCGAGACCACCACGATCGGCGCGCCGTAGCGGATCCGCCGCAGCCACCGCCCGCTCATCGCCCCCCCGCCGCCACCGCCGGCGACGGCGTCGCGCGCAGTACAATGACGGGCGTTCGCCAGCAGATTTCGATGCGTTCCGGCATGGCCAGACTTGTACCACACCCCCGCGTCGCGCTTGCCGCGACGGCCGTGGCGCTCGTCGCGCCGGCCGCCGCCGACGCCTACATCGGGCCCGGCGCGGGCTTCGCCGTGATGTCCTCGTTCCTCGTGATCTTCGTCACGATGATCGTGGTGCTGGCCTCGGTGCTCGCCTGGCCGTTCCGTGCGCTCTGGCGCCTCCTCCGCCGCAGCGGTCCGCCGCCGGCCGCCATCGGCCGCTTCATCGTCGTCGGCTTCGATGGTCAGGACCCGGCGCTCACCGACCAGTTCCTGAAAGAAGGCCTGCTGCCGAACTTCGCGGCGCTCAAGGCCCAGGGCACGTATCGCCGCCTGCAGACCACCTACCCGGCGCTCTCGCCGGTGGCCTGGTCATCGTTCAGCACCGGCACCCACCCGGCCCGCCACAACATCTTCGATTTCCTCGACCGCGATCGGCGCACCTACCTGCCGCTCCTGTCGTCCACGCGCATCGGCGCCGTCGAGAAGTTCTTCCGCCTTGGCAAGTACCTCATTCCGCGAGAGCAGCCCGCGCTCACGAACCTGCGGCGCTCGAAACCCTTCTGGACCATCCTCGGCGAGCGGCGCATCTGGAGCACCATCCTGCGCGTGCCGATCACGTTCCCGCCGGACCGCTTCTACGGCGCCGAGCTGAGCGCGATGTGCGTGCCCGACCTGCTCGGCACGCAGGGCACGTTCCTGCTCTTCACCACGCGGCCGCCGGCCGCGCGCTTCAAGGAAGGCGGACAACGCGTCCAGGTGACACTCGCCGGCGATCGCATCGAGACCGTGGTCACCGGACCCGAGAACACGTTCGTGGTGGGGCATCCGCCGCTCACCTGCCCGCTCACCGTCACGCTCGACCGCGCCGGCGCACGCGCGACGATCACCCTGGGCGCCGAGCAGGTCAAGCTCGCCGTGGGCGAGCTGAGCGGCTGGCTGTCGCTCCCGTTCCCGGCCGCGCCGGGCGTGACCGTGGCCGGCATTGCGCGCGTGCAGCTGCTCGAACTCGGCGAACACGTGTCGGTCTACATGTCGCCCATCAACCTCGACCCCGAGGCGCCGGCGATGCCGATCTCGCATCCCGACTACTACGCCGGATATCTCGCCAAGCGTCATGGCCCGTACGCCACGCTCGGCCTGGCCGAAGACACGTGGGCCTTGAACGAGGGCGTCACCGACGATGCCACCTTTCTGCAGCAGGCGCACGACATCGACGACGAGCGGCGCACGATGTTCCTCACGTCGCTCGAGAAGCTGCGCACCGGCGCGCTCGTGTGTGTGTTCGATGCCACCGACCGCATCCAGCACATGTTCTGGCGCTACATCGACCCGAAGCATCCCGCGCACAGGAAGGACGCGCCGCGCGAACATCGCGAGGCGATCAAGGCGCTGTACCAGAAGAACGACGCCCTGGTCGGCCAGGTCATGGCCACGCTCGGCCCGAAGGACCTGCTGATGGTCATCTCCGACCACGGCTTCAGCGCGTTCCGCCGCGGCGTGAACCTGAATGCCTGGCTGCACCGCGAGGGCTACCTCACGCTCAAGGACGGCGCCGACGGCTCGGCCGAGTGGCTGCGAGACGTGGACTGGACGAAGACCCGCGCCTACTGCCTGGGACTCTCGGGCCTCTTCCTCAACCTGCGCGGACGCGAGGCCGGCGGCATCGTCGAGCCCGGCGACGAGGCGCGCGCGCTCAAGGCGGAGCTCATCGCGAAGCTGAGCGGCCTGCGCGACGAGGCCGGCGGCGACATCGGCGTGCGCGAGGCCTTCGACACGCGCGCGCTCTACGAAGGGCCGTACTCGGAGAACGCGCCCGACCTCGTCATCGGCTACAACGCCGGCTACCGCACGTCGTGGGACTGCGCGTCGGGCATGGTCGCGGGCCCGGTCTTCGAGGACAACACGAAGGCGTGGAGCGGCGACCACTGCATCGACCCGCGGCTCGTGCCCGGCGTGCTCTTCTGCAACCGCGCGATCGCCGACACGCGCGACCTCTCGATCGTGGACATCGCGCCGACGGCGCTGCGCCTCTTCGGCCTCGAACCGCCGCCGCACATGGACGGCCGGCCGTGGGCGGTGGCGTCGTGACGCGCCTGACCGCACGGACCCGCCTCGCGGGCGCGGTGCT
>JALHON010000249.1 GCA_022842985.1 Acidobacteriota bacterium | reverse complement strand
GCCGCCGCCCCCGCCCTGGAAGACCTGGGCGGCGGCCTCGCTGTTCGTGCTGGCCGCGGCGAGCGCGGCCCTGTGGTGGTGGGTGCGTCCGGTGCGCCTCGACGTGCGGAATCCTGTGATCGCCGTGCTGCCGCTCGCGAACGAAACCGGCGATCCGTCGAGCGATTACCTGACGGCCGGTATCGCCGACAGCCTCATCACGAGTCTGGCGTCGTTTCCGTCCGTCACGACGCTCTCGCGCGCGATGGTGGCCGAAGCGCGTGCCCGGCTCTCGGCGCCGAGTGCCCTCGCCCGCGATCTCGGGGCCACCCTTCTCGTGGACGGTTCGGTGCAGCGGCAGGGCGACAAGCTGAACATCGCGATCAGTCTCGTCTGGCCCGACGGCCGCATCGCCTGGAGAGAGGCGGCTGAAGGTCCGGCCCGCGATGTGTTCGCCCTCCAGGCGCGGCTCGCGACGGCGCTCGTGAGCGCGCTGAGCGTGCAGCTGTCGGCCGCGGACGAAACCCGCCTCGGCACGCCACCGACGTCGAACGCCGGCGCGCTCGATGCCTACTGGCGTGGACGTGCGATGCTCGAGCGGCGTGACTCGCCCGTGAACCTGCAGCGCGCCGAGGTGGCCTTCAACGAGGCCTTGCGCCTGGACGCGCGCTTCGTGGCGGCCCGTGTCGCCCTGGGCGAGACCTACTGGGAGTTGTACAACACCGGACGCGATCAGCAAT
The DNA here is from genome assembly GCA_022842985.1 of Acidobacteriota bacterium. Taxonomy (GTDB): domain Bacteria; phylum Acidobacteriota; class Vicinamibacteria; order Vicinamibacterales; family UBA2999; genus CADEFD01. The sequence continues at coordinate 6,040 of JALHON010000249.1, read as the reverse complement.
GGGTCGAACGGGCCATTGAGGCGAGCGCCAGCGCCGTGGCCCTGGCCCCTGACGATCCGGCCGTCCGTATGGCCTACGGCGTGACGCTCCACAACAGTGGCCGCTACGCCGAAGCCGTCCAGGAGCTGCAGCGCTCGGTGGCCCAGCAGCCGAACAACGATGAGGCTCGGCGGTACCTCGCCGGCGCGCTTGCGGCGCTGAGCCGCACCGATGAAGCCGTGGCCGAGTGGCGCAAGGCCCTGGCGATCCGGCCGAACAACTGGCAGGCCCTGAGCAACATGGGGCTCGCGCTCTATCAGGCCGCGCGGTACGACGAGGCCGAGCGGGTCTACGAGCAGTTGACGGCGCTCCAGCCCGATAACTTCGTCGGCTACCAGATGCTCGGCGCCGTCTATCAGACCCGCGACGACCCGCGCGCGCTGTCGTTCTACGAGCAGGCCCTGCGGCTCTCGCCGACGGCCGGGCAGGCCTTGTCGAACATCGGCGGCCTCTACTATGAAGCCGGGCAGTACGACAAAGCGGTGGAGGCTTGTCGCCGGGCGCTCGCTCAGCGCCCCAACTCGGCGCCGACCAATCGCAATCTCGGTGACGCCCTGTTGAAACTGGGCCGTCGCGACGAAGCCCGCACGGCGTACCGCCGGGCCATCGACCTTGCCGAGGAGCGGCGTGCCGTCAACCCCGCCGATGCCCTGAATCTGGCGTCGCTGGCGGTCTACCGCCAGAAAGCCGGGGACACCGAGGAGGCGCGGCTCCGTGTTGAGGAGGCGACGAGGATGGCGCCCGGGGACCCGGATGTCTGGAACCGGGCGGCCCAGACCCATGCCATGGCCGGGCGTCACGACGAGGCCCTGCTGGCGCTCACGCGAGCCCTCGAACTCGGCTACTCCAGGACGAACGTCGTCAAGGCCGACGAGTTCACGGCCTTGCGCCGCGATCCACGGTTCGTGCGGCTGACCGGGCCGTGACTCGCACGGGTGTTGTATCGTTGGGCCGGCGAGTCCCTCGCCCGTCCAAGGAGCGCCGAACATGGCCAGCCGAGAAGTCCGCTACGTGACGATCTACCTGTTTCCCTCGACCGACAAGAAATCGCCGGTGCGGGCGAATGCAGCCCCGGAACTGTTGACCGTCTGTCCGGGAGATGTCATCGACTTCACGGTCGTGGACGCCGCGGGTGTCGGCGGCGTGGTCAGCTTCCAGTGGGACGACCGGGGCACGCCCTTCAAGGAGGACGGCAAACCGTTCCCCCGGTCGACTCGCCTGCGGGTGCGGCGTGGCGCCAAGGGGCGGTTCAAGTACAGCGTGCTCCTCAATGGCAAGAAGGTGTTCGACCCCGAGATCGAGGTCGTGCACTGACGATCATGGGCACCGTGCGCCGTCATCTGCGCCGGGGTGTCACGGCGTGGCTCGTGTGCCACGCGCTGACGTTCACCGCGCTCATGCCGCGCGACTGCTGCGCCGCGCACGCGCATGCTGCCCGCGCCGAGGCGGCGCCGGAAGGTGACGCCGCCTGCCCGATGCACGACGGCACGGCGCCGGAGACCGCGTGTGCGATCGCCGGTACGTGCCAGGCGCCCGGTGCGGCCCTGGCCGCGGTGCTGCTCCAGGCCGCCGTGCTCGAGCCCGTCACGCACGTCACGCCGCGTGTGTCGCCGGTGGTCCGTCCGCAGCCGCGGACGGCCTCCCCCCGTACGCTTGCCAGCCCGCCCGACGCACCACCTCCACGCCTCTGACAGCACGCACGCAGGGAAGACGGCGGAGCCGCGTGCAGCGTGCTTCGCGTGGTGTGTCGTGTGGAATGAGGTGGGTCATGAACACGTGGATGCGGATGGCGGCGGCGTGTGCCGCCGTGGTGGTGACGGGAATCGCCGTGGCGCGCGGGCAGATGCCGCAGGCGCCCGTGGCATCACAGCGCGATCAGGTGACGCTGGCGGTGCCGCGGCACAACAACGCCGCGCCGTGGGTGGCGTCGGCGGGGCGGTTCGTCGCCGTCACCTGGGGCGCGGCGCTCGACGGGAAGTGGGACATCTACGTGGCCACGAGCGCCGACGAGGGCCGGACGTTCGGCACGCCGGTGCGCGTCAACACGGTGGACGGCGATGGCCGTGTCGGCGGCGAGATCCCGCCGCGCGTGGCGCTGCACCTTCCGGCCGGTGCCACCGTGCCGCAGGTAGTCGTGGCCTGGAACGCGAAAGACCAGGGCACCGAGATCAAGATCGCGCGCAGCCGCGACTTCGGAAAGACCTTCGCCGCGCCGGTGTCGCTGCAGGCGCCGGGGGCGGCCGGCGATCGCGGCTGGCACGCGCTCACGATCGACGCGCGGGGTCTGGCCCACGTCGTGTGGCTCGATCATCGCGGCCTCGCCGAAGCGCCGGGTGACGCTGGCGCGAAGGCGGGCGGCGCGAAGGCGGCCGGCCACGGGAGCCATGAGGCTGCGGCGCTCGACGGCGTGGCGATGGCGATGAAGTCGCGCCTGCACTATGCGACGTATGGCGAGCGTGCCATGCCCGAGCAGATGCTGGCGCCCGGCGTCTGCTACTGCTGCAAGACGGCGCTCGCCCCCACCGCGAAGGGCGTGCTCGCCACCTGGCGCCACGTCTACGACGGCAACATGCGCGACATGGCATTCACGCTTCTCGGCTCGCCATCGGCCGCCGCCACGCCGCCGCGTATCAGCGCGGACGGCTGGTCGATCAACGGCTGCCCGGACGACGGCCCGGCGCTTGCGGTGGACGCGAGCGACCGCGTCCACGCCATCTGGCCCACGGTGATTCCCGGCGACGAGCCGGTGGGCGCGCTGTTCTACGCGTCGAAGACGGCCACGGCCGCCGCGTTCAGCCCGCGTCAGCGCGTCACGACGCTCGGTTCGCCCAAGCCGTCCCACCCGCAGGTGGCGGTCGACGGTGCCGGCCACCTGTTCGTGGCGTGGGACGAAATCGTGGGCGGTGTGCGCACGGCGGCCTGGGCCCACGGCTCCGCCGCTGATGGCGCGCTGCGCCTCGGAGCGCCGGAGCGCCTGGCGGCGGCCGGCCCCACGCAGTACCCCGTGATGGCGCCTCTGGCCCGGGGCGTGGTGGCGGCCTGGGTCAGCGGGGCGCAGGGAACGAGCGTGATTCGCGTGCGACACCTCGTCGCAGCAGGGGCGGCCTCGACGGCCGCACGATAGGAGACGACCCATGACACGTATGCAGATCGGCAGCCTTTGTGTGGCCGCGGTGCTCATCGCGGCGCCGGCCCATACCCGGCAGCACGGCGGGCAGAAGCCGGGTGCCATGGATCACATGGACCACAAGTTCGACGATCCCGAACGCTACGCGAAGTCGTTCGACGATCCGGCGCGCGACGCGTGGCAGATGCCGGCTCGCGTGATCGAGGCGCTGGCGCTGAAGCCCGGGCAGAAGGTGGCCGACGTCGGTGCCGGCACGGGCTATTTCAGCGTGCGCCTGGCGCGCGCGGCGGCGGCGCCGAAGGTCTTCGCCGTGGACCTCGAGCCGAAGATGGTCGAGCACCTCACGAAGCGCGCGGCGGCCGAAGGGCTGAAGAACATCACCGCCGTGCAGGCGTCCACCACCAGCCCCAATCTGCCGGAGCCGGTCGATGTCGTGCTCATCATCGACACCTACCACCACATCGGCAACCGGCCGGCGTACTTCGCGGCGCTGAAGTCGAAGCTCACGCCGGGCGGCCGGGTCGCCATCGTCGACTTCCGCAAGGGGGCACCGGGAGGCGGTCCGCCCGACGCGTTCCGCTTCACCCCCGAGCAGATCACGGGCGAGCTCACCGCCGCCGGCTACGTTCTCGACGCCTCGCACGAGTTCCTGCCGCGCCAGCACTATCTCGTCTACTGCGTCAAATAGCGGGGCCGGAGGTTCCATGAACGTGCGGGGCGAGCATCGGCGGGGTGGGCACGACGAAGACCGCTCGGCCCGTCCGCAGCAGGCCTGTGGTGTGACGGCAGCCGCGACGCTGGTCCGGTAGGGAGGTACGCGTGCGGTCACAGTCTGCGCTCGTTGCCGCCGCGGTGCTCTGGGGCGGCGTGCTCGCCGCCCAGGTGGCCGGGCGGCAGGAACACGTGCATCATGCGCCGGCGCAGGCGCGCACGCTGACGAGTCCGCTGGACCTCTCCGACGCGGATCTCGCGGCAGGCCAGACGACGTACGAGGCGCGCTGCGCCGGCTGTCATGGCCGCGCCGGCACGGGCGGTGTGGCGCCGGCGGCCGGGCGTCCCGCGCCGGCCGATCTGACGCGTCCCGATCTGCGCACACACACGGACGGGGAGATCTACTGGGTCATCGCCAACGGCATCCCCGCGAGCGGCATGCCGGCGGCTACGGGCCTCTCCGACACCGCGCGGTGGCAGCTCGTGGCGTGGGTGCGGAACCTCGGCGGCGTGAAGGTGGCCGTCCGCGCCACCGATGGCGGCGCCTCGTATGTGTGGGATCTGCCGCCGGGCTTCCCGCGCCCCAAGGTGCCGGCCGACAACCCGATGACGCCGGCCAAGGTGGAACTGGGCCGGTATCTGTTCTACGACACGCGTCTGTCCGTGGATGGCACGTTCTCATGCGGCACCTGCCACGAGCAGCGGCTGGCCTTCACCGACGGCAAGGCGCGTTCGAAGGGGGTTACCGGCGACATCACGCCGCGTAGTGCGATGGCGCTGCATAACGTGGCCTACGCGCCGGTGCTGACGTGGGCCAACCCCACGGTGCGGCGGCTCGAAACACAGGCGCTCGTGCCGATGTTCGGTGAAGATCCGGTGGAGCTCGGGCTCTCGGGTCTCGAAGACACGATGCTCGGGCGGCTGGCCGCCGAGCCGCGCTACCCGGCGATGTTCGCCGCCGCGTTTCCTGGCGACCCGAAGCCGATCTCGCTGGCCAACGTCACGCGCGCCATCGCGTCCTTCGAACGCACGCTGCTCTCGGGCCGTTCGGCCTACGACCTCTACCGCACGAGCGCCGACCCCAAGGCCCTCTCGCCGGCCGCCATGCGCGGGGAAGACCTGTTCTTCTCGGAGAAGACCGGGTGTTTTCGCTGCCACGGCGGCTTCAACTTCACCGAGACGAACGACTTCGTGGGCAAGGGCTTCCTCGAGATCGAGTTCCACAACACCGGCCTCTACAACCTCGACGGCCGGGGCACCTATCCCACGCCGAACACCGGCGTACATGCCATCACCGACGCCCCCGGGGACATGGGCCGCTTCAAGGCGCCGTCGCTGCGCAACATCGCGCTCACCGCGCCCTACATGCACGACGGCAGTATCGCCACGCTCGCCGAGGTCATCACACACTATGAGGCGGGCGGGCGCACCGTGACCGACGGGCCGCACAAGGGTGTGGGCAGCGCCAGTCCGCTCAAGAGCGAGTTCGTGAAGGGGTTCGAGCTCACCGACCAGGATCGCGCCGATCTCGTAGCGTTCCTCGAGAGTCTGACGGACCACGCCTTCATCAGCGATCCGCGCTTCGCCGATCCGTGGCCGAAGCCGAAGGGGAAGTGACCATGGGCCGCCGTGCCGTGTTTCGTGTCCTGCTCGCGCTCACGCTCGTCGCGGCCGGTGCCGCCGCGGCCGACGCTCGCCAGACGGCGGCCCGTCAGGCCGCCTCCGATCTGTCGCGCGAGCTCATGAGCCCGTTCTGCCCGGGCAAGCTGCTGGCCGACTGCACGTCGCCCAATGCCGGCGAACTGCGCGAGGCCATCGCGGACCGCCTGACCGCGGGTGAGACCGTGGCGGCGGTGAAGTCCGATCTCGTGCGCCAGTACGGCAAGGAGATCCTGGGCGCGCCGCCGGCCGAGGGTGTGGGCTGGCTCGCCTGGCTCGTGCCCGGGCTGCTCGGTCTGGTCTCGGCCGTGGGCATCGGCTGGAAAGTGGCGCAGGCCCTGCGCGGGCCGGGGGCGACGCCGGCCGTGGCGGCGGCCGGCGGGGTCGATGCCGGCGCGCTCGCCCAACTCGACGACGAACTGCGCGATCTCGACTGACGGCGCCGGGTGCGGGCGCCGGGCGGGATACCATAGAGGTTTCCGCCCATGATTTCCTTTGCACGCA
>JALHON010000248.1 GCA_022842985.1 Acidobacteriota bacterium | reverse complement strand
GTGCCCCGGCGGCGCGCGTCCGCCACCATGCCGCCACCGCCAGCACCGGTGCGAGCATCAGCACTTCGGTCGTGACCGCCCAGAGGTTGTGGGCAGCGAAGCCATCGAGCCAGTAGCGGCGCGAGATGGCCTCGAAGACGTAGGCGCGCGCGAAGTAGAACGTCGACGTCACCGGCCAGAGCGCCATCACGCCGAGTGGCGCCGTGTCGTCCGAGCCCAGCCAGTCGAACAGAACGTGCGAGGCCCAGGCGAGGCCCACGGTGAGCGCCAGGCGCCCCTGCCCCCGCCACCACAGCCATGCGACGAGGCCGGCCGCCACGGCCGCGCCGAGACTGTGCGTTTCCATGTTGTGGCGGCCCCACAGGAAGTCGAGGTCGGGCAGCACGGCGGCGACCGCTCCGGCACGGACGAGCGGCGTCGACAACGCGGCGCGCAGGCGTGCCGGCACGCGGCCCCCGCCGCCACGGTGCCCGTCGCACACGAGGCCCACGATGGCCCCGCCCAGCGCGTGTCCCACGGGGCTCGGCATCCGCCCACCGTACGCAACCTATGCGCGATCGGTCAATCGCACGGGAGGCAGGGACTGCACCGCCCACGACGCCGGGCCAACGGGGGCGAAAGTCCTACCTCCCCGTAAACTACTGATAATGAAGGGCCACAATCTTCGGCCTACACGCATTTTCGCTTGACTTTCGCTTGGCCTGTCATTAGCATCGGATTCGGTTGACGGGCGGCTCCGACTGGGGAGCGGCCCTACGTCAACGGAGATTCCAGCCATGGCAGTGGATGATGTGAAGGAGCGCCTCAAAGCCATCGAGATGGCGGTGGGCCAGATCGAGAAGCAGTTCGGCAAGGGCGCCATCATGCGCCTCGGGTCGAAGGGCGCGGTGGCACCGCACGAGGCGATCTCCACCGGCTCGATCAGCATCGACTACGCACTCGGCATCGGCGGCTTCCCGCGCGGCCGCGTGGTCGAGGTGTTCGGCCCCGAGTCGTCGGGCAAGACCACCCTCACGCTGCAGGTCATCGCCGAGGCACAGCGCGCCGGCGGCATGGCCGCCTTCGTCGACGCCGAACACGCGCTCGACGCCGAATACGCCCGCAAGCTCGGCGTGGATATCGAGAACCTGCTCGTGTCGCAGCCCGACAACGGCGAACAGGCGCTCGAAATCGTGGAAGTGCTCGTGCGCTCGAACTCGGTCGACGTGGTCGTGGTCGACTCGGTGGCCGCACTCGTGCCGCGCGCCGAAATCGAAGGCGAGATGGGCGATGCGCAGGTCGGCCTGCAGGCCCGCCTCATGTCGCAGGCCCTGCGCAAGCTCACCGCCGTCGTGGCCAAGTCGAAGACCACGCTCATCTTCATCAACCAGCTGCGCGAGAAGATCGGCGTGATGTTCGGCAGCCCGGAAACCACCACTGGCGGCCGCGCGCTGAAGTTCTACTCGTCGGTGCGCGTCGACATCCGCCGCATCGGCGCCATCAAGGACGGCGAAACGGTGGTCGGCGGCCGCACGCGCGTCAAGATCGTCAAGAACAAGATGGCGCCGCCCTTCCGCGAGGCGGAGTTCGACATCATGTATGGCGAAGGCGTGTCGCGCGAGGGCGACCTCATCGATCTCGCGGTCGAACGCAAGATCATCGACAAGAGCGGCGCCTGGTTCTCCTACGGCGGCGAGCGGCTCGGACAGGGCCGCGAGAACGTCAAGACCTTCCTCAAGGAACACAAGGACATCCGCCAGACGATCGAGGATCGCGTGCGTCGCGAGCTCGGTCTGATGCGCGACACGGAACCCGCCGCGGTCTAGGTCGTGGACGCGGCGCTCTTCTCGGCCATCAACAGCGCACACGCGCCGTGGCTCGACACGGCGATGACGTGGGTGAGCTGGCTGGGATACTTCCCCGGTGTGTGGTTTCTCTCGGCGGCGGCGGCCTTGCTGTCGCCCCGCCTGAGAGCCTCGGCCTTCCGTGCCTGCCTCGCCGTGTCGCTCACCTACGTGATGGCGAGCGGCGTGCTGAAACCGCTCGTGGGACGGGCCCGGCCGTATCAGGCCGGCCTCGTCGCCGCCCGCACCGTGGAACCCTCACCCGCCACGGGCTACTCGTTCCCGTCAGGCCACGCGGCCACCGCCGTGGCCGGCGCCCTGTCGGGCGCGCGCCTCGTGCCGGCCGCCGCGCCGCTGCTCTGGGGGCTGGCGAGCCTCATGGCCGTGTCACGCATCTACGTGGGCGTGCACTATCCGTCGGATGTGCTCGCAGGCGCGCTGCTCGGCGTGCTCTGCACGTATCTGGTGCTGGGCGGACGCCACCCGTCGGCCTGGCCGTGGCCCGCGCCCGCTGGCCATGACCCGCGCCTGCGCCGGCCGTGATGCACGCCTCGCACGTCGGCGTGGATCGGCGCGATTGCCATGTGTTATAGTCTTTTTTCTGTGCCTGCCCTGCCGGCACAGACCGTGGCCAGGTAGCTCAGTTGGTAGAGCATGCGACTGAAAATCGCAGTGTCGGCGGTTCGATCCCGTCCCTGGCCACCAACTTTCCCTCTGCGCTGAACACCGCCCCCGTCCGGGTGGCGCGTCCTTCCCGCTCTCGCCGTTCCTGAAGTCGTGGCGGCCCGCCGGCCGTCAGCGGCTGGCGCTGCGCTTCGCCGTGCCCCGCACCGGCCGCCGCCGTGTGACCCGCGGCGCTTCGCCCGCCGACAACGCAATGAGCGCGCCGACGCTGTGGTGCGACTCGACCGGATGCCGCAGCGGCTGCTTGGCATCGATCTCGTAGACGTTCTGCCGGCCGAGCCGCCGCCGCCGCAGGTAGCCGCCATCCTCGAGGTCCGCCACGATCCGCTGCACGGCCCGTTCGGTGACCCCGACCTGATCAGCGACGTCGCGCAGCCGCAGGTCGGATGCCTGGGCGAGACAGAGCAACACATGGCCATGGTTCGTCAGGAACGTCCATTTCGACGCGCCGGAATGCTTCGCCATAATCTATACACTACATCCATTTCGCGATAATTGACTCACGATTTTTTTGTCGCGTATACTCGTTCGTGTCTTTCGCAGCGCACGACCGCCGTTCCGGCGGGCCGCGCTGGCCGACCCACTGACAATGACGCATTCCCCGTCCACGCCGCCGTCGATCCACCAGGCTCGCGCAGTCGTCGAGCTGCTGGCCGGCGCCCACGGCGTCGTCTACGACCACGACGCGCTCGATGCCACGGCCCGTCGCCTCGCCGCGACGGTGCCGACGCCCGACATCACCGAGGCCATCAATGTCTTCGCGGCCGAGGCCGGACTGGCCGTGGCCCGCGTCCGCCGCTCACTCGGCGAAGTGGTCGACGACGCCGACCCGACGATGCCCTGGGTGGCCGTCCGCCGCTCGGCCGATGGCGGCACCGACGCCATCGCCGTGCTCGACCGGCAGCGCGGCGGCGCCCGGGTTGCCGTGCCCGGCGCGCACGACCGCGCCGGCCGCTGGTCGCTCGCGAGCCTGCGCGCGTGGCTGGGTGTTGCCGGCGACCACGACGTCACCGAGTGGCTTCTCGCCGAGCCGGCCGCCCCGCTGGCCAGCATGCGATCGGCGTCACCGGACAACCGGCGCCTGCCCTTCTCGCGCATTCGCGCGCTGCTGGCGGCCGAGCGCCGCACGTTGTGGGTGGCGGTGGTCTACTCGGCCGTCATCGGCCTGCTGTCGCTGGTCGTGCCGATTGCCGTGCAGCTGCTCGTGAACACCATCGCCTTCGGCTCACTGCTGCAGCCGCTGGCGGTGCTGATGCTGGCGGTATTCGTCGCCCTCGGCTTCTCGACGGCCCTGAACGCGCTGCGCGCGGCGGTGGTCGAAATCATCCAGAGGAGCATCTTCGCGCGCGTCGCCACCGACGTCACCTGGCGGCTGCTGCGCGTCCGGGCCGACGCCTTCGACCGCTATCACGGTCCCGAGCTGGTCAACCGCTTCTTCGATACGGTGACCGTGCAGAAGTCGGCGGCGCTGCTGCTCATCGATGGCCTCAGCATCCTGATGCAGACGTCCATCGGCATGGTGCTGCTCGCCGTCTACCATCCGTTCCTGCTCGCCTTCGACGTCTTCCTCGTCGCCGCGATGCTCTTCATCGTGTTCGTGCTGGGCCGCGGCGCCGTGGGCACCGCCATCAAGGAGTCGAAGGCGAAGTACGCCCTCGAAGCCTGGCTCGAGCAGATCGCCGCGCACCTCGTCACCTTCAAATCGGCCGGCGCGCCGGCGTTCGCCACCGAACGCTCGCGCCGTCTGCTCGAGGACTACCTCGAATACCGCACCAAGCACTTCAAGATCCTGATCCGCCAGGTGCTCGGCTCGTTCGCGCTGCAGGCGATCGCCAGTTCGGCGCTGCTCGGCATCGGCGGCTTCCTGGTCATCGACCGCCAGCTCACGCTGGGCCAGCTGGTGGCCAGCGAGCTGGTGGTGTCACTGATGATGAGTGCCTTCACCAAATTCGGCAAACAACTCGAGGTCTACTACGACCTCTCGGCGGCCATCGACAAGCTCGGCGACCTCATCGACCTGCCGCTCGAACGCGCCGGCGGCGAGGCGGCGCTGGCCGGCAACGGGCCGCTGGCGATCGACATGCGGGACGTGGACGTCCGGTACCCGGATGGCACGCGCGCGGCGCTCAGCGTGCGGCACTGGGCGGTCACCCCCGGTGAACACGTCGGGGTCACCGGGCCCAATGGCTCCGGCAAGAGTACACTCGCGGACGTGCTGTTCGGACTGCGCACGACCACGGCCGGCGCCGTGCGCGTCGATGGCGTCGACGTTCGCGACCTGCCCCTCTCGGCGCTGCGGTCAGCCGTCGGGCTCGTGCGCGGCGTCGAACTCTTCCCGGGCACCGTGCTCGACAACGTGCGCCTCGGCCGCGAGAACGTCAGCCACGCCGACGTCACCGCCGCACTCGCCGCCGTCGGGCTGCTCGACGAACTGCTGCGGCTGCCGCAGGGACTCGAGACCGTGCTCAACCCCCACGGCCGCCCCCTGTCGTATCGCCAGGCCTGCCGCCTGATGATCGCGCGGGCGGTGGTCGCCCGGCCGCGGCTGCTCGTCATCGACGGCGCGCTCGACACCATCGATCAGCCCGACGAGCGGGCCCGGCTGGACGCCATCGTCTTCGACTCCGCCTCGCCGTGGACGGTCATCTGCATCACCGAACGGCCCGACGTCCTGGCGCGGTGCTCCCGCGTCGTGCGCCTCCATGACGGCGAAATCCGCGAGGAGGTGTCGCGATGAACTCCGGTTCCGGCTGGCAGATGGATCAACGCCTCGCCCTGCATGGCATTCACGCGCCGCGGTCGGCGCGGCTGCTGGCGCGGTTGCTCGTCGTGCTCACGGTGCTGACCGCGGTGGCCCTCGTGGTCACGCCCTGGCAGCAGACGATTCCGGGCACGGGCCGCGTCATCGCCTACAGCCCCGAGGAGCGCCCGCAGGAAGTGCAGGCCCTCGTCGACGGCCGCGTCGCCCTGTGGCACGTGGTGGAAGGCTCGGTCGTCAAGGCCGGCGATCCGATCGTCGACCTGGCCGACAACGACCCGGCGATCCTCGAGCGCCTGGCCTCCGAACGCACGCAGGTGCAGCTCACGATCGAGCAGGCCGACATGCGCGTCGCCTCGCTCGGCGATCGCATCGGCGAACTGCAGCTCACGCAGGAGACCAGTGTCGAGGCGGCCAAGCTGCGCGAGCAGATGGCGCGCGATCGGGTCACGGCGGCCGAGCGATCGGTCACGGCGGCCGAAGCGGCCAACATCGCCGCGACGCTGAACATCGACCGGCAGAAGGCGCTCATCGCCAAGGGCCTCACCTCCACGCGCAACGTGGAACTCGCGCAGATGGAAGCGGCCACCCGCGCCGCCGATGTCGAGCGCGCCGTGGCCACGCTGAATGCCGCCCGCAGCGAGGCGGCCTCGCTCGCCGCCGAGTTGCAGCGCACGCTCGCCGAGGCGCGGGCCCGCGTCGACGAAGCGCGGGCGCAGATCGCCTCGGGCAGGAGCGATGCGGCGAAAGCGCGGGCCGAGATGGCGAAGATCGACGTGCGGCTGTCGCGTCAGCAGACACAGCGGGTCACCGCGCCCATCGACGGCACCGTGCTGCGCGTGGTGGGCCGCCGCAGCGGCGAGCTGCTGAAGGCGGGCGAAACGCTGGCCGTCATCGTGCCGACCTCCACGAAGGACGTCGTCGAGATCTGGATCGACGGCAACGACATGCCGATGGTGTCACCCGGCAGGCCGGTGCGGCTGCAGTTCGAAGGCTGGCCGGCGCTGCAGTTCTCTGGCTGGCCGGCGATTGCCGTCGGCACGTTCGGCGGCCGCGTCCTCAACGTGGATGCGACCGACAACGGCCAGGGCCGCTTCCGGCTGCTCATCGAACCGGATCCGGGCGACGACGCGTGGCCGTCGTCGCGCTTCCTGCGCCAGGGCGTGCGGGCCAACGGCTGGGTGCTGCTGAACGTGGTGCCCGTCGGCTACGAGCTGTGGCGGCAGTTCAACGGCTTCCCGCCGATCGTCGGCATGACCGAACCCACCAAGGCCGGCGACGCGAAGAGCGACGGCAAGAGCAGCGCCGGCGACCAGAAGGACACGCCATGACGGCCCGGCGCTCCCCGGCGATCGCGGCTGGCCTGGCGGTTGTGCTGGTGCTGGCCGCGGCCCCCTCGACAGCCCGCGCGCAGGACCCGCTGACGCCGCAGGAGGTACTGCGCGCCGTCGATCGCGCGCTGCCGCTCATCGAGCAGGCGCGGCGCGACGTCGATGCCGCCGCGGGCGACCTCGTCTCGGCGCG
>JALHON010000247.1 GCA_022842985.1 Acidobacteriota bacterium | reverse complement strand
TCGCGCTGCAGCGCCCGCTGGCGCTCGATGTAGCGCAGGCGGCGTTCGACGAGGGTCGCGGCGGAATCAGTGGCCACTCGGCAGGAATCCTTTCGCCATGTATGCTACCAGTCTGCCCGGCGCCTGGCCGGGGCCTGCTCATGCCCATCACGTCTGCCCGCCTGCGTGTCCCCGCCGTGCTGCTGCTCGCCGCGCTCGCCACCGCGCAGTGCGGCCGGTCGCCTGAGTCTCCCACTGGGCCGAGCCCCGTGCTCACCGTGGGGCGGAACGTGCCGCAGTCGGGCGACGTGCCGGCGCCGGACTCCCTCGGTCCGATTGCCCAGCTCGGCGCCACGCGATTCCTCGCCTTCGGGGACAGCATCACGTGCGGGACGCTCGGGGCGTTTCCGCAGATGGACATCGCGTTCGACGACCCGAACTGCAGTCTGCCGCCAGGCTCGCCCCAGTATCCGGCGCTCGTGCGGTCTCTGCTGCAGACAGCGAGTCCCTCGCAGACGTTCGTGGTCGACAACGAAGGCCGGCCGGGCGAGGAAGCCGGCGCGGCGTTCGGCCGGTTCAGCAGCCTGATGGCGGCGCGGCGGCCGCAGGGCGTGCTGCTGCTCGAAGGTATCAACGATCTGAACAACGGCCGCTCGGTGACGGCGACGGTGGATGCGCTCGCCCGGATGCTCGACCTCGCGGCGCTCTACAACTCCACCGTGCTCGTCGGCACGATGTTCCAGACCTGCTACAGCGAGAACCCGTTCACCGGGCGCGTGCGCCCCAACTCCGCCGACAAGATCGTGCCGTTCAACAACGCGCTGCGCACGATGGTGACCGGCCGGCAGAACGTGTATCTCGTTGATGTCTACGCGTCGTTCGGCCCGAACAACTGCCTGGTCGATCGCGGTACGAACTACGTCGGCGACGACGGTCTGCACCCGAGCCCGAGCGGTTACTCCCGGCTGGCCTCGACGTTCGGCGCGGCCATCCGCGATCGCTTCGCGGTGCGCGGCTCCTACCAGTAGCGCATCAGAGGTAGAGCGTACGGGCCGTGGCGCCGGCCGCGTCGAGGCCCGCGGCATGGCCGAGACGCGCCGTGATCGGCGCCAGGTCCAGCGTGACGCGCCATTCGTCGGCCCGGCCGCCGGCGGCCACGACCGCGTCGGCCCAGCGGCTCCACCACGGCGAGGTCTTGCGTGACAGCGGCTCCACGATGAGCACGTGCGCGCCGCGTGACACGGCCGCGAGCAGCGCCGGCAGCAGGTCCGCCCGGTCGTCGTCGCTCAGTTCATTCACCATGTAGCTGAGCACGATGGCACGGGCCTGGGCGCCGCGTCCGTCGGCCCACGGCCGGATGCCGCGGTCGCCGCCGATGGCCCCGCGCTTCACGTCGCCCTTGAGGCCGAAGGCCTGGATCGTGGCGCGCGTTTCCTCGACCGCCCACGGATGGCTGTCGTAGGCGAGGAGGGACGCGCCGGGGCCGGCATGGACGGCCCAGGCGGCGCCGGCCGCGCCCGTGCCGCAGCCGACGTCCACGATGGCGAGCGGACCGGTGGCCGCGGGCAGCGCGGCGAGGATGTGCGTGAGGGTCTGGTAGCGGCGCGGCGCGTAGTAGAGCGCGTAGGCGGCACGTTTGCCGGCCGTGTCGAAGGCGCCGCGGCCCGAGAGGCGGGCCCGGCGCTCGACATAGGTGGAGGAGAGCGCACGCAGGGCCCGCCCGACTTCCGTGGGCGTCATGTCGCGCAGGTGCCGCGCTTCGGCGTCGGCGATCCAGCGGTCGAATCCGGGCGGCGTCTGGGTCATGCGCGGACGCGCGCCGGGCTTCGGCGGTAAAGTGGTCGCGACAGAAAAGGTATGGGGTGGATGACGGGATTCGAACCCGCGACAGCCGGAGCCACAGTCCGGAGCTCTACCACTGAGCTACACCCACCGTGCCTGAGCAGACGATCTTAGCATGGTTCCCTGGCTTGGTCCCACCGACCCGCTGCCGCCACCCGAGACGGCCCGCCGCACGCCGAACGGACTGCTCGCCGCCGGCGGGGGCCTGTCGGTGCCGCGGCTCGTGGACGCCTACGGGCGCGGCGCGTTTCCGTGGTTCAGCGAGGGCGAGCCGGTGTTGTGGTGGTGCCCCGACCCGCGGATGGTGCTGCCGACCGACGCCGTCCACGTCTCGAAGAGTCTGGCCCGCCGGCTGCGCCGGGCGGATTACCGCGTGACGCTCGATCGGGCGTTCGGCGACGTGATGCGGGCCTGCGCCGAGCCCCGCGCCGACGACCACGGCACGTGGATCACCGACGAGATGCTCGACGCCTACCAGGCGCTCCATCAGGCCGGACACGCCCATTCGCTCGAGGTCTGGGTGGACGGGGCACTTGCCGGCGGCATCTACGGCGTGGCCCTGGGCCGGGCGTTCTTCGGGGAGTCGATGTTCTCGCGCGTGACCGACGGCTCGAAGCTGGCCATCACGTGGCTCGCCGCGCAACTCGCCCGCTGGCAGGTACCCTTCATCGACTGCCAGGTGCCGAGCGAGCACCTGGCCAGCCTGGGCGCGCGGGAAGTGCCCCGGCGCGACTTCCTACGGCGGCTCGGCCCACTCGTGCGCGCCGAGGGGCCCCCGGCCCCCTGGACCCTCGACGGCGACCTGACCGGCGCGGTCGTGGCCGGCGCCTTTTCGCCGCCCCGGCCGGACGGGCGGTAGGCCCGGCCCGCCAGACCCGCTAAGATCGGGGGATGCCGCCGTCGAATCCCTCCGGAGCCGACCCCCGGGGCGGGGTGCTCACCGAAAAGCGGCCCGAACTCGAGCGCACGCCGCCCAGGTCCTGGCGCGTGCTGCTGCACAACGACGACTACACGACGCAGGAATTCGTCGTCTGGGTACTCGAGACGGTGTTCGCCCGGTCCGCGTCCGACGCGATGGCCATCATGCTGCACGTCCATCACGCCGGTGTCGGCGTGGCCGGCGTCTATACGAAGGAAGTGGCGGAGACGAAGGTGGCCGCCACCGAACGTCTCGCCGAACAACACGAGTTTCCGCTCCGGGTCTCGATGGAGCCGGAGCCGGAGGAGGGCAAGTCGTGAGTGGGACCCCCGTGCCGTTCGCCCCGGACACGCTGGAGACGATCCGGCGCGCCTTCCGGTCTGCCGCCGATCGCCGCCACGATCTGGTGACGCTCGAACACCTGCTGCGCGCGCTCATCGACGATCCGCGGGGCCGCGCTGCGCTGCAGGCGCTGAACGTCGATCTCGCGCAGCTCACGCACGATCTCGACGACGTGCTCGGCCGCGCGCACACGCCGGTGCCGGGCAGCAAGCCCGTGAAGCCGGAATCCACCGTGGCCTTCGACCGCGTGGTCGAACGCGCCGTCGTGCATGCGGCCTCATCGAGCGCGCAGCAGGTGGAAAGTGGCAGCCTGCTCGTATTCCTGCTGCAGGAGGAGGACTCGCATGCGGCCTACTTCCTGACCAAGCAGGGCGTGAATCGCCTGCGGCTGCTGCGCGCCATCGCGCATCCCGCGCCCGAGACGGCCGGCGCGCGTTCGCCCGAGGGGGACGACGCCGCGCCGAAGAATCCGCTCGAGGCCTACGCCGTGGAGCTCGTGGCGAAGGCGCGCCGCGGCGAAATCGATCCGCTGGTGGGTCGCGCCGTCGAACTCGACCGCGTGATCCAGGTGTTGTGCCGGCGGCGCAAGAACAACCCGCTGCTCGTCGGCGAACCCGGCGTGGGCAAGACGGCGCTTGCCGAGGGCCTGGCGCTGCGCATCGCCGAGCGGCAGGTGCCGCCCGGGCTCAAGGCGTCCACCGTGTATGCCCTCGACCTCGGCGCGCTCGTGGCCGGCACCCGGTATCGCGGCGACTTCGAAGAGCGCGTCAAGCAGGTGCTCACCGAGCTCGATAAGCAGCCGGGCGCCATCCTCTTCATCGACGAAATCCACACGCTCGTCGGCGCCGGGTCGGCCTCGGGCGGCACGATGGACGCCGGCAACCTGCTGAAGCCGGCGCTCGCCTCCGGCGCCCTGCGCTGCATCGGCTCGACCACCTTCGCCGACGTCAAGCAGGGCTTCGATCGCGATCGCGCGCTCTCGCGCCGCTTCCAGAAGATCGAGATCCTCGAGCCCACCGAAGCCGAGGCCATCGAGATCCTGATGGGGCTCAAGGGCCACTACGAGCGCCATCACGGCATCCGCTACACCGATGCGGCCATCGAGGCCGCGGTGACGCTCTCGGCGCGGTATCTCAAGGACCTGCACCTGCCCGACAAGGCCATCGACGTCATCGACGAAGCCGGTGCGGCGATGAAGCTGAAGATGGCGCCTGCGCCCACGCCCGCCGAGATCGCGGCGGATGGCGAAGGGCTGGCGACGGCGGCAGGCGCTGAGGTGCCCGAGACCGCCGTGCCCGTCGTGGACGTGGCCGACATCGAGGCCATCGTGGCGAAGATCGCCCGCGCACCGGTGCAGGCCGTATCGACCGACGACAAGACCGCCCTGCGTAACCTCGACACCGAGCTGCGCAGCGTCATCTACGGGCAGGACGACGCCATCACCGAAGTGGCCTCCGCCATCCGCCTCTCGCGGTCGGGGCTGCGGGCGCCCGATAAGCCGATCGGCAGCTTCCTGTTCGCCGGGCCCACCGGTGTGGGCAAGACGGAGCTGGCGCGGCAGCTCGCGCGCGTGCTGCGCGTCGAGTTCCTGCGCTTCGACATGTCCGAGTACATGGAGAAACACGCGGTGTCGCGCCTCATCGGCGCGCCGCCGGGCTACGTGGGCTACGAGGAAGGCGGGCTGCTCATCGACGCCATCCGCAAGGCGCCGCACGCCGTGCTGCTGCTCGACGAAATCGAGAAGGCACATCCGGATCTCTTCAGCCTGCTGCTGCAGGTGATGGATCACGCGACGCTCACCGACACGCACGGCCGGAAGGCCGACTTCCGTCACGTCATCCTCATCATGACGACCAATGCCGGCGCGCGCGATCTGTCGGATCGCAAGCTCGGCTTCGGCGACTCGCCGGAGGGCAGCAAGGCCACGGGCGTGCTCGAGCGCATGTTCGCGCCCGAGTTCCGCAACCGGCTCGATGCGACGGTGCACTTCAAGCCGCTCGGCGGCGACGAGATCCTCAAGGTCGTGGACAAGCACGTCGGCGAACTGCAGGCGCTCGTGAGCGGCCGCGGCATCACCATCGTGCTGACGCCGGCGGCGCGCACGTGGCTCTCGGAGAAGGGGTTCGACAAGGCCTTCGGCGCGCGGCCGATGGCGCGGCTGGTCGAACGGGTCATCAAGAAACCGCTCTCGAACCTGCTGCTGTTCGAGGACCTCGCGGCCGGCGCGACGGTGACGGCGGATGTCGTGGACGGGGACATCCGTCTCAGGGTGGGAGCGTAGTTCGATGGAGATCACGATCGACCGGTACCTCGACGACGGCAAGGCGTCGCTCGTCACGCTGGGCCTGCGCAGCCGCACGACCGAGATGCACAGCGTGCTCTCGGCGCTCGACGCGGCGCAGAAGGCCGCGGTGCACGCGGCGCTCACGAAGGCGATGGACGACATCGTGGCGGTGATGCGGCCGGTGGCGGCGGGGATGCCGAAGAAGTAGCGGGGGAGACGGATGGGACGGCGCGGCGTGGCATCTCCCTCCGGCTCACCTTCGCTCCGGCATGCCGGGTCGACTCTGGCACGCCACGTAGAACCACGGTCCGCAGGGAGGACCGGCAAAGCTGCCGGTGCTCAGAGTTCGCCGTCGGAAGACGCCACGCCGCGCCGTCCCATCCGCGTCCGCGTGGCCCAAGTGTGTCTCTCCGCTTTCTGGGTGGCGGCTACCGGCTGCACGTATCCGTCGGCCAGGCTGGTCGAGGTGCCAGTCGGGACGCCGGTGGCTGACGTCATGCGAGAGTTCGGTGCGCCGCGGGAAGACACACGGGATGCTGCCGGTTGGATGGCGCACACGTGCCCGCCAGGTACCGGTCGCGCGCTCGCCTATGATTCCTGGGGCGGCCCGCTCGGTGGCGTCATGACGAGGCTGACGCACTACGACATCACGATCGTGTGTGTCGATGCTGGCGACCGCGTGTCGCGGATCATGGCGAGCCAGTACTGAGGATGCACTGGCAGGTCGAGTGCCCGCCCGGCCATCGGCGCCTGGCCGTCGTCCAAGGGACGTGCGCGAGGGGATGCGGGCGGCGCTGATCGTCTGTGTCTTGAGCGATGGCGGTTCCGCTGCCGCTCAGACGGCTGAGGTGCCGCAGGTGCCGCCGAACCTCACGATTGCCGCACCGCCCTCGTCGGGTCCCGTGTCGTTCCCGCAGGGCTGGATGTTCCGCTTCGATGCGCCGGCTGCGTGCATCGGGTGCGGCGATCAGCTCCGCCCGCCGATCGTGAACGGGAACGCGCCGTGGCAGGCGAGCGGGGCGCTCAACTGGCAGTCTGACGCCGGTGCCCTCGGCGTGCGGCTCACGGGCCAGCGCGGCGCACGTCTGCCGCTGTTCATGACGCCGTCGGTCGCCGGTGTGCAGATACCCGCCACGGCGGCAGACACGCTGCTCTCCGATACGCGCACGCACTGGCAGGTGACGCTCAGCGGCGAACGCACGCTGTGGCGCTCGCGAGGCGGCGCCAGCGTGTCGCTGTTCGGTGATCTGCACCTGCCGCTCGGCACGAAGGGACGCCGGCCCGACACCAACGACGTGCCTACACTGTCGCAGACCGCGTTCCTCGCCGGATTCCGGGTGCGCTTCTGAGTAGGCGAGGGCGGGCGGCGCCGCGCCTGGGCTCCGGCGGGCGTGGCCACGTCGCGTTGCGCGACGTGGCGCGCCCGGC
>JALHON010000246.1 GCA_022842985.1 Acidobacteriota bacterium | reverse complement strand
CGTCGGCGGCGGCCCGCGCGGCCACGCGGGTGGCCTCGAGCCGCACGGCCAGACGGTCACGCTGGCGCCGGCAGCGGGCGCACGACTCCAGGTGCGCCGCGGTGGCGCGATCGGGCGGCTCCACCAGGCTCATGCCGAGGGCCGCGGTATCCAGGTGGCGTCGGAACAATCGCATCAGGGCGCTCCCAACACCCCGCGCAGCCGGCGCAGCGCGCGGAAGAGATGCACGCGCAGGGTCGCGGCGTTCATCCCGAGGGTTTCGGCGGCATCGCGCGGCGACGCCTCTTCGAGGTGGCAGAGAAGGAAGACTTCCCGCTGGCGCTCGGGCAGGTCCCGCACGGCGTCGGTCACCGCCCGCCAGCTCGACTCGGCGAGCAGCCGGCGTTCCGGCGACGGCTCATGGCTGGGCATGGTGTCGAGCGCGTCGGCGGCCTGGACATCGGCGGGGGAGGCGCCGGGCGTCCGCCGGCGGCTCTTCAGGCGATCGAGGCAGGTATTCACGAGAATTATCGTGAACCACGCGTCGAACGGCTGATCGACCCGGAATGATGTCATGTGCGTGTACACCTTCACGAACGCGTCCTGCACCGCCTCGTCGGCGTCGGCGGCATTCCCGAGGTAGTAGTAGGCCAGCCGGACGGCCCGGCGCTGCCACATTCCCACGAGTGCTCCGAACCGCTCGGCCGCCTCGTCGCGGCGGCCGGCCTCGAGAAGCCCCTTGACGTCAGCCGCCACGACCGACGCATCGTCGGTCGCCGGAGCGGCACGGTGGGGGCCCGAGGGCACGCCTGTCATAGTGGATACGTCCGGCGAGGGCACGCCGTTTACGGATTCTATCAAGAGCCGGCATCGTATTGACTTCTCGTAAACATGCTCGGTACGATCACTAGGTTGGGCCGCAGATTCCTCTCGCGGCCGCGGGAGACCTAATGGCTTCGACGCAAGGAACGTCCGGACTGGACGCGCACGGCATCTCGACGACCGGGTCCGTGTACTGGAATCTGACGGCTGCAGTGCTCTACGAGCATGCGCTGCAGCGCGGTGAGGGCATGCTCGCCGCCGAGGGACCGCTCGTCTGCCGCACCGGCCAGCACACCGGCCGCTCGCCGAACGACAAGTTCTTCGTGAAGGAACCGTCGAGCGAGGCGCACATCCACTGGGGCAAGGTGAACCGTCCCCTCGCCCCCGAGCACTTCGCGGTCCTCCGCGCGGATGTCGTGGCCCACCTCGGCAACAAGGACCTGTTCGTGCAGAACCTGCACGCCGGCGCCGACCCCGCCTACCGTCTCCCGGTGCGGATGGTGAGCGAGTACGCCTGGCACAGCCTGTTCGTCCGCAACCTCTTCATCGTGCCGACCGCCGGGGAACTGGCGCACCACACACCGGAGTGGACGGTCATCTGCGCCCCCACCTTCAAGGCCGACCCGGCGAAGCACGGCACCCGGTCGGACTGCGTGATTGCGGTCAACATCGCCGCGAAGGAAGTCATCATCGGCGGCACGAGCTACGCCGGCGAGAACAAGAAGTCGATCTTCACGGTGCTCAACTACGTGCTGCCGCTCAAGGGCGTGCTGCCGATGCACTGCTCGGCGAACATCGGCACGTCCGGTGACACGGCGCTCTTCTTCGGGCTGTCGGGCACCGGCAAGACGACGCTCTCGAGCGATCCGGAACGCGGCCTCATCGGCGACGACGAACACGGCTGGAGCGACCGCGGCGTGTTCAACTTCGAAGGCGGCTGCTACGCCAAGACGATCCGTCTGTCGGCCGAGGCGGAGCCGCAGATCTACAGCACGACGCGCCGTTTCGGCACGGTGCTCGAGAACGTCGAGTTCGACCCGGCGACGCGCGTGCTCGACCTCGATTCGTCGAAGTACACCGAGAACACCCGCGCCGCCTACCCGATCGAGTTCATCGACAACGCCGTCCCCGGCGGCCAGGGCGGGCACCCGTCCACCGTCGTCATGCTCACGGCCGATGCCTTCGGCGTGCTGCCGCCGATCGCGCGCCTGTCGCCCGAAGCCGCCATGTATCACTTCCTGTCGGGCTACACGGCCAAGGTGGCCGGCACCGAAAAGGGCGTGACCGAACCGAGCGCCACGTTCAGCACGTGCTTCGGCGCGCCGTTCCTGCCGATGAACCCGAACGTCTACTCGAAGATGCTCGGCGAGAAGATCGCCACCCACAACGCCAAGGTGTGGCTCGTGAACACCGGCTGGACCGGCGGCCCCTACGGCGTCGGTTCGCGGATGAAGATCGCCTACACGCGCGCCATGATCCGGGCGGCGCTGTCGGGCGCGCTCGACGCCGTGACCTTCGAGCGGCATCCGGTCTTCAACGTCGACGTGCCGACGAGCTGCCCGGACGTGCCGGCGTCCGTGCTCAACCCGCGCGGCACCTGGGCCGACGGCGCCGCCTACGACGCGCAGGCGCGCAAGCTCGCCCAGATGTTCGTCGACAACTTCAAGACGTTCGCGGCTGACGTCGATGCCGCGGTGGTTGCCGCCGGCCCGCGGGTGTGAGCCCGACCGCGACACGTGTGGACCTCGAGCCCGTCATCGGGCTCGAGATTCACGCGCAGCTCCAGACCGCCACGAAGATCTTCTGCGGCTGCCCGGCCCGTTTCGGCGAGACCGCCAATCATGACGTCTGCCCGGTGTGCCTCGGCATGCCGGGCGCGCTGCCGGTGCTGAACGGACAGGCGGTGGACCTGGCCGTCGCCGCCGCGCTCGCCTTCGGCTGCACCGTGCACGAGACGTCGGTCTTCGCGCGCAAGAACTACTTCTATCCCGACCTGCCGAAGGGCTACCAGATCTCGCAGTACGAGCGGCCGATCGCCACCGGTGGGCACGTCACCATTGACGTGGAGGGTGGCACGCGCGCGATCCGCCTGACGCGCATCCACATGGAAGAGGATGCCGGCAAGTCCGTGCACGAGGGCTTCGCCGATTCCGACCGCCGCACCTACCTCGACTACAACCGCGCCGGTGTGCCGCTCATCGAGATCGTGAGCGAGCCGGAACTGCGCACGCCGAACGAGGCGGCGCACTATTTCGAAAGCGTGCGACGGCTGCTCGTGTGGATCGGCGCCAACGACGGCAACATGGAAGAGGGCAGCCTGCGCTGCGACGCCAACGTCTCAGTGCGGCCGCGCGGCGCGACGGCGCTCGGTACGAAGGTCGAGGTCAAGAACCTCAACTCGTTCCGCTACCTGCAGAAGGCGCTCGAGTACGAGATCGCGCGCCAGACCGACTGCGTCGCCCACGGCGAGCGGATCGTGCAGGAGACGCGGCTCTTCGACTCGGCGCTCGGGCGCACGTTCTCGATGCGCAGCAAGGAAGAGGCGCACGACTACCGTTACTTCACGGAGCCCGATCTGCCGCCGGTGGTGGTGTCGGAGGCGCGGCGCGCGCGCGTGGCCGCGGCGATGCCGGAACTGCCCGACGACCGCGGCGCCCGGTTCATGCGCGACTACCGCCTGCCGGCGTACGACGCCGGCGTGCTGACCGAATCCCGCGGCCTCGCCGACTATTTCGAACAGGTGGCGGCGGCCTGCGGCAACCCGAAGGCG
Source organism: Acidobacteriota bacterium (assembly GCA_022842985.1). Classification (GTDB taxonomy): domain Bacteria; phylum Acidobacteriota; class Vicinamibacteria; order Vicinamibacterales; family UBA2999; genus CADEFD01. Next base: position 3,225 of record JALHON010000246.1, on the reverse strand, counting down.
GCAAGCAACTGGGTGATGGGCGAGGTGCTGCGCGTGCTCAAGGCGCGTGAGTCGACGATCGCCGAGGTCGGCGTGACCGCCGAGGCGCTCGGCGCGCTCATCCGGCTCATCGACGGCGGCACCATCAGCACGACGGTCGCCAAGGGCGTCTTCGAGCAGATGTACGGCACCGGCCAGGACGCGGCCGCGATCGTCGAGGCCCAGGGGCTGGCGCAGGTCTCCGACGACGGCGCGCTGCACACAATCGTGCAGCAGGTCGTCAGCGCGCAACCCGACGCCGTGGCGCAGTACCGGGCCGGCAAGAAGGCCACGTTCGGCTTCCTCGTGGGCGAAGCGATGCGCGCGTCGGGCGGCAAGGCCGATCCGAAACGTCTCTCGCAGCTCCTGCGCGCCACGCTCGACGCGTAGATTCGATCGGCGGGCGGCGCCCGCCCTGCTACTATGTCCGCGTCGGCGGCGCGACGGCCGCGCCGCCCGCGCGACTTCCCGTGATCGAACTCCACAACGTCACCAAGATCTACGGCACCGACGTCACCGCGCTCGACCGCCTGTCGTTCACGGTGGAGAAGGGCGAGTTCGTGTTCCTGACCGGACCGAGCGGCGCCGGCAAGTCCACGCTGCTGCGCCTGCTGCTGCGGCAGGAAGTGCCGACCGAAGGCACGCTCACCGTGGGCGGCCGCGAACTGGCCACGCTCTCGACCCGTGAGGTGCAGGCCTACCGCCGTTCGCTCGGTGTGGTCTTCCAGGACTTCAAGCTCATCCCCACGAAGACGGTCTTCGACAATGTCGCCTTCGTGATGCGTGTGCTCGGCGTGCCGGTCGAGCAGCAGCGGCGCCGCACCTATCAGGTGCTGAAGGGCGTCGGCCTGCAGCACCGCGCCCTGGCATATCCGCCGGAGCTCTCCGGCGGCGAACAGCAGCGCATCGCCATCGCCCGCGCGCTCGTGAACGAGCCGCAGGTCGTGCTGGCGGATGAACCGACCGGCAACCTCGATCCGGACCTGTCGCTCGAGATCATGGACGTCTTCCGCGACATCAACGCCGCCGGGACCACCGTGCTCGTGGCCACGCACGACCGCGCGCTCATCGCGCACGTCGGCCGGCGGGTGCTGCATCTGGAATCGGCCCGTGGCGCGAGGACCGAGGTATGAGGGCGCTTGTCTATGCCTGGCAGGAGGCCGTCGCCAGCCTGGCGCGCGCCCGCTGGACGCTCCTGCTGTCGATTGCCACCATTGCCGTGGCCTTTGCCATGCTTGGTGCGTTCCGCGTGGTGTCGGGCACGGTGGAACGGGTGGCCGGCGGCTGGTCGGAAGCGGCGGAAGTGTCCGTCTATCTGGATGACGTGGTGACGGAGGCGGAACAGGCCGCCATCCGGCAGGTGATCGACCGGAGCGGCATCACGAGCGGTGTGACGCTCGTCTCGAAGGAGCAGGCGCTCGCGCGCTTCGGCGCCGAGTTCCCGGAGCTCGGCGATGTCACGGCATCGCTCGACGCCAATCCCTTCCCGGCCTCGTTCGAGATTCGCCTCTCGGAAGCCGGGATGGCGGGCGGCGCCGACGCCCTGGCTGCGAGCCTCGCGGCGATGCCCGGCGTGGCCGACGTGCGCTTCGATCGCCAGTGGCTGTCGCGGCTCATCGCCGTCATCACCGCCCTGCGCACGGCCGGGTGGCTGGCGGCGGTAGCGCTCGTGCTGGGCGCGGCCACGACGGTCGTGGCCGTGGTGCGGCTGTCGTTCGAAGCCCGTCGCGACGAGATCGGCATCATGGCGCTCGTCGGCGCGCCGGTGGCGTTCATCCGCGGGCCGTTCGTGGTCGAGGGTGCGATTCAGGGGGCACTCGGTGCGCTGGCGGCCCTTGGCGGCTTGTCGCTGCTCGGGCGCGCGCTCAGCCGCGCGCTCGGCCCGCTGGCCGCGGCGCTCGGCAGCGATGCGCTCCGGCCGCTTCTGTGGACGGACATCGCCGGGCTGTTGCTCGGCGGCGCGCTCGTCGGCGCCGTGGCGGGACTGCTCGCGACCTGGAAGTGGGATCCGCAGGGACCGCTCGCCCGTTGACAGGTGCCAGGGCCCGCCTTACACTCGAAGACACGCTGACTGAATGCACAGGACCCGAGGCCCCATGCCGCATTTCCTGAGCGCTCGCCCCCTCCAGGCTGTCCCTGTACTCTCCCTCATCGATTTCTACCGCGAAGAGTTCGTCAAGCATCAGGAATGCCTGGATGCCCAGCGCGAGTACTTCTCGGAACACGCCATCCGGTCGGTCGAAGTGGCGCTCTGCCGCATCATCTCGGAGATCGACGCGCTCTCGCACACGGCCGACGCGGATGAAGTCGTCGCCCGCCTGCTCAAGGAGTTCGACGTCGTGACCAGGCTGTCGGCTTGGACCGACCCGCTCCACATCAACTAGCCGCCCCAGGCGGCTCCCGTCGCGCCGACGCGCTTGCCATCGCCGCCGCCGGCGTCGAGGCGGTGTCGCCCCGGGTGCTCATGCCCCGCGTGGCCGATGCCGTGCGTGTGGCGGGCGCGAGTCGCGACAGCCGCCTGCACGTCATCGCGGTGGGGAAGGCCGCGGCCGGCATGTATGCGGCCTTTGCCGCCGCCCCGCCCTGGCCCATCGCGCGGGGGCTCGTCATCGCGCCGCACCGTCCGGACGACTGGCATCTGTCCGTGCCGTTCGTCGAGGGCGGGCATCCGTTTGCCACGGCGGGCAGTGAGCACGGGGCGCGGCTGGCGCTGACGCTCGCGGCGGAGGTCCCCGCGGATGGTTGCCTCGTCTGCCTGCTCTCGGGCGGCGCCAGCGCGCTCATGGCGGCGCCGGTCGACGGGCTGACACTGGCGGTGAAGCAGCAGGCCGTCGCGCACGTGATGACAGGCGGGGCGGACATCACGGCGCTCAACGCCGTGCGCAAACACCTCTCGCGCGTAAAGGGCGGACGGCTTGCCGCGGCGTGTGCCGGCACGGTCGTGACCTACGCCATCTCCGACGTGATTGGCGACGACCTCAGCGTGATCGGATCCGGGCCCTGCGTGCCGGACACCTCCACCTGGGCCGATGCCGTGGCCGCGGTCGAGCGGCATGGCGGCTGGGAGGGACTGCCCTCGGAGGTGCGGGCGATACTCGACGCCGGCCGCCGCGGTGCGCTGCCCGAGACGCCCAAACCCGGCGATCCGCGGCTGGCGCGGGTGACGGCCGAGGTCATCGGCGGCCGCCGGCAGGCGATGGCCGGCGC
>JALHON010000245.1 GCA_022842985.1 Acidobacteriota bacterium | reverse complement strand
GGGTTTCGTGCACGAGCCACGCGTCGGTCACCGTGCGCGCAATCGGGCCCAGATGATCGAGCTGGCGGCTGAGCGGCACGGCGCCGTCGGTGGGAATCTCGCCCCAGGTGGGCTTGAGACCCACGACGCCGCAGGCTGCCGCCGGAATGCGGATCGAGCCGCCGGTGTCGCTGCCAATCGACGCGATCGACATGCCGGTGGCGACCGCGCTTGCCGACCCGCCGCTCGACCCGCCGGTGACCCGTGTGTCGTCCACCGGGTTGCGCGCGGCGCCGAAGCCGGAATCTTCGTTGGTCGTGCCGAAGGCGAACTCGTGGAGGTTGGTCTTGCCGACGAGCACCGCGCCGGCCTCGCGCAGCCGCCGCGTGACGGTGGCGTCGGCCGCGGCCACGACGTCCTTCCGCACGCGCGACCCGGCGGTCGTGACCACACCGTCTTCGTCGATGAGGTCCTTGAGCGACACCGGGATGCCGTGGAGGGCGGCGGTATCGGCGCCGGCGTTCCGCGCCCGGTCGGCGGCGTGCGCGGCGGCGAGCGCCCGATCGGCCGTGACCGTGATGAACGCGTTCAGGCGCGGATTGAGCGTGGCGATGCGTTCGAGGCACCACTCGGTGAGGGCCACCGACGTGGTCTCGCGACGCGCGAGCGCGCCGGCGAGGTCGGCGATGGTCTCGCCCTGCCAGTTGCTCATGACTTGTCCGCCTCGCGCGAGAAGGGCGTTGGGAGGGCGTCGGCCTCGTCGTTCCAGTCGGCCGCGCGCAGCGCCGTTGTGGATGCCGCGAGCCCCTGCAGCAGCGGCTTCAGTTCGGGCAGGCCGCGCGCGTCGGCATCCGCTTCGGCGGCGGCGAGCCAGCGCGCGATGGCCGCGGCGCGCCCGTCGTCGGATGTGGACCTTGGATCGTTCATGTGTGGTTCCTGCAAGGTCGGCCGGCACGCGCCAGCCCCCCAGCCACTAGTCCCCAGCCCCGAGTTTGATGGCGATTGCCACGCCGTCGCCTACCGGGAGCCAGCTCGTCGTGAAGCGCGGGTCGGCCGCGAGCGCGGCGTTGTAGGCGGCAATCGCTGCCGTGTCGGTGGTGTTCTTGTGCGGCCTGTCGGTGAAGCCGGGCACCACTTCGCCGTCCCACAGGATGTTGTCGGTCACGAGCAGACCGCCGGGGCGGAGCAGGGGTGCCAGCTTCGCGAGCATGGGGCCGTACTGGGTCTTGTCGCCGTCCTGGAAGATAAGGTCGAACGGCCCGGCCAGCTTGTGCAGGTAGCGATCGGCCTCGCCGATCATCACGTTGACGCGATCGTCGAGTCCGGCCTCGGCGAGATAGGCGCGCGCCGCCGTGGCGCGGGTCTGATCGCGTTCGAGCGAGACGAGCAGGCTCGACGATGGCAGCGCCGTCGCCATCCACACCGTGGAATAGCCGATGGCCGTGCCGATCTCGAGCACCTTCGTGGCGCCGATCGCCCGCGTCAGACCGTGCAGCAGCGCACCGGTGAGCGGGTCCACGATCGGCACGCCGGCCGCCAGGCCTTCGGCGCGGATCCGCGCCAGCACCGGATGCGGCAGGCGCGACAAACCGTCGAGGTAGGCGGCCACCGCGGGCGGCGTCAAGGGGCGCATGTCGGTGCCGATTGTAAGCTGTAGGGAATGAGACACACCAAGATCGTCGCGACACTCGGCCCGGCCACGAAGGACGACGCCACCCTGGATGCCCTGCTGCGCGCCGGCGTGGACGTGGTGCGCCTCAACTTCTCGCACGGCACCCACGAGACCCATCGCGCCACCTACGCGCGCGCCCGCGCCGCCGCGGAACGCGTCGGCCGGCAGGTGGCCATCATGCAGGACCTGAGCGGACCGAAGATCCGCACCGGCCTGCTCGAAGGCGGCCAGCCGATTCCGCTCCGCGAAGGCGACGCGCTCATTGTCGCCACCGGCGATTTCGCCGGCCGCGCCGGCCGCGTCTCGACGACCTACGCGGAACTGGCGAAGACCGTGACCGCCGGTGACCGGCTGCTGCTCGACGATGGCCGCATCGAACTGCGCGTTGAAGGCACCGACGGCGTCGAAATCCGCACGCGTGTCGTGAATGGCGGCATGCTGTCCGAACACAAGGGCATCAACGCGCCGCAAGTCGCGCTCCCCACCGGCGCCCTCACGGACAAGGACGAAGAGGATCTGAAGTTCGGCCTCGCGCTCGGTGTGGACCTCGTGGCGCTGAGCTTCGTGCAGTCGGCCGGCGACCTCACGAGCGCCCGCGCGCTCGCCACGGCCTGCGGCGTGCCCGACGTCCCGCTCATCGCCAAGCTCGAACGTCCCGAAGCCATCGCCCGGCTTGACGAAATCCTCGATCACGCCGACGCCGTGATGGTGGCGCGTGGCGACCTGGGTCTCGAAGTGCCGTTCGAGCGTGTGCCGCGCGTGCAGAAGGACATCCTGCGAACGGCCAACGCGCGTGGTGTGCCGGCGATCGTCGCCACGCAGGTGCTCGAATCGATGCGCGAGGAACCGCGACCCACACGCGCCGAGGTCAGTGACGCGGCGGGCGCCGTGGACATGGGCGCCGGCGCCATCATGCTGGCCGGCGAGACCGCCGCGGGGAAACATCCGGTGAAGGCGGTCGAGGCGCTCGCCGCGATCATCCGCGACGCCGAGTCGGACGGCATCCGCCGGCCGGTGTCGGTGCCGCGCCTGCCCGGCGAAGGTCCGTGGGACCACGCCTCGGGCCTCGCCGATGCCGCCATCGGCCTTGCCGCCCGCGCGCACGCCGGCGCCATCGTGGCCGTGACGCGCGAGGGCCGCACCGCGCGGATGCTCTCGAGCGGCCGGCCCACCGCACCGATCTACGCCGCCACCGACCGCCCGGAGATCGCGCGCCGGCTGGCGCTCTGGTGGGGCGTCGTGCCACTGGTCGTGTCGCTCGAAGGGAACGTGGACGATGTCGGCGGGCGCGTGGTGGACGAACTGCGCGGCATGGGCGCGCTCAGCGCGTCGCCCACGGTGGTCATCGTGAACGTCAGCCCGGACCTCGACCTGGGCGCCGCCAACTTCGTGCGGATCCGGCGCGCCTGACGGCGCTGAGACGGCGTCGCGCCAGGTCCAGCCATGGGCTGCGGACGAGGCGTCATGCGCATTGCACACTTCGTGGCGCCGCTTCGGCTGCCATTGGTCGGGTACCAGGCGCGCTGGCTACACTGAGTCCATGTCACTCGTGGTCACCGTCTTCGTGGCGGCCTGGGTATGGGCCAGTGCCGCTGTCGCCGGAGCGCAGCCGCTGCCCGCTGCCGTACCGATTGAGTCGTGGGGGCCTGCAGGTGATGTGCACGCCGTCGCCCGCGCCGCTGACACGCTCTATCTGGGCGGCTCGTTCCGCTACGTCGGACCACACACCGGACCGCTCGCTGTGTTCGACAACGCCGGTGCCGTGCGGCCGGCGGAGGCCGTCGCCGGGCAGATCCAACGTGTAGCCTCGGCAGGCGCGTTCGGGCGGATCGTGCTTGGCACCATCCTGGTGCCGGACGACCCTGTGCCGGTCCGTGCGCTCGCCAAGGTGGACGTCGACGGACGGGTCGTGCCCGACTGGCACGTGGGCGTCGTCGGCGTGACGGCCATTGAGACCGATGGAGCCACGCTTTATCTCGCTGGTGCGTTCAGCACCGTGAATGGACAGGCGCGCCAGGGGCTCGCCGCGGTGAACGTCGAGACGGGCGCGCTGCTGCCCTGGGCCCCCACGATGATCGGCGCCATCCGGGAGATGCAGATTTCGAACGGGTTGCTGCTCCTCACAGGCGAGCTGCAGTCGGCCAATGGCGTCCCCGTCACGACGGGGTTTGCGGCGTTCGATCTGGCGACTGGCGCCACCCACTCGTTCGACATCGCGCCGCTCGTAACCGTCGATGCCGTGGCCACCTGGGAGGGCACGCTGTATCTGGCGGGCCAGCTGGCAGGCGGTGTGGGTCCGTCCGGCCTGCGGATCGACATCGGCAACGGCACGCCCCAGGCGTGGAACGTCACGGTGGCAGGCATCCAGCAACTCGTGACCTCACCCACCCAGGTGTTCGCGCGCACGACCGTGGGAGTCGTGGCTCTGGGCCACCTGGGGGGAGGAGCGTACGGCAATCCCCTGGCGCTCGGCGGCAGCGCGCCGATTGACATGGCGCGGGGGGCCGATCGTCTCTGGGTGGCCACCGCGGGTTCTGACGAGTATGCGGTACATGCGTTTTCGTATACGTCCCTCGCGGCACTCCACCCGCCGTTCCTGGCGGATTGGTTCATTGAGGATGTCGATCCCGACGGGGGCAGCGGGCTCATATTGGCCGGCATGTTTCGTTCCGCGGGGGGTGTCGCGCGACGCGGCCTCGTGGGTCTCGACGTTCGTAGCGGCATGCCCACAGCCGGAGCGTTGCCATCCGTGGACGGCACGGTCGTCGCGCTGGCCATCGTGGGGAACGTCCTGGTCGTGGGCGGTGAGAGCCTTCGCATCAACGGTGTCGATCGTGGCGGTCTCATCGCGCTGGATCGCCAGAGTGGCGCGATGCTGCCGTGGGAGCCGGTGCCGTCCGGATCGGTCGCCGCTCTGGCCGTCGATGCACAGCGCCTCTACGTGGGCGGTCAGTTCCAGGCGTTCGCCGGGGCGCCCCGCCGCAACCTCGCCGCCGTCTCACTGGCGACCGTACAGGTGGAGACCTGGACACCAGATCCGAACGGCGGCGTCCGCGCCTTGCTGGCGACGGGAACCGCCGTCATCGCCGGTGGTGAATTCACGACCATCGGCGGCACGGCTCGCGGCTTCGGCGCGGCCTTCGCGGCCGACACGTTGGCGCTGAGCGCCTGGGACCCGCAGGCGTCCGGCCCGGTGTATCGGCTGGCCGTTGCGGCGGGACGCGTGGCCATCGCCGGACCCTTTCGAGAGGCCGCAGGGCAGCCGGCCAACGACTTCGCGGTGTTCGACAACAGTGGCGCGCGTGTCGCCGCCGTTCAGGCTCCCCAGCGGCTCAGTACCGTGACTGGTCTCAGTGGCGGCGGCTCTGAATTCGCGCTTGCCGGTATCGTGGCGTTCACGAACCAGAGTCCGGTTGCCCTCGTATCGGCGACGTCTGGAAGGGAGGCGGGCTGGACGCCGTTCTTCGAAGAAGGCGGGATGCCGGTGGCGGCAGGCCTCATCACGCGCTATCCGGATCTGGTCGTCGTGACAGGGCGATTCAGCCGCGTCGGTGGCGTGCGCGTGAACAACGTCGGGCTCTTTCCCCTGGCGCCGGCGGGGGCGCCCGTGCAGCTGCGTGCGCGCGTCGTCGGCAACGCCGTGACCCTCGGCTGGGCGCCGCCGCCGGGTACGTCGCCGCAGGGCTATCGGCTCGACGCAATGCTCGGTGCGGGGAATCTCGGGTCGTTCTCCGTCGCCGCGACGACGGTCTCGGCGACTCTTGGCGCCGGCACGTATTCGGTGCGCGTCGGCGCTGTGATTGAGGGCGTCATCGGGCTCGCCTCGGCACCGATCGTCTTCACGGTGCCTGCCCCAGCGGCACCGCCGACGTCACCGACCGGGCTCACCGCCACGGTCAGTGCCGGTGTGGTGCGGCTGACGTGGTCCGCCGCGGCGCCTGGGCCCGGCGCGGGCAACCTCGAGTCATTCGTGATCGAAGCAGGTTCGACGTCCGGCGCGGCGAATCTGGCCGTGCTCGACACGGGCACGCTCGATACCACGTTCGCCACCGGGGCGCCCGCGGGCACGTATTACGTCAGGGTGCGTGCGAAGAACACGTTCGGCGTGAGCCCGCCCAGCCACGAAGTGGTCCTGAGCGTTCCGTAGACGCGAACTCAGGGGCGCGTGCCGAGCGGCACGCCCTCGCCGAGCAGGTGCAGCTCGTGGATCGTCCAGTGCCGGTCGCCGGCGGCGACCGGCTGTTCGATGCGGAGCTTCGAGAGCGCCATCGGCGGCCAGACGAGGCGCACGCCGGGCTCGGCCGGTTCGAAGACCGCCGTCATCGCCGCGTCGAAGGCCACCGGCCCATCGAGGAGCACGATCTCGGCGCCGTCCGTGCCGGTGCCGACAACACGCAGGTGATGCGGGTAGTCGGCCACGGCGAACCGCGGCACCGCGAACTTCACGCCGTGCAGCACGCGAGCCCGGCGCAGCTGCACATCCAGCCAGGCGTCGCCGTCCTGGCGGGCGCGCCAGCGCGTGCCGAGATCGTCGTCGGTGAGGCCAGTCGCGGCGTCTGAACCCGCCGACGCCTCCACGTCGTAGTCGGCCCGGGCCACGCGGTCCCGGAAGGTGGGCGGTACGGCCGGCGTGCCGGGGCGCAGCACGAAGACGGTGGTGTCACCGAACTCGTGCACCGCCTCGACCTGATCGCGGTCGGCGGCCATCGTGCCGAGCATCGCCTCGGCGTGGGCGCGCGCGCTGTCCAGATACTCGTGCCGATGGGCCACGACGTACCGCGTGCCGATCGCCCGCAGTGCCCGCAGCCCGTCGTCTACCGTGTCGAGCGTGGTGAAGGGCGAAGCGTGACTCTGCAGGAGGGTGACGAGCGGCGTCACGAACCCGGAACTGCCGTTCACGAGCGCGTGCCCGTGCCTGAGCGCTGCCAACTGATACCGCAGCGTGACCGAGCCGCCCGCATACGGGCGCTGCCGCTGGAAGTGCGTCACGATTGGCAGTTCGAGCAGGGCCGACGGCGGTTGCGTGGCCAGCCATGCGTACGCGGCGGACGCCGAGGGGGCTTCGTCGTGCAGCCTCGCCAGCCAGTTGTAGTCGCGATGCCCGTCCCACAGCGCCATCGCGGCTGCGGCCGCGACCGCGCTGACACGCGGGCCGCGCGCGCGGCCGGCGAGCAG
>JALHON010000244.1 GCA_022842985.1 Acidobacteriota bacterium | reverse complement strand
GGCCGGCGCCTGGGCGGCGGGCGTCTGCGGGCGCGCCTGCGCGGCGGGCGTCTCACCGTGACTGGCGGCGAAGGCCAGCGCGGCGAGCGCGGCCGCCGCATGGAACGGAGCGTATTTCGTCATGGGCAACATCCTCGAGGTGGTTCGAACAGCGCTCCACTTTACCGCCGATTCCAGCCCGGCGGCGCCATGTCTCCCATCGTCACGCCCCACGGGATTGGCGTACGCTGTGGACAGGATGCTGCTGCCTCCCGGGTATCACGACGTGCCAGCCGGCGCCATGGCCACGGTGGTGACCTACCTCACCATGCCGGCGCCCGTGCCGGCGCGCCCCGAGCGTGCCGATGCGCCGTGGACGCTGCGTCCGGTGGTGCGCCCGGACCTCGACTGGTACCGCGATCTCTACCGTCGCGTCGGCGCCGACTGGCTGTGGAGCTCGCGGCTGACGCTCACAGACGGCGCGCTGTCAGCCATCCTCGGCGATGCCGGCGTGCTCGTGCACGCGCTCAGCGTGGACGGGCGCGACGAGGGACTGCTCGAACTCGATTTCCGCGTGCCCGGCGCCTGCGAACTGGCGTTCTTCGGCGTCACGCCGGCGCTCGTCGGCAGCGGGGCGGGGCGCTGGCTCATGAATCGCGCGATTGCGCTGGCCTGGGCGCGGCCCATCCAGCGCTTCTGGGTGCACACCTGCACGCTCGACGCGCCCGCGGCCCTGCCGTTCTACATGCGGTCGGGTTTCCTGCCGGTGGAGCGGAAGGTCGAAATCTACCCGGACCCGCGTCTGGCTGGTGTGCTGCCGCGCCACGCGGCGCCCATCGTGCCCGTCATCGCGCCATAGGAACGCCTTCGCCATGGACGACGTCTCCGCCCCCCGTTTCGATCCCGGCGATGCCCCGCTGCGCCGGCCCGAGGGCATGGCGTGGTGGCCCATGCACACCGTGCTGGCCCGGCGCTTCGACGTGGCGGCCGCGCCCGTGTGGGCGGTGTGGCTCGGCTGTTCGATCCTGTCGGTGGGGCTGGCGTTTCTCGAAGCGCGCCTCGACTGGAGCGGCATACCGGTGCTCGTGGGCGGGCGTCCGCTCGGTGTGTCGATCTACCCGCCGGTCGCCATCGCCGCGCTGCTGGCGTTCTGGCTGGGCCCCACCTACGGCGCCAGCACGGCCTACGTCTCCACGCTCGTGAGCGGCCTCGCCGGTGGCCTCACGCCGGATCGGGCGGCCCTCTTCGCGCTCGGCACGCCGGCGGAACTCCTGCTGCTCTGGTTCCTGGCGCTGATGCTGCGCGTGCGGCCAGGCCTGCCGGCCTATCGCGACTGGTGGCGCTTCGTCGCCGCCGCCATCATCGCCACGACGGCATCGTCGCTCGACATCATGCTCTACAACGAAGCCCACCGGCTGCCCATCACCGACGGGCAGCGGTTGTGGGAGGGCTGGATCTTCGGTGACCTCGCGCAGCTCTGCCTGGTGGTGGCGCCGCTGCTCTGGTGGGGCTGGGATCGCGCGCACGCGCTGACCGCCGCGCGGCTCGGCGCGCCGCGGCGGGAGCTCTCGGCGCGCAACACCGTGATGCTGCTGGGCTTCGTGTGGGTCACGCTGGCGGGTCTCGCGATGCTCGGTCTGCGGCTGCTGACGCGCGCGCTCGACATTCCCGACGACGCCGTGACGGTGAGCGGCGAACGGCTGCTGCCGCGTCTTGGCGAGATGGCCACCTTCCTCGTGGTGCTCGTCGGCGCGCTGCTCGTCAGCACGATGGCGCTCACCGCGGCGCTCGCCGGCCGTGGCGAGGAGAGTGCCGCGCTCAGCTACCGCGACGACCTCACCGGTGCCTTCAACCGCCGCGCCTTCGCCGAACACTTCGAACGCGAGCACGAACGGTCGCGCGCGGCCGGGCGGCCGTTGTCGCTCGTGTGCTTCGACCTGGATCGCTTCAAGGCCATCAACGACCAGCTTGGTCACGCCGCCGGCGACCGCGTGCTCGTGGGCACTGTCCTCGCGGCGCGCCAGTGCCTGCGCGCGCACGACCTGCTGTTCCGCTGGGGCGGCGACGAGTTCCTGATCCTGCTGCCGGAAACGACGGCCGACGAGGCCGCCGCACTCGGCGAGCGCCTGCGTCAGGCCATTGCCGCCACCGTCATCGCCGCGGATCTGCCCGGCGTGACGGCAAGCGTGGGCGTGGCCGCCACCTGGGCCGGCCGGGCCTCGGCCGATGACCTGCTGCGCCGCGCCGATGACGCGGTGTATCGCGCCAAGTCGCGTGGCCGCAACCAGGTCGTAGCCTAGCGGGTGGCCTTACGATAGGGCCATGCCGATCTCCCGCCGTGGTTCGTCGATCGTGTGTGCCCTCATGCTGACGACGCTCGACGCCTGCCGCGACGCCGGACCGTCGCTGGCCGAACGGGCCGCGGCGGCGAAGGCGGCGGAGGCGGCCGCTGACGCCAAGGCGCGCGAGGCCACGCGGGCGAAGCTCGAAGCGCAGCGCATCGCGGCGTTGTGGCGCTACCAGGAGGCGACGGTGGGGGGCGGCGCGCAGGTCACCGCCGCCATCTTCGCGACCGACGACGTCGACGTCGACGGGCAGGGCCCGAAACGTGTGCAGCTCGTCTTTCGCGACCACGTGAAGTGGGGACGCAGCGGCTATCTCGTGCTGCAGGCCGGCGACTTCGCGTGCCGCCCGTCCTGCAGCGTGCAGGTCACCGCCGACGACGGCGCACCACGGACGCTCGCGGCGTGGCGGCCCGACACCGACGAAGCCATCGCGCTCTTCATTCGCGACACGAAGGCGCTGTGGCGGATGACTGGTGATGCCGCGCGCCTGCGGATCACGTTCCCGGTGAAGGCCGGCGGCACGCGCGAGGCGTCGTTCGAGGTCCAGAGCCTCGACGAGACGAAGATGCCCGGCTGGTCGTAGGGGCGGCGGGCGCCACGCCTGCGCGACCGGCGGGGCCGGTCACAACGTGGCCTGGACTTCGGGTTCGGGCCATTCGAGCGCCGTCGCGGCCGCGATCGTGGCGCGCAGCGTGTCGGCGCCCTGCATGCTGCTCGGGAAGGCGACCTCGCGGTGCGGGGACAGCACGCAGTAGTAGACCAGGCGGGCCCCCGAGCCGAGGATCACGTAGCGCACCCGCAACCCGGAGACGGTGTTCCAGGCGAGCGTGTGTTCGCGAATGAGCACCCGGCTGTGTACGCCGTAACTGTCCACGCGGATGTGTACGCGGCCGGCGAACCACTGGCTGAAGGCCATCGTGGCCGTCACGATGGTGGCCGCGATGCCGAGGCCGGTGAGTTCCGGGCCCGGGCGGACGACGCCGGCCAGAGCGAACCCCACGGCCGCGGTCGCACACGTCCACGTCATCACCGCGAGCACCCGGCTGCGCTGCCCCCCGGGGTAACGTGCCGGGCGCACGGCTACGCGCGGGCCGCCAGCCAGATGGGGCAGCGGCGCCCCGCCATGCAGCAGGTGGCGCGTGGGCAGGGTCCGGCGGATGAGGAACCAGGCCCCCGCGCCGATGACGAGGGCCGAGACGAGGGGCTCGATGTCGTGGCCCGGCATGCGGACGCTCAGGCGTTGATGAAGGTCGTGACGCGCCGCCGCTGCCGGTCGCGCAGCGCGCTCTCGCGCAGCTGGTCGGCGATCGTGTCGAGGCCCGGCACCCCCTGCACGAACGCCACCGGCAGGTCGGGATCCGAGGAGCGCAGGTGCAGCATCGACAGGCCCAGCAGCCGCATGCCGAACGGCCGATGCAGATCGAAGTCGTCGAGCCGGTAGAGGTCGATCGTCTGCTCGAGCGTCGAGAAGATGCCCTGGGAGATCTGGATCCGGTGCGTGGTGAGCGTGTAGGTGAGGGCGCGACTCTTGACCCAGTAGTAGATCGCCCCGAGCCCGAGCGTGCACACCGTCACCACCCAGTGGCCCACTGTCTGGTGCACCAGCGGGTGGCCCTGGAAGAGCACTTTTTCCGTGGCCGCCTCCCGCTCCACGGCGTAGGCGGCGAGGTCGGTGTTGCAGAAGCGGCACTTGAGGGCCGCGGCCTTGATCGTCTCGGCGCAGACCGGGCAGGGTTTCGTTGCGTCGCTCATCGTCGTCTCCGGCGCGGGCGTCACCATCGCAGCCTCAGGGAAATCGTGACGAAGCGGTGGCTCTCGTCGGCGACCGTGCGCGCATAGGCACGGCCGCTTTCGGCGGCCTCGGCGAGGGCCGCCGGTGCGAGGGCGGGCGGCACGTTGTCGTAGAAGTGGCTCAGCGTGGCGACGAGGTCGACGTTTTCGAGACCCGCCTGGTCCTGCCGGATCGCCCACACCATTTCGCTCAGCAGGTCGCGCCGGTAGTCGAGCCGCCGCTCGCCGTCGCGCAGGACGCGCCGCGGGCCGTCGAGCGGCAGCTTGTAGTAGGGCAGCACTGTGATGAGCACGTCACGCGACGGCCGCAGCCGCACCGTGGGCCGCAGGCTCACGCGGTAGCGGTGGGTGCCGGGCAGCGGCACCTTCACACGTGTGGCCGTGCCGGCCACGCCGGGGAGCGGCGTCGTCAGCACGTCGAGCTCGGCGCGTTCGACTTCGGCGAAGACGCTCGTGGCCAGGCCGAGGAAGAGCCGCGCCTGGCGTTCGCGGAACGAGTCGCGCAGGTACCCCATCGCGGTCGTGAGGCGATCGACATCGGCGGGCAGCAGGGCCGGCGGCGCCCCGGGAGGGGCGCTGCGGGTCACGGCCTCGGCGACGCGCGGCAGTGGCCCGTCCACGGCGGCAAACCGCGCCTCGGTCTCCCGCCACGGACCGACGTGACCGAGCGTCACCCCGGCGCGCAGGCCGAAGCCCACTTCGTAGCGCTGCTGGATGCTCAGGAAGTTGTCGGCGAAGCGCTCGGCGAACGCGAAGTACTCGAGGTGCCGGCCGGCGTGGTAGTCGTAGGAAATCTGCAGGTTGGTGACGTCTTCCTGGACCTCGCCGTCACGCAGCAGCAGGTTCAGGCGGTTCACGACGGTGACTTCCGAGGGGAAGGCCGCGCGCGCCAGCGCGATGCCGGTGTTCAGACGGAAGAGCGACCGCGAGTCGGTCTCATCGCCGGTGAGCCCGAAGGTGATGTCGGCGCGCAGCGAGCGTTGCCGGTCTTCTTCGGCGCGCACGAAGGCCAGACCGCTCCAGAACGTGTCGGGCACGTCGGCCAGCACGCCGGCCTTGAGCGGCAGGAGCGCCCGCTCGACGGCCGCGGCGGTCTGCGCGCCGGCCGGTGCGGCCAGCAGCACGACCCCCAGGAAGACGAGACCCGCACGCACCGGATCAGCCCTGCCGTCCGGGCGTGAACCGCTGCTTCACGTCCTTCATCGCACTCTCGATGTCCTTCGTGAGGCTGGCGCGGATGTCCTCGCGCAGCTTCGCCGCCAGGTCCTTCACGCCGCCCTCGACCACGGGGCGCTGGAGCACCGGGCGCACGACATCGAAGTCGCCCGAGGCGTCGAGCTGCCCGAGGATCCAGGTGCTCTGCGGAATGACCACGGTGTCGAAGACGTCGAACGGCAGCCGGCAGTAGCCGCGCTCGCCGAATTGATCGCTCCAGCTGTTGCGTACGAAGTAGACCCTGGCGTTCAGGTCGTAGCCCACGAGCAGCATGGCGTGCGTGCCATCGCGGCTCGTGAAGGCCGCCATCTCGTCGGCGGTCGGCATCGGCACGCTGCCGCTCGTCCACGCGGCCTCGTAGCAGCGCTCGGGGATGTTCGAGGCGAAGACCACCGGATGTGCGCGGGCCAGCGCGCCGCGGATGTGATCGACGCCCTCGACGCGCGCATACTCGGCCGGGACGTGTCCCCGCGCTTCCTCGTAGCAGGCCTCGGGCGGACGCTCGGCCATCCGCGTGATGTCGTAGGGCCACGAGGCTTCCGAGGGCGCGCCGAAGGCCAGCAGCGCCGCCATGCCCTGGCCGATCGTGGCGCCCGAGTCTTCGAGTTCCCAACCCGACATCTTGCGCGCGTTGTAGTAGACGAACAGCCGGCTGAGATCGCGCATCTGCCCGGTGGCCTTGCGCTGGCGGAACTCGAACGCGCCGACGATGGCGTTGGCCGTGCAGCTGCCGAGCGCGCCCTGCGCCTCCACGGCGGGACAGTCGGGCCGCAGGTCGACGAGGGGCGGCAGCGCCCGGACGCGCGGCACCGCGCGGTAGTCGGTGGGCGACGGCGCCTCGCGGCGGCAGCCATCGAGCCGGATCGGCGTCGTCGCGCCGGGCTGCCCTGGCCGCACGTACACGACGCGGCCGCAGCGTGGGCAGCGGCCACCCGTCGGCGGTAGGGGAGTGTGGCAGTTCGTGCAGGTCATGGCTTCTCCACGGCGCTTGCCGGCCGATCAATGTGGGTGATTCACGAAGAAGACCCGTGAGTTGTTGTCGTAGACGAGGTGGTAACCGGAACTGGCCAGGACCAGGTGTCCATCGCGGGCCCGTCTCAGGACGTTTCCGTCCTCGTCCCAGATCGTGAAGGCGGCGTTCCCATTCGCATCGAAGGCGCCTTCGATGCGGTCGCCGTTGTCGGTGTTGCCGGTGAACGACAGGCCACGCATCGTGACCTGGAAGTAGCTTCCCCCGGGGACGAACCACTGCCCGCTCAGCGGCGGCAGGTTCGCAACCGGTGGTTGCTCGAGCGGCGGAACGTTGCGGGGCGGATTGTCGGAGGGCACGACGGGTACCGGCTCAGGGCCGGAGAGTCCGCCGTTGTTCGGAGGCGGCGACGGCGGGCCCCAACTGTTGATGGCGGCCATCAGCGCGAGTGTGCCGACGATCACGCCGGCCTTGGCCTTCGTCGAGAGGTTCGCCCACCAGCCACCGGATCGTGGCTGCAGGCCGTCGATGAGTCGCTGCGAGTCGTCGCGCTGGCGGTGCGCCTGCTCCTCGGCGTGGCGGCGCTGGCGATCCGCCTCGGCCTC
>JALHON010000243.1 GCA_022842985.1 Acidobacteriota bacterium | reverse complement strand
CGTGAGCCGTTCCTTGCTGACATTCGTCTCCATCCAGGGCATCCTCCTGGTGTAAACGATGTGCCCGGACTTCTGTATACGATCTACCCGGTCTGTACCCGAGACTGAGCTAACAGAGCCCCGGCGATCGCATGGGCGCATCCTCCACGGATCCTGGGCAGATTCTGCACACGCGCGCGCCTGACCTTCAGGTTCGCGTGAGTTCTCACGCGGCACGGCCCTCGCATTGTCCCGTGCAATGGCCGGATGTAGACTCCGCTCATGGCCGGGGAGGATCCGATGCGCTCGCCAGCGGCACGCGCCGACACGCGCCTCACCTACGACGACTTCGTGCTGTTCCCCGACGACGGGAAGCGCCACGAGATCATCGACGGCGAGCACGTCGTGACGCCGTCGCCCAACGTGCGCCATCAGGTGCTGGTGGGGCGGCTCTGCTACGAACTTGAGCACTACTTCCGGTCGCAGCCCCGGGCCGGGCAAGTGTTCACCGCGCCGCTCGACGTGCTGCTGTCGCCGTTCGACATCGTTGAGCCGGACCTGTTCGTGGTCACCGGCGACCAGGCCGGCATCCTGACGGAGAAGAACGTGCAGGGGCCGCCAGCGCTGGTCATCGAGGTGCTGTCGAAGAGCACGCGCAAGCGCGACGCGCAGACCAAGCGTCGCCTGTTCGAGCGGAGCGGCGTGCGCGAGTACTGGCTCGTGGACCCGGAGCTCGACGTCGTGCAGGTGTTCCGGCCCACGCCCGAGGGGCGGCTGGCCCGCGTGGTGGAACTGACGGCCGAAGACGCAGACGTGTTGACCACGCCGCTGCTGCCGGGTTGCCAGATCGGCCTGCGCGAGCTGTTCCGCAACGTCACGTAGCACCGGAAACCGGAAACGCCTGTCGATTTCGCTTGACGCATTCTGAGACGCGTCCTGCGTTCAGTCCGTGTCTGATGCTGCGGGCGGCGTCTGGCGCGCCGTGGCCGCGCGGGGGCGCAGAACGCGACGAGCGCCTTCGAAAGCAGTGAATCGCGCGTCGATCGTGCCTCTGGCGCCATCCTGCGATGGCAAAAACTGCGATGTTAGGCTGCGCGCATGAGCCTCGCATCCGTCGTCGAATCTTCGGTCGAATGCCGCGTGGGAGCCCGTGTGGACCCTCTTCACGCGAGTGTAGCCGTGACCCTGGCCGATGCGGCCCACGAGTCGCACGCGCTTGGTGAGCACATCGCTGCGCTGGCGGCGCGTCTGCATGCGGCCACGTATGAGCTGCTGGTGCTGCTCGCGCAATTCGACGAGCGCAACGGCTGGAACGGCGGCTTCCTTTCGTGTGCGCATTGGCTCCACTGGCGCACCGGGATCGACCTGGGCGCCGCGCGCGAGAAGGTGCGTGTGGCTCGTGCGCTGCCGGGGCTGCCGCTCGTGAGTGCGCACATGCGGCGCGGGGCGTTGTCGTATGCGAAGGTGCGGGCGCTCACGCGCGTGGCTACGCCCGCAAACGAACAGGCGCTCGTGGATGTGGCCCTGGCCGGCACGGCGTCGCAGGTGGAGCGCGTCACGCGTGCCTGGCGTCGGGTGGATGCCGTACGCGCGGCGCGTGAGGACGAGGCGCGGCACCTGTCGCGGCAGCTCTCTACGTGGGTGGATGACGACGGCATGGTGGTGGTGCGCGGACGCCTCACGCCGGAGGTGGGCGCCGTGTTGCAGCGGGCGCTCGATGCGGCGGCGGACCAGCTGTATCAGGACGGGCGGGGTGTGGCGGCCGGGCCCACGCTGGCGGATGAGGTGACGCCGGCGCAGCGTCGGGCCGATGCGCTGGGGCTGCTGGCGGAATGTGCGTTGTCGGCGGGGCTCGATGCCGGCACTGCGGGTGACCGCTATCAGGTGGTGGTGCATGTGGAGGCGGCGGCCCCTGAGTCCGCGGGCGGGGTCTGCGGGTGCGCGGGCGCGGGATGTGGCGCATCTGGCGGTGCGGACGCGGGCGCGGGCGGGCAGCACCGCGTTCAGCCATGCGCCACGGGCGGCACGCTGGAGGTCGATCACGGTGCCCTCCACGTTTCCGCGGAAACGTCGGAGCGGCTGGCGTGTGATGCGTCGGTGGTGGTCATGCGGCACGACGGCGAGGGCCGCGTGCTGGATGTGGGACGTCGGCGCCGCACGATTCCACCGCACATCCGTCGCGCGCTGGCGGCGCGAGACGTCACCTGTCGTTTCCCGGGCTGCTCGTCGCGTCGATGTGATGCGCATCATGTGGAGCACTGGGCGCACGGTGGCGCCACGCGGCTCGGCAATCTGCTGCTGCTGTGCCGGCGGCATCATCGAGCGGTGCATGAAGGTGGTTTCGTAGTGACGTCCACAGCGGAGGGCGAGTGGCTGTTCCACGCGCCGGATGGGCGGCGGCTGCTGAATGTGCCGCCCGCGCCGGAGCCCGCCGGCGCGGAGGCGGGTTCCGCGCTGGGGAGTGACATCGCCTGGGACGAGAGCCTGGCGATTCCCGTGTGGGACGGCACGCCGCTCGATGTGGCGTGGGCGCTCGACGTGCTCTACGCGCGCTGATGTGCGGCGCGCGGGCGCGCGTGGTCTGGTCGCCGTGAGGTATCGTGGCGGGCGAGATGTCCGTCGGCCGCAACGATCCCTGCCCGTGCGGCTCCGGCCGCAAGTTCAAGCAGTGCTGCCTGGCGCGTCAGAGCGATGCGGATACGCTGCGCGTGCGTATTCGCACGGCCGAAGGGCGCGTGGTGATGGCGGTGTTCAAACACGCCGCCGCCACCTGGGGCGATGCGCTGCTGCAGCACGCCTGGGAAGATTTCTGGCTCTACGAAGATGTGCCGGAGGACATGCGTGCCGAGCCCGAGTGGGAGGGCATGTTCCTCGCGTGGTTCACGCTCGGCTTCGTGCCCGACCCGGAGTGCCCGGAGCGCACGGACAGCTGGCCCACCGAGCCGCTCGGGCTGCACTGGCTGGCGTCGCAGCGGGG
The DNA here is from genome assembly GCA_022842985.1 of Acidobacteriota bacterium. Classification (GTDB taxonomy): domain Bacteria; phylum Acidobacteriota; class Vicinamibacteria; order Vicinamibacterales; family UBA2999; genus CADEFD01. The sequence continues at coordinate 3,955 of JALHON010000243.1, read as the reverse complement.
GCCGATCGATCCGCTGGATCGTGCGTTTGTCGAGCAGGCGTGTGCGAGTCCGCTCAGTGTGTTCGCGGTGGAGCAGGTGACGCCTGGCGTGAGTCTCGACGTCAAGGACGTGTTCACCGGCCGCCGTTTCCATACGCCGGAGCTGACGTCGTCGCGCTCGCTGCAGGTGGGCGATCTGATCTTCGCGCGTGTGGTCACGCTCGAGGGGCTGAGTCTGCTGTTCGGGATGGCGCCGTACGTGGCGCCGCCGGAGTGGCACGTGGAGGTGCTCGACTGGCGCGACCACTACTTCCGCAAGCGCGTGGTCACGCGCGAGATGGTGGCCAGACGCGAGTTCGAGCTGCGCGATCTCTACCTGGACGTGCGCGACCGCGTGCTGAATCCGGAGCCGCCGGTCGTGAACAACACCGACGGGGATCCGCTGATCGATGTCACGCTCACCTACACGCTGGCGGTGGCGGCTGCGGTGGCCTACGAGCTGTTGCTGCCACTCGCGACGCTGGACGATGAGGTGCGTGAAGACGCTGTGACGCGCGATGCCGCCGGGGCGGTGACCTCCGCGCGGCTCGTGTGGGTGAACCGCACCGGCAAGGCGCGGCGTGTGTCTGCTGCGTCCGCCGCGGCCGCGTCATCTGCGCGAACCACGCTGCTCGGCTTCATGACGCTGAGCGAGGGCCGCCTGGTGGTCCAGGTGAACTCAGAAAAACGCGCCACCGCGATTGCCCGGCAGATCCGCCTGCGCTTCGGGGAAGAGGCCACGCTGCTCGAACGCGATGTCAGCGATCCGGTGGGGGAGGCGTTCGAGACAGCCGTGAAGCGCAAGGGGCTGCATCTCGTTGAGCCTCCTGAGGTGAAGAATCCGGAGGTCGAGGCGATCGAGGCGGAGCTGCTGCGGCGCCATTGGCGCGAGTGGCTCGACATGCCGGTGCCGGCCCTGCAGGGCAAGACGCCGCGTCAGGCGGCGCGGTCGAAGGCCGGACGCGAACGGCTCGAAGCGGTGCTGATGGGATTCGGCCGGCTGACTGAGGGCACGGGCGCTGACGACGTGGCGTTCGTGCGGGCGGCGCTGAAGCTGCCGCCGCGGTAGAGGCATCGGCGCGCGGCGCGCGGAGCGGGGCCGCACGATCCTGCCGCGTGGCAGGACCGTGCGAACCCTTCTACAGAACGGCGCTACTGCGCGCGCGACGACGGGCTGGCCGTGAGCACCTTGCGGAACACCGCCACGGCCTGCTTCATCTCGTCCATCGTGCCGAGCGTGATGCGCGTGTGCGACTTCTCGAAGGGCGGGAAGTCGCGGCCCACGCGCACCTTCATCGCAGCGCAGGCCTCGCGGAAGTCCTTCGCCGGGCGCTTGATGTCGACGAACACGCAGTTGGTGTTGGCGTTCGTGCCTTCGAAGCCCATGTCGCGGAAGGCCTGCAGCGTGAAGTCGCGGATGCGCGCGTTTTCGGCGCGTTCAGCCGCCATGTGCGCCGTGTCGCGCAGCGAGGCCGTGCCGGCCGCGGCCGTGAGCGTGCCCAGGCTGCCAAGGCCCCAGGCGTTGCTCACCGCGCGCAGCGTGTCGGGCTGGCCCAGGGCGTAGCCCAGGCGCAGACCGGCCATGCCGTGGGCCTTCGAGAACGTGCGCGCCACGATGACCGACGGCAGTTCCTTCGCGAGCGCCGCCATGGTCTTCACGGCCGGGTCGTGCGCGTAGTCGATGTAGGCCTCGTCCACGAGGATCTTCGTGCCGGGCGACGACGCCGCGAGACCGCGGATGAACTTCTCGACCGTGGCCGCGCCATGCGCCGTGCCGGTGGGGTTGTTGGGGTTGCAGAAGAATACGAGGCCGGCGCCCTGGGCGGCCGCGGCCATCGCGTCCACGTCGAGCCCGAGCGACTTGTCCACCGGCACGACCTTCACCGGCACGCCCATGCGGCGCGCGGTCTGTTCGCAGTTGGCGAAAGTGGGCGCGGCGGTGACGAGCGGCTTGTCCATCGCGCAAAAGGCGCGCGTGGTGGCGTCGAGGATCGGGCCCGAGCCGGTGGCGGCGATGACGTGCGTGCGGTCCACGCCGTAGATCTCGGCGACGGTCGTGTAGAACTCCATCACGTGATCGGGCGCGTAGCCGCGGCCCATGCGGGCGGTGGTGGCGTTGCGGATGGCCTCGATCGCCGAGCGGCCGGGGCCGCGCGGGTTTTCGTTGGAGTCGATGCGGATGAAGCCACCGTCGTAGGACGGCTGCTGGGCGGCCACCTCGAACGCCTGGGCTTCGTGCCCGCGGCCGATGATGAAGTCGGCCGACAGCACGGCGCTGCCAGCGCCCACGGACCGGAAGAAGCTGCGTCGCGAGACAGACATGGGGCCTCCTGAGCTGAGTAACGGAACTGCCGCAGTATACGCCCGGCGCGGGGTGTCCGCGCCGGCGGATGCTTACTGCAGCGACGTGGTGCCGGCGGCCCGCTTTTCGGCCGCCACCGCCGCCGCCACGTCGGCCAGCAGCTTCTGGGCGTCGTAGACGATGCCGTCCTTGATCGTGTACTTCACGCCGCCCACCTTCTCCTGCTTGTTGGTCTGCGGGTTGAGGCGCATGTGGCCGGTGCCGTAGAGCACCTTCAGGTTGCTGAGCGGGTTCTCGCCCACGATGACGAGGTCGGCCAGCATGCCGGGGCGCACGATGCCCATCGGCGCCGCTTCGCCGCGCGGTTCGTAGAGCTTGCGGGCGCCGTTCATCGTCGCCGCGCGCACGATTTCGAGCGGCAGGAAGCCGGCCTCGCGGAAGAGCTCCAGCTCCTCGATGTAGGCAAAGCCGTAGGTCTTCCAGATGAAGCCCGAGTCGGTGCCCACGGTGACGCTGCCGCCCATGTTCTTGTAGTCGTTGATGAGCCGCATGTAGCGCTGGTAGAACTGCTTCCAGTGGTACTCGTTCTCGCTCGTCCAGTCGTAGAAGTACGAGCCGTGGTTGTCGCGCGTGCTCTGGAAGTAGTTCCAGAGCTGCGGCATCGTGTAGGTCTGGTGCCAGTCGGCGTTGCGGGCGCGCATCAGGTCGCGTGAGGCGGCGTAGATGTTGAACGTCGGATCGAAGTTGACGTTGTTCTTCTTCTGCTGCTCCAGGTACGCCACCCACTCGGGCGAGCCGGGTTCGTAGGTCTGGTTCCAGATGCGGGCGATGTCGCCGAAGCGGTCCTGCTCGTTGTTGTAGTCGTAGCCGATCGGGTATTCCTGGATCGTGCGGCCCTTGAGCAGCGACTCCATGTGCCCGTAGTAGTGCGTGATGGTGTCGAGGCGCGCCTCGCCGGCATCGCGGGCGTTGAAGTTGGCAACGCCGTTCTGCGAGAGGTGGCCCACGGTGCCCATCTTGTGCTTGTGGGCCTCGTCGATGGCGGCGCGGATGATCTCGGGCGTCTCGTCGCCGCGGTTGAAGAACTTGATGCCGTCGACGCCGTTGGCGGCGCCCCAGCGCACCCACTCACGCGCCTTGTCCGCGGTGAGGATGCGGCCGCCGGTCCAGCCGGAGCCGAGCGTCTGGTAGTTGAAGATGCGCGGGGCGGCGATTTCGTTCTTCTCGGACCGCGCCTTCTCCGAGACCGTGACCTCGTGCGACGACAGCGACACGCCGCGCACGGTCGTGACGCCGTGGGCGAGCCACAGCTTGTAGGCATAGCCCAGATCAGGCGCTTTGCCGCGGATGGAGCCGTGCACGTGCATGTCGACGAAGCCCGGCATCACATACAGGCCCTTGCCGTCGATCTCGTGGTCGAAGTCGCGCGGCTCGCGGTTGGCGTCGAGCGGCAGGCCGGGCCAGCCCCCCTGACGCACGTCGGTGATCCGGTTGCCCTCGATCACGATGTCCATCGGGCTGAGCGGCGGGCCGCCCGTGCCGTCGATGAGGGTGACGCCGCGAATGACGAGCTTCTTGTACGGGCCCTGGCCCTCGCCGGCCTTGCGGGCGGGCGCCGGCGTGTCACCGGTGCGG
>JALHON010000242.1 GCA_022842985.1 Acidobacteriota bacterium | reverse complement strand
GTCGTGGGCGGCCCGCTGCGCACCGGACGCGCCACCGAGATCCCGCGCGTCATCCGCATCGGCGTCGCGCCGCACGGTGCGCTCACGGGCGGCGCCCTCGTCGATGGCGACGGCCACGTGCTCGGCGTGGTGACGGGCACGGCCATCCGGGGCACGACGGTGGTCGTGCCCTCGGAATTCGCGTGGGCCGACGCGCGCGAGGTGGTGGCGACCGGAGGCACGAAGCAGGGCTACCTCGGCCTTGGATCGATGCCGGTGCTGCTCGCCGACGGCCAGCGTGAGAGCGGCCGGTGGTCCGGCGGCCACGGCGGGCGTCGTCGTGGGCGACATCATCGTCGCCTTCGATGGCACGCCGGTGGACGACCACGACACGCTCGTCGCGAGCCTGCGCGGCGACGCCGTGGGCCGGGCGGCGACGCTCAGCCTCGTGCGTGGACATGGCGCCGTCGACCTCACGGTGACCGTGGGCGAACGGCAGGGGCGCTAAGCTCGGACGGTGCCTGCCCCACTGAGGGTCTACGTGGACGTCGCCGCGCGCCTCACGGCTGATGCCGTGAGCGCCGGCTGGCTCGTGGTGGCGACGGCCGCGGAGGCCGACATCGTGCTGCGGCCCGGCGACCGCGTGCCGCGCGTGGTGGCGGCGGCGTGGGACGACGACGCCGACGCGCCGCTCGAAGCGCTGACGCCGCGCGAGCACGACGTGCTGACGCTGCTCGCCGAGGGCGCCGGCAACCGCGCGATCGCCGAGCGGCTCGGCATCAGCGACCACACGGTGAAGTTCCACCTGACCGCCATCTTCGGCAAGCTCGGCGTGACGACCCGCACGGCGGCCGTGCGGCGCGCGCTGCGCCTCGGCTGGATCGACACCTGACGGCCGCCTCCGGCATACTGCGGCGTGCCGGAGGCCCCGATGACCCGACGCGATGCCCTGACGGCTGCCGCCGCCCTGACGCTGGCCAGCCCGCGCTCCGCCGCCGCGGACGATGCCGCGACGCTCACGCTGCTCGACGAATTCGCCGCCGCCTGGAACCGCCACGACGTGGACGGCCTGATGGCCTGCATGGCGCCCCACTGCGTCTTCGAAGCGGCCGCGGGTCCGGACGTGACCGGCGCCCGCCACGTGGGCCCCGACGCCGTGCGCCGCGCCTACGCGGCGGTGTTCGCCACCTACCCCGACGCCCGCTGGAACCAGCCGCGGCACTTCATCGCCGGCAACCGCGCCGTCTCGGAATGGACCTTCACGGGAACCACCAGGGACGGCACACGCGTCGAAGTAAACGGCTGCGACATCTTCACGCTCGAGGGCGGCCGGATCGCCCTCAAGAACTCCTACCGCAAGCAGCGCTCCGTGTGAGGGCGGGCAGGAGATAATGCCGAATCGGCCGCGCGCGCTGACGCGGCCCCGACCGTCGAGGACTCTCATGACTCGTCTGCTCGTCCGTTGTGCCGCCGTCGTTCTGGGTTTCGCCGCCACTGCCGCCGCGCAGACCGCGCCGGGCGGCGTGCTGCGTACCGCACTGCACGACTTCCGCGTCGTGCCGGTGGCCGAGGGGCTCGTGCAGCCCTGGTCCATCGCCTTCCTGCCGGGCGGGGATCTGCTCGTCACCGAGCGCCCGGGCCGCCTGCGCATCGTGCGCAACGGCAAGCTGCTGCCCACACCCGTGGCCGGCGTGCCCGAGGCGGCGTATGAAAACCAGGGCGGCCTGCTCGAGGTGGCGCTGCACCCGAACTTCGCGAGCAACCGCTTCGTGTATCTCACCTACGCGAAACGCAAGGCCGATGGCTCGGGCAACACCACCGCGCTCATCCGCGCGAAGTTCGAGAAGGACGCGCTCACCGGCGTGACCCAGCTCTTCGAGTCGGTCTCGACGGGCCGCGGCCACTTCGGCGGCAAGATCGCGTTCGACGGCAAGGGCCACCTGTTCCTCACGCTGGGCGACCGCCAGGTGCTGCCCGAGGGCAACCTCGAAGCGCATCCCGCGCAGGACCTGACGAACCATCACGGCAAGGTCGTGCGGCTGAACGAGGACGGCACCGTGCCGGCCGACAACCCGTTCGTAGGCAAGGCGCCGGCCAAGCCCGAAATCTGGAGCTACGGCCACCGCAACGTGCAGGGCATCGCCATCGACCCGGCCACCGGCAACGTGTGGACCAACGAACACGGCCCGCAGGGCGGCGACGAGCTGAACCTCGATCGCCCCGGAAAGAACTACGGCTGGCCGGTCATCGGCTTCGGCGTGAACTACGTGACCGGCAAGGCGATTCACGCCGGCACGCACCGCGAGGGCATGGAACAGCCGCTGCACATCTGGCTGCCGTCGATCGGCATCTCGGGCGCGATGTTCTACACCGGCGACCGCTTCCCGCAGTGGAAGGGCCAGCTCTTCATCGCCGGCATGGCCGGTGAACAGCTCGGCCGCATCACGCTCGCCGGCGAGAAGGTGCTCGCGCGCGAGACCATCCTGCCCGGCGTGGGCCGCATCCGCGACATCCGCCAGGGCCCCGACGGCTACATCTACCTCGCCACCGAAGACCGCGACGGCAAGCCCACGCCGATCGTGCGCCTCGAACCGGTGGAACGCGGCGCCACGCGGTAAGCCGCGATGACTGCCGCACGGCTCGTGCCGTCCGCACGCTCCGTGCGGCCTCTGCTCGCGGTCGCCGGGGCCCTCCTCGGCGGCGTGCTCCTCACCGCCCAGCCCCTCGATCGCGCCGCGGTCGACGCGCGGCTCGGCCGCATCTTCCAGGACGGCGCCTACGAGCCGCCGGCCTTCGGGCCGGCGCGCTGGCTGAGCGATGGCACCGCCTACTCGACGGTGGAACCCTCCGGCCCGGGCGGCGGCACCGATCTCGTGCGCTACGACGCCGCCACCGGCGCACGCAGCGTGCTCGTGCCCTCGGCCCGCCTCATCCCCGCGGGCCGCACGACGCCGCTCGCCATCCGCGACTACGCCTGGTCGGCCGATGGCGCGCGCCTGCTCGTCTTCACGAACACGACGCGCGTGTGGCGACAGCACACGCGGGGCGACTACTGGGTGCTCGACCTCGCCTCCGGCCGGCTGCGGCAGCTCGGCGGCGACGCGCCGCCCTCGTCGCTGATGTTCGCGAAGTTCTCGCCCGACGGCACGCGCGTGGCCTGGGTGCGCGCGAACAATCTCTACGTCGAAGCGATCGACACCGGCGCCATCACGCCGCTCACGACCACGGGCTCGGCCACGGTCATCAACGGCACGAGCGACTGGGTCTACGAAGAGGAACTCGGCGTGCGCGACGGTTTCCGCTGGAGCCCCGACGGCCGCCGCCTCGCCTACTGGCAGTTCGACACGACCGGCGTCGGCATCTTCTCGCTCATCAACAACACCGACACGACGTATCCAGTCGTCACGGCGATTCCCTATCCGAAGCCGGGCACCGCCAACAGCGCCGTCCGCATCGGCGTCGTCGCCGCGACCGGCGGCGAGACGACGTGGATGGCGACACCCGGCGACGCGCGCGACGATTACCTGGCGCGCCTCGAGTGGCGCGACGCCAACACCGTGGCCATCCAGCAGCTGAACCGCCTGCAGAATCAGCAGGACCTGCTCACGGCCGATGCCACGACCGGCGCCGTCACGCGCGTGTTCCGCGATCGCGCCGAGACGTGGGTGGACGTCGTGGACACGGTGCGCTGGGTCAACGGCGGCGCGCAGTTCCTCTGGACGAGCGAACGCGACGGCTGGCGCCACGTGTATCTGGCGGCGAAGGACGGCAGCACGGCCACGTCCGTGACGCGATTCGAGGCCGACATCCTGCAGCTGCTCGGCACGGACGCGGCCGACGAGTGGGTCTACTTCACGGCCTCGCCGACGGATGCGACCGCCAGCTATCTGTATCGCGCCCGCACGACCGGCAACGGCGCGCCGGAGCGCGTGACGCCGGCCGACCAGCCCGGCACGCACACCTACCGCCTCGCGCCCGGCGGCCGGCTCGCCTTCCACACGTATTCGCGCTTCGACGTGCCGCCGACGACGGACGTCGTCGAGCTGCCGGGCCACCGCGTGCTGCGCACGCTCACCGACACGACGGCGCTGCGCGCCGCGCTCGCGCCGCTCCTCACGCGGCCGGTCGAGTTCTTCACGGTGGACGTCGGCGGCGGCGTCACCCTGGACGGCTGGATGCTGAAGCCGTCCACGTTCGATCCCGCGAAGCGGTATCCGGTGCTCGTGCACGTCTATGGCGAACCGGCCGGCGTGACGGTGACGAACCGCTGGGCCGGCGCCACCGGCCTCTTCCACCGCACGCTCGCCGATGCCGGCTACGTGGTGGTGAGCCTGGACAACCGCGGTACGCCGGCCCCGAAGGGCGCCCCATGGCGCAAGGTGGTCTACGGCGCCGTGGGCGACCTCTCGTCGCGCGAACAGGCGGCCGGCGTGCAGGCGCTGCTCGCGCGCCACACGTTCCTCGACGGCAGCCGCGTGGGCATCTGGGGCTGGAGCGGCGGCGGCTCGAACACGCTGAATGCGATGTTCCGCTTCCCCGACATCTACCACGTCGGCGTGTCGGTGGCGCCGGTGCCCGACCAGACGCTCTACGACACGATCTACCAGGAACGCTACATGGGGCTGCCCGGCCCGAACGCCGCCGGCTACCGCCTGGGCTCGCCCATCCACTTCGCCCAGGGCCTCAAGGGCGACCTGCTCCTCATCCACGGCTCCGGCGACGACAACGTGCACGTGCAGGGCACCGAGCGCCTCGTGAACCGGTTCGTCGAACTCGGCAAGCCCTTCGACCTCATGATCTATCCCAACCGCACGCACGCCATCGCCGAAGGCGCCGGCACGACGGTGCACGTCTACCGCAAGATCGCGAAGTATTTCCTGGATCACCTGCCGGCGGGCGGGCGATGAAGGTCGCCATCGTCGGCGGTCCCGGCATCGGCAAGAGCACGCTCGTCCGGCAGCTCGGCGACCTGTATCACAACGGGTCGTACGGCGAGGGCGAACAGGGCGTGTGGGATCCGCGCGTGCTGGCCGACATCGAAGCCGGCCGCAACCCCGTGGGTGTCACCGCCTACTTCGGCGAACTCTACGACGCCAACTACCGCGACGCGGCGACCCACGACGGCCCCGGCAAGGTGATCTTCTTCGAAGGCGCGCGCATCACGCTCGAAGCGCACATCCCGGAATATCCGGCGGCCGTGCACGACGAGCTGCGCAAGGTGCTGACCATCGGCGACGCCTGGAATCCCGACGTGGTCATCGTGCTCACCTCGAGCACCGACACCATCGAGAAACACATCCGCCTGCGGGCACGGCCCTACGAACGGGCCGAGGAGATGGTGCGCCGCTTCCGCCTCATCGACGCCGAGTTCCGCCGTCTGGCGCCGCTCTATCCCAACACCATCGTCATCAACCGCGATCAACGCGAGTTCCACGACCGCGACGGCCTGCGGCACATCATCGAGGTGGCGGGATTGCCGCCGTTCCAGGAAGTGCCCTACCGCGTGATGGACCGCTACGACCCGCGCTGACCACGCGCGGACCGGGGCTCGCGATAGGATCGGAGGTCGTGAGCCGCGACAACTCCCGCCCCGTCTACTCCACCGCCGCCGGCCGGATCTGCCCGACCTGTGGCTGGCCGGATCGCGACTGCAAGTGTTCCAGCCAGTTCGCGCGTGACGTCGCCGTGCCGGCAAAGGTCGTCGCCAAGCTGCGGCTCGAAAAGAAGGGCCGCGGCGGCAAGACGGTGACGGTCGTCTACGACCTGCCGCAGAACCAGGCGTTTCTGAAGGACCTCGCCGGCGAGCTGAAGAAGGCGTGCGGCGTGGGCGGCGCGGTGGCCGAGAACACGGTCGAAATCCAGGGCGACCAGATGGCGCGCATCCGCCCGCTGCTCGCCGCCAAAGGCTGGACCGTCAAGGGCTGATGCTCGCGCCCCTGCCCATCGACGCCCGGCTGCCCGCCGTGGTCGACGCGCTCGCCGCGCGCCGCGCCGCCGTGCTCGTGGCCACACCCGGCGCTGGCAAGACCACCCGCGTGCCGCCGGCGCTCGTGGACCAGGGCCGCGTGCTCGTGCTGCAGCCGCGCCGCGTCGCCGTGCGCGCGGTGGCCACGCGCATCGCCGAGGAACGCGGCTGGACGCTCGGCCGCGAGGTGGGCTGGCACATCCGCTTCGAGAAGCGCTTCGCCGCCACGACACCGCTCGTCGTCGTCACCGAAGGCATCCTCACCGCGCGCCTGCAGCAGGACCCGCTGCTCTCGGATGTCGCGACGGTGGTGCTCGACGAGTTCCACGAGCGCAGCATCCATGCCGACCTCGGCCTCGCGCTCGTGCGCCAGGCGTGGCTCGCGCGCGACGACCTGCGCGTGCTCGTGATGTCGGCCACGCTCGACACGGCACCGGTGGCGCGTTTCCTCGGCGACTGCCCGGTCATCGAGGTTCCCGGCACCACCCACCCGCTGACGATCGATTACGCCCCTGGCGAGACCGTGGCCACCGCCGTGCGGCACGTGTGGCCGCGGGCGTCGGGACACGTGCTCTGCTTCCTTCCCGGCGCACGCGAGATCGAGCGCGCCCGCACGGAGCTCACCGCCGGCGGCCCGGCGATCGACGCCGACGTGCTGCCGCTGCACGGCTCGCTCGACGGCGACGCGCAGGATGCGGCGCTGCGGCCGTCCACGCGGCGGCGCGTGATTCTCGCCACGAACCTCGCGGAAACCTCGCTCACGGTGCCCGGAGTCTCCACCGTGGTCGACGCCGGCCTCGTGAAAGTGGCGCGTTACGACGCCGAACGCGGCATCGACCATCTCGTCACCGAACGCGTCACGCTCGACAGCGCCGACCAGCGCGCCGGCCGGGCCGCCCGACTGGGCCCGGGGCTCGCGCGCCGGCTGCGGGATGCGCGCGACAGGCTGCGCCCGACGCGCGAGCCGGACATCGCGCGCGTGGATCTCGCGGCC
>JALHON010000241.1 GCA_022842985.1 Acidobacteriota bacterium | reverse complement strand
GCGGCAGGTGCTGGGTGCCGGTGCGGCCCGACCACACGAGCGAGGCGAACGTGGCCGAGAGCACGACCAGGTTGAAGTTCTGCAGCACGGCGCGGTGTTCGTCCTTCGTGTAGCCGCGCAGCGTCGCCCACAGCGCGGGCGCCAGGCCGCTGAAGCCGCTGAGCGGCGCCATCACGCCGCCGAGCAGGCCCACGAACGCATCGGCCACGCGGCCGCCGTGCGTGATCTTCGGCAGCTTGGACGTGGCGAGCATCGCCCCGCAGCACACGACGAGCATCGCGCCGAGCACGAGCTTGAAGCGGTTGGGATCGAGCGAGGCCAGCACCAGGTTGCCGAGCGGGATGCCGATGCCGCTGCCGAGCACGAAGGGCCAGAGCAGGTGCAGATGCCAGCCGCGGCGCACGCGGATGACCGAGATGATCTGGCCGGTGACGCCGCCGAAGACGGCCATCACGGCGGCCAGCTTGGGATCGACGCCCCACACCCAGATCGCCATCGCCACCATGGCAAAGGCGAACCCCGAGATTCCCTGCACCAGACCCGCCACCGCCGCCCCGAACCCCAGTACCCACATCTCAGACATCGCGTGACCGATCCCTCGCGGAGCCGGGCTCCGTGGAAAACGATGATTTTATGCCGGTTCGCGCCCCAGACGCAGCCGTTCGCGCGAGTGGTGCCGGCGGGTGCGACAATCTGCCTCACCCCATCGGCAGTGGCGCGAAGCCGCGCCAGAGGTACCAGACGCCCATCACGAGCACGAAGACCTGCGAGGCGCGGTTCAGGGTCACGCGATGGCGCACGAGCACCGCATCGGCGAGCGAGATACCGAGCAGGGCCGGCGCTGTGCCGAGGCCGAACGCGGCAAGCGCCAGCGCGCCCTCCACGGCGCCGCCGCGGGCCACGGCGCCGGCCACGGCGGTATAGAGCAGGCCGCACGGCAGCAGGCCGAGGAAGAGGCCCACCACCACCGGGTGGCCGGGCATGCGGCCCTTCATCATCCCGGTGATGCGGGCGAACCATGCGCCGTGCCCGGGCGTGCGGGGCGACCAGCCGGTGAGGCTCACGAGCGCGAAAGCCACGAGCGCGAGTCCGGCGACGACGGCGGCCGCCCGCTGCATGCCGATGAGTCCGCCTGCCACCTCCACCAGCCCGCCGAGCGCGCCGGCGAGCGCGCCGAGTGCCGCGTAGGTGAGCACACGGCCCGCCGTGTACCAGAGTTGGGCGCCGGCGGCCGAGTGCCGGCCTTCGGGCACCCCGAACCGCCGCGCCACGATCATCACGAACGGCGAACACATGCCCACGCAGTGGGCGGCGCTGCCCACGAGTCCCAGCAGAAGAAACGCCAGCAGGTCGGCCTGAGGACCGGCAGGGTGCAGCATCCCCCCGTGGTGGGCCATCGGCATTACGAGTGGTACTCCAGGCACTCGGCGAGCGACGGATCCTTGAGCGGCACCGCGCCGTGACGCGCGAGCGCCCAGCCGAAGACGAGCGTGAAGAGGCCGAAGAAGCCGAGCGTGCCGGCGAACTCGACGAGCGGCAGGTGCGCGTGCGCCGCTTCACCGCCGTGCCCCACGGCCGGACCGACCATCACGTAGAGCTCCCAGAACTGGGCGAACAGGATGAGCATCGCCACCGGCACGAGACGTCCCGGGCTGCGCTTGCCGGCGCGCGGCAGCATCAGCAGGAACGGCACGACGAACTTGAACACCGGCAGCAGCAGCAGATACGGCAGCCAGCCGTTCTCGGCACGGCGCAGGAAGTAGACCGTTTCCTCAGGGATGTTCGCGTACCAAATCAGCATGAACTGGCAGAAGTAGATGTAGGCCCAGAAGCCGGTCGTGGCGAACACCATCTTGCCGAGGCTGTGCAGGTGGTGTTCGTTGATGAAGCCTCTGAGCACGCCCGCGCTCACGAAGAGCCCGGCCACCACGGCCACGAAGGCCGTACCGGTCTGCAGCACGTCGGTGAAGACGAGCACCGCGAACATCGTCGAGAACCAGTGCGCGTCGAGCGAGAGCAGGAAATAGAAGCTCACGATACTGAGCGTGAGCGCGAAGATCACCATGAACGCGGCCGACGCGTGGCGCGTGGTGCGTGTGGCCGCCATGCCGCCGTCCGTGTCCTGACGCCGCGAGACGCCGACGATCCACGTCGCGAACACCACCCAGAGCAGCAGGCTGCCGCCCACCAGCGCGCCGAACATCCCCATGTTGAGGAACGGCGCCTTGTGGGTGAGGAGCGCATCGGCGGCCACGGCCTCGGTATCTGACCAGTGATACAGCGAGTGCGCGCCGAAGGTGACGAGCATCGCGAGGATGCCGCCCGGCACGAGCCACGCGGTCATCGCCTCGGGAATGCGGCGCATCGTGACCGACCAGGCACTGCCGGCGAGTGTGAGAATCGCGATCCACGCGATGCCGAAGACGCCGAGACCGAGCGCGAAGAACATGCCGATGAGATACGTGCTCCAGGCAAGCGTCGCATCGTGGCTGAACGCCCACGCGAGCGCCGCGGCGCCCACGAGCACGGCGGCTCCGGCCAGGCCCTGCACGAGCCCCGGCAGGCCCACGCGTTCGGGCGCGGCCGGCAGCGGGTGAGAGTGAGACGCACTCATGACTGACCTCCGGGAACCGGACTGGCAGGCGTCGAGGGAGCCCCGGGCTGGCCTTGGCTCGCCGAAGCCCCCGCCGAGGGTGAAGCAAGCGAGGCGGGGGCGGAGGCGGCGGCAGGCGGCGCCACCGGCTCCTGCGACTGCATCTGCCGGATGTAGAGCACGACCGACCACGTGTCGCGCGCGTCGACCTGGCGCGCGTGGCTCGGCATCGAGCCCTGGCCGCGCATCGGGCGGTGGAAGATCTCGCCGTCGGGCCAGTCGCGCACGCGCTGCGTCATGAGGCTCGGCGGCTTCGGGAAGAGCGAGGTGACGAGACCGTCACCGGCGCCCTTCGGGCCGTGGCAGGTGATGCAGACGTTCTCGTAGACGAACTTGCCGTGTGCGATGACGTCGGGGGTGGGCTGCAGCGGATTCACGAGCTCAGCGCCGGCCCGCGCCGCCTCGGCCTGCAGGTACGGATACGGCGTTTCGTCGGCGGCCACGGCGCCGGCGGGCGGCTCGAGCACACTCGATGGACGGCCGCCGAAGACGTCCGCGCGCTGCGGCTTGAACTTCGGCTGGTCGATCATGTCGAGGCGGTTGCCTTCGCGGTGGGGCGAACGTCCGGCCGGCAGGCCCAGATCGCAGGCCGCCGCGGTGAGCGCGAGCGCGGCCATCGCCAGCGCGCCGGCGCGCGAAGAGCGGGCAGCGTTAGACATCGGCCCCTCCGTCGATGAGCCGGACGTTGCCGGCGCCGAGCGATCGTGCGAACTGCTGCGCGCCGTCGGCATGCCACTTGGGGTCGGTGGCCGCAATCCACAACACGAAGCGATCGACGGTGGCGCCGGTCTCGATGCCTGGTGGGGGCTGCGGCACGGTGTCCTTCTTGCCGGCGATGATGGCGATGGCGGCACTGCCGAGCGCCGCCCAGAACACCATCGCCTCGAAGGTCACGGGCACGAACGACGGCCAGGCCGCGTGCGGCTTGCCGCCGAAGTTCATCGGCCAGTCGTAGACCATCACGTAGTTCTGCAGACCCTGCGCGAAGAGAATGCCGCCCAGGGCGAGGCCGGCCGTGGCCCACGGAATCCACGAGCGCTTCTGGCCCATGGCCTCGTCGAGCCCGTGCACGGGAAACGGGGTGAGGAAGTCGAAGTGCGTCCAGCCCGCGTCGCGCACTTTGGCAGCGGCGGCGAGGGCGTCCGCGGGTTCGTAGAACTCCGCGAGGACGCCGGTGGTGGATATCGGCATCATGGCGTCAGACCTCCTGCAGCGTCGCGCCGGCCGGGGCAGCGGGCGACGGGCCAGCGCGCCTGGCCACCTTCGGATCCATCACGCCCTTCACTTCCGACATCGCCACGACCGGCAGGAAGCGCACGAAGAGCAGGAACAGCGTGAAGAACAAGCCGAACGAGCCGAGCAGGATCGCGTAGTCCCAGCGCGTCAGCGCATACATGCCCCACGAGCTCGGCAGGTAGTCGCGGTGCAGCGAGGTGACGACGATCACGTAGCGCTCGAACCACATGCCGACGTTCACGAGAATCGACACGACGAAGAGCACCCACGTGTGCCGCCGCATCGACTTGAACCAGAAGATCTGCGGCACGATGGCGTTGCAGGTGAACATGATCGCGTAGGCCCACCAGTACGGCCCGAAGGCGCGGTTACGGAAGATGAAGCCTTCCCACTCGCTGCCCGAGTACCACGCCATGAAGAACTCGGTGGAGTAGGCGAAGCCGACCAGCATGCCGGTCAGCATCAGGATCTTCGCCATGAGCTCCATGTGGTTGATGGTGATGTAGTGCTTCATCCCGAAGTAGCCGCGCATGAAGGTCATGAGCGTGATGACCATCGCGAAGCCCGAGAAGATGGCGCCGATGACGAAGTAGGGCGGGAAGATCGTGGTGTGCCAGCCGGGGATGACCGAGGTGGCGAAGTCGAACGACACGATCGTGTGCACCGAGAAGACGAGTGGCGTCGCCAGCGCCGCCAGCACCATGTAGGCCGATTCGTAGTGCCGCCAGGCGCGGTGCGAGCCGTTCCAGCCGAAGCTCATCGCGTTGTAGAGGGCCCGCCGCCACGGGTGCGTGGCGCGGTCGCGCATGGTGGCGAGATCCGGCAGCAGGCCCACGTACCAGAACGTGAGCGACACGAGGCCGTAGGTCGAGATGGCGAAGATGTCCCAGGCGAGCGGCGAGTTGAAGTTGATCCAGAGCGGGCCGCGCGCATTCGGATACGGCACCAGCCAGTACGCGAACCACGGCCGGCCGAGGTGGATGACCGGGAAGATGCCGGCGCAGGCCACCGCGAAGAGGGTCATCGCCTCGGCCGAGCGGTTGATGCCGGTGCGCCACTGCTGGCGGAACAGGAAGAGCACCGCCGAGATGAGCGTGCCGGCATGACCGATGCCGATCCAGAAGACGAAGTTGATGATGAACGAACCCCAGCCCACCGGCTGGTTCACGCCGGCGATGCCCATGCCGGCATAGAAGAGCGTGATGAGCGCGAAGACCAGCAGGCCGAGGAACGCCAGCGCCACGCCGAAGGCGATCCACCAACGTTTCGTCGGGAACTGCTCGGCGTGCATGCAGATGTCGCGATCGACATCGGCCCACGTCTTCGCGCCGGTCACGAGTGGCTCGGCGATCTCGAGGTCGCCGCCGTAGGGGCCGGCGCCCTTCACGACGATCGGCCGGCCCGTCAGCTGGCTGTCGTCCATCACCGTGGCGTAGGGACGTGCCTCATGCCTTGTCATTACGCACCTTCGTCAGGTAGGAAATCGACGGCTTGACGCCCACCGCGTCGAGGAGCCGCATCGCCCGCGGATGTGCGGCCTGGGCCGCCACCTTCGAGCCGGGCGCGTTCAGGTCGCCGAACGTGATGGCGCCCGTGGGGCAGGCTTCCATGCAGGCGGTGACCACGGCGCCTTCCGGCAGGTGGTCCTTGTCGCCGCCGTTACGTGTCGCCTCGGCGCGGGCGGCGCGCACGCGCTGCACGCAGAACGAGCACTTCTCCATGACGCCACGGCTGCGCACCGTGACCTCCGGGTTGTTCTTCATCTGCATCGGCTCGCGGGTGTTGAGCTCCGCGTTCTTCGCGATGCGGGGCACGAGCCAGCGGAAGAACGAGCTCTCCTGCTTCTTGCTCAGTTCCCAGTAGTTGAAGCGCCGCACCTTGAAGGGGCAGTTGTTGGCGCAGT
Organism: Acidobacteriota bacterium; assembly: GCA_022842985.1. GTDB lineage: Bacteria > Acidobacteriota > Vicinamibacteria > Vicinamibacterales > UBA2999 > CADEFD01. Next base: position 1,171 of record JALHON010000241.1, on the reverse strand, counting down.
AGCGGGTGCCGACGCAGCGGTTGTAGATCTGCTGGTTGAGGCCGTCCTCGCTGTGCATCGTCGCCGAGAACGGACACACCGTCTCGCACGGCGCGTTCTCGCAGTGCTGGCAGAGCATCGGCTCGAAGAGCGTCTGCGGTTCTTCGACGACCTCGAGCGGACCGTCCCACACCTCGGCGTCCCAGCCGCCGTCCTTCGTGGGCGCGTCGTAGTAGCGGTCGATGCGGATCCACGACATCTCGCGGCCGTCGAGCATGCCGTGGCGGCCGACGACCGGGATGTTGTTCTCGGCCTGGCAGCCCACCACGCACTTGCCGCAGCCGTTGCACTTGCTGAGGTCGATGGTCATGCCCCAGCGCGCCTTGCCGTATTCGTGCAGCGGCCACGCCGACGGGCCGCCCGCGGTCTGCTCGGTGCCCGACGTCGGATCGGCTTCGTACTTCGTGAGCGTCGTCGTCGGCACGAGCGGCCGGGCGGCGCGGTCGATGACGTCGGACCCCTGCGCCACGGCGAGCGGCTCGTTGCCGCCGGCCTTGCGCAGAGTCACGGCAAGGCCCGCCGCCACGAGGCGTCCGCTCGTGAGCTGCTGCAGGGGGAAGGCGTTCGGCCCGATGCCGGCGCCAATCGGCCCGCAGGCCGCGCGGCCGAGACCGAGCGGCAGCGCCACCTGGTCGTAGTGCATGCCGGCGTGGCGGTAGGCGGGGGCCGTGATCGTGCCGTGGCCGGCATCCACCTCCACGAGATCGCCGTTCGTGAGGCCCATCTCGTCGAACCGGCGCGGTGCGATCGAGAGCGCGCCGCCCCAGGTGATGCGTGTCACCGGATCGGGCAGCTCGTGCAGCCACGCGTTGTTGCCGCGGCGGCCATCGGCGTGGGCGAGGTGCGGGTAGAGCTGCAGCTCGAGGCCCGAGGCGGCCGGCGCCGTCGTGCCGAAGAGTGCGAGCGCGGACGGCTGCAGCACGCGTGGCGCCGGCGCGGGGGCCGGCCCCTGCCACCAGCCCACCCGCAGCAGATCGTTCCACTGCGTGTCGAAGGCGGGCGAGGCCGGGTCCATCGCCAGGCGCGCGGCCCAGGCGGCGCGCAGGTAGTGCCAGGCGAGACTCGTGCTGCGCGCGCGTTCGGCCGTGGCCGGGAGCGGCGCCGGCACGGGTGCGGTGGCGGCGGTGACGGC
>JALHON010000240.1 GCA_022842985.1 Acidobacteriota bacterium | reverse complement strand
GAATGCCGCGGGCGCCGGGCACCACCAGGCGGCGCACGACCGCGCCGGCCGCGTTCGTGACCGTCAGGAACGTCTGCGGCGCCTCTTCATCGGCCTCGGCGGTGAGCTGCGCCTGCGACGGGTACGGCGGCGTCTCCCTCTTCGCCTCGGCGGCCCGGAACGCGTCCTGCCGCTGCTCGCGCCGCGTCTTCGGCGTGTCCTTCACCCAGTAGGTCACCGTGGCGCCGAACGGACGGTTCTCGCCCATCCAGAACTGCTCGCCCTGGAAGCCGCGCGCCCGGCCGGTTTCGGGCAACTCGATGACCGCCGGCTTCGTCGGGAAGATGTGCGCGTCCTTCGCGAAGGTCGCCGCCGCCACCTGGCGCAGTGGCGAGATGTCGTCGAGCACGTAGAAGCCGCGGCCGAACGTGGCAAGCACCAGATCGTGCTCGCGTTCCTGCATGGCCATGTCACGCACGGGGATCGTGGGCAGATTCGTGCGCAGGCGGATCCACTTCTTCCCGCCGTCGACCGTGAAGAAGAGACCGAACTCGGTGCCGGCGAAGAGGAGATCGGGATTCACCGGATCTTCGGCGAAGGCGAGCACCGGACCGGTCGCCGGCAGGTCGCCGGCGATGGCCGTCCACGAGGCGCCGCGCGTCGTGCTCTTGAAGATGTAGGGCTTGAAGTCGCCGTTCTTCGTGTTGTCGAAGAGCGCGTAGACGGTGCTCTCGTCGCTCTTGCCGGCATAGAGCCGCTGCACGTAGACGCCGTACGACCCGTAGTCGGGCAGACCCGGCAGGCGTTCACTGCGCCGCCAGTTCGCGCCGCCATCGAGCGAGATCTGCACGAGTCCGTCGTCGGTGCCCACGTAGAGCAGCCCTTCGCGCCGGCGCGACTCGGCGAGCGCCGAGATGTTGCCCCAGGTCGCCGTGGACTGGTGCTGCGCCACGGCCTCGGGCGGCCAGACGCGGCCCATCACCGGCAGCATGTTGCGGTCCGTCTGATGGGTGAGGTCGCCGCTCACCGCGCGCCACGTGTTGCCACGATCGTCGCTGCGGAACAGCTTGTTGGCGCCGAAGTAGAGCCGCGACGGATTGTGCGGGCTGATGATGAATGGCGCTTCCCAGTTGAAGCGCAGCGGCGGCTCGCCCTTCCCTTCCACCGGCCGGATGTTGACGCGTTCGCTCGTGCGGCGGTCGAGCCGCACGATGCCGCCGTACTGCGACTCGGCGTAGACGATGTTCGAGTCGGTGGGATCGACGCGCGCCACGAAGCCGTCGCCGCCGGTCACGATGAACCAGTCGTTGTTGGTCGAGCCGTCGGGGCCACGCGAACGCGACGGCCCGCCGAGCGTGCTGTTGTCCTGGGTGCCGCCGTAGATGTTGTAGATGGGCGAGACGTTGTCGACCTCGACGTTGTAGAACTGCGTCACCGACAGATTGGCGAAGTGCCGCCACATCGTGCCGCCGTCCCAGCTTTCGTACAACCCGCCGTCGCAGCCTTCGAGCAGATGGTCGGTGTTGTCGGGATCGATCCACAGATAGTGGTTGTCGACGTGTTTGTTACGCTCGCCGAGTGTGCGGAACGTGCGGCCGCCATCATCCGAGATCTGCGTTTCCACCGTCGGCACGTACAGGCGGTCGGCATCCTTCGGGTCGGGGTGGATGTTCTTGTAGTACATGGGCTGCGCCTGCACGTTGCCGCGGCGCTCCCAGCTCTCGCCCGCGTCGAGCGAGACGTAGATGGCGGTGTTCTCGGCCGTCTCGACCTTGGCGTAGACGAGGCCGGCCTTCGCGGGAGAGAACGCGATGACGATGCGGCCGACGTCGCCCGTGGGCAGCCCCGTGCGCACGCGCCGCCAGGTCTTTCCGCCATCGACGGACTTGTGAAGACCGCTCTCGGGGCCGCCGTGGATGAGCGTCCAGGTGTGCCGGCGTCGCTGGTGCGCCACGGCGAGCATCACGTCGGGGCGCCGCGGATCGATCGCGACGTCGCTCACGCCGGTGTGTTCGCTGATCTCCAGCACCTTCGTCCAGGTGACGCCGCCATCGGTGGTCTTGTAGAGGCCGCGGTCGCCCCCGGATGACCACAGCGGCCCGTAGGCCGCCGCGAACACCACGTTCGAGTCGCGCGGATCGACCACGATGCGGCCGATGTGTTCGGAGGTCTTCAGCCCGACGTTGCGCCACGTGCGTCCGGCATCGTCGCTGCGGTAGAGCCCGTCGCCCCAGCCCACGCTGCGCTGGTTGTTGGCTTCGCCCGTGCCGACCCAGATGGTGTTCGGATGCGCGGCGTCGATGACGACGGCGCCGATCGAGTACGACGCTTCGTTCTGGAAGACCGGCGTGAAGGTGATGCCGGCATTCGTCGTCTTCCAGACGCCGCCCGAGGCCACGCCGACGTACCACGTCTGCCTGTCGTCGGGATGCACGGCAATGGCGCTGACGCGGCCGGACATCAGCGCCGGTCCGACGGCGCGGAGCCGGAACTCGGAGAACGTCGCGGCGCTGAACGGGTCCTGCGCCGCGGCCGGGGCGGCTGCCGCTGCGGGCGCCGCCGCCTGCTGTGGCGGCGCGGCCCCGAGCCCGACCGCCCATGTCAGCACGACCGCGGCCATCGCCGCCCCACACGCCTTCAGCCCCTGATGCATACGCCGTCCTGTCGCGGAAGAGCCGGCGTTGCGCCGGGCCTGTCGATTATAGGGGGCGGACCTGGCCGATCAGCCGAGGCGCGCGAGAACGCGGGTGGCGACGTGGTGACCAATGGCGAGCGACGCCGTGGCGGCGGGCGACGGCGCGTTCAGCACGTGCACCATCCGGCCGCGTTCGACGAACGCGAAGTCGTCCACCATCGTGCCCTGCGGCGTGAGCGCCATCGCCCGCACGCCGGCGCCGCCGGAGCGGAGGTCGTCGGGCGTAATCGCCGGCACGAGGCGGGCCAGCGTGGCCGCAAAGCGCGCCTTCGAGAACGAGCGGCGGATCTCGGCCACGCCGGTGCCGAAGTGCGTGCGCACGAAGCGCCGGGCGCCGCGGCTGCGCGCGAAGTCGGCGAGGTCGCGCACCGAGACGTCGCCCCACGTGTAGCCCTCGCGGGCCAGCGCGATGACGGCGTTCGGGCCGGCTTCCACGCCGCCGCCCGCCATCCGCGTGAAGTGCACGCCGAGGAACGGGAAGCGCGGGTCGGGCACGGGATAGATGAGATGGCGCACGAGCGACTGCCGCGCCGGCGCGAGCGTGTAGTACTCGCCGCGGAACGGCGCGATGACGATGTCGGTCTCGACGCCCGACGCGGCGGCCACGCGATCCGCGTGGAGGCCCGCGCACGCCACCATGGCGCCCACCTCCCACGTGCCGTCCGACACCTCCACGCGGACGCCGGCCGGTGCGTCGTGGGCGCGTTGGAAGGCGGCGCGGCATTCGACGGCGCCGCCGGCCTCGGCGATCTCCCGCGCGAGCGTCCGCGCCACGGCGGGATAGTCGGCAATCCCTGATTCCGGCACGTGCAGGGCGCGCAGTCCGCCGGCGTGCGGCTCGATCGCCGTGAACTCGCGCGGCGTCAGCGCCGTCACGCCGAGCCCGTTCTCGAGGCCGCGCAGTCGCAGCGCCTCGAGCCGCGGCAACTCGTCTTCACGCGTCGCCACGACGAGCTTGCCGCAGACGTCGTGGGCGATGCCGTGCGCGCGGCAGAACTCGACCATACGAACCCGGCCCTCGGTGCACAGCCTCGCCCGGGCGCTGCCGGGCGTGTAGTAGAGGCCGGAATGGATGACGCCGCTGTTGTGCGACGACTGATGCGCGGCGACGCCGGGCTCCTTCTCGAACACCACGACGCGCTGACGATGGGTGGTGGCGAGCGCGTGCGCCGTCGCCAGCCCGACGAGGCCGGCGCCCACGACGGCGATGTCGGCAGTGCGTGTCACAGCCGGAATTGTATCGGGGTCAGCCCCCTGACGAGACCGTAAGGGGTCTGACCCCGCATTACAATTGACGCGGTTCCTGCCACATGACGTCACGCCCCGCTGTTGCCATCCGTGCTGCTCGTCCCTCCGACCTCCAGGCGCTCGTCGCTGGAAACGCCGCGATGGCGCTCGAGACCGAAAGCCTGAAGCTCGACCTGCCCACGCTGCGGGCCGGGGTGCAGGCGGTGCTCGACGGGCGCGTGCCCGGGCAGTTCTGGGTGGCAGAACACGAGGGCCGCGTCGTGGGCCAGCTGCTCATCACCTACGAATGGAGCGACTGGCGGAACCGGCCGGTGTGGTGGATCCAGTCGGTGCACGTGGCCGACGACGCGCGCCGGCTGGGCGTGTTCCGGGCGCTCTACGCCCACGCGCGCGCCGAAGCGCTCGCCGCCGGGGCCGGCGGATTACGGCTCTACGTCGACGACACCAACACGCGCGCCCAGGCCGTCTACACCGCGCTCGGCATGAACGGCGGGCACTACCGCGTGTTCGAGGACATGTTCGCCGAACCCGAGAAAGCGTAGAGGCTCAGCGCACGGGCAGCCAGAACGACGTCTTCACGACGAAGAAGTTCGTGCCCGTCGCCCCGAGCGAGCGGAACATGTCGCTCGGGCCCACGTAGTCTCCGCGGACCTCCGTGCCGGCGCGGCTCTGCTGCCACACGACGAAGAGCGTGCTGCCCGGCCGCCACTCCCACCGCAGCACCACGTTGCTGCGGAACGACAGCGTGTTGAAGTCGCGGTTGCGCAGCGAGAACGTCGTGCCGTCCACCCCCACCGTGCGGCTGCCGTCCGGCAGCACCGTCATCGTCGTGCCGCTCGTGCCGTAGAGCAGGCGGTCGCGGCTGCGCGGCGCCGCGAGTTCGCCGTAGTTGTAGTAGCGGCCCGACGCGGCGAACGGCTCGGCATAGACATCGAGATTCATGTCGGGCTTCACGGTGAGGCCGAGGCGGAACTGGGTGGCGATGGTGCTGCGGTCGATGAAGGCGAAGACGTAGCGCGAGCCGTAGGTCTCGGCGCGTCCGCCGGCGAGCGTCGACACGTACTGCTGCGGTTCGGTGAGCCGCTCGTAGTACGGCTCTGCCGACACCTGCCACCGTGGCGCCGGCCGCACCGAGAGGAGCGTGCTCATCCGCCGCTGGCGATAGCCGTCGTCGTTCCGCGCCAGCTGTGAGTTCACCGTCCAGCGGGTCTGGGCGCCGGCCCGGTTCCCCAGCGACACACCCAGCGTGGCACCCGGTCCGCGGCCCATGAGCGGTCCACCGCGCGTGAGCGAGACGCTCGTCTGCGGCAGGTCGCGCCGCACCGCGATGGACGTCGTCCAGAAGTTCGTCCAGGTCAAGTCGATCGACGAGCGGACGTAGCCGGCCTGCACGAGCCGCCGCAGCGTCGTGTCGGTGTTCACGTCGGCGCGGATCGAATAGGCGCGGAAGATCCGGCCCGGCTGCGTCTCGCGGTAGCGCAGCGTGGCGTTGCTCAACCAGCCGTCGGCGCCGTTCAGGATCGCGAAGTCGTTGGTCTCGAAGTTCTCCGAGTCGATCTTCGTGTTGACGCCCCACAGCCAGTGGCGGCCGCCGGTGCGATCGAAATTGGCCTGGAACGTCCAGCCGCCGAGCGCGGTCAGCGTGGGGTCGAGCGGCGAATACGTGCGATCGGGCCGCTGCGCGAAGTGGGCGCTCGCCCGCTGCACGCGTTCGATCGCCTTCGCCGTGCCGCTCACGACCGACCCGCCGGCCGCGGCGCGGAACTCGTACTGGCCGCCGGCAAAGCGCAGCGTCGTGTTGCCGGCGAACGCGACGGCGTTGCGCGTCTGCAGGTCGGCCAGGGGATCGCCGTCGGCGAAGTCGCGGTGCACGACGCTCGCGAGCAGCCCCGCGGTCGAGGCCTCCGAGCCGAACTCCTGCAGCACACGCCCGAGCGCGTAGTAGGCGCGGGGCGCCACCGTGATATCGCGCCGGTCGAGGGCCGGGCCGGCGGCCACCTCCGCCGATTCCTCCGCCGTCACCGCGGTGAGGAAGCCGACGGACGTCTTCGACGGCAGGCGCCCGGTGAGCTTGGCCGCGCCGAGGATCGTGCTGTTGGTCGGATAGTCCACGTAGGTGCCCACGGCGGGCCCGACCGGACGCGCGCCCACGCGCCGCGAGTAGTAGAAGTTCGGATGACCGATGTTGAAGAGCGTGGCGCCCTCGAGGAAGAACGGCCGCCGCTCCGGGAACCGCGTCTCGAACGCCGTCAGATTCACTTCCGCCGGATCGGCTTCCACCTGGCCGAAGTCCGGATTGATCGTCGCTTCGAGCGTGAGGTTCGGACCGAGCCCCATCTTCACATCGGCGCCGATGCGTCCCACCGGGTTCAGCCCTTCCTGAAAGGGATTCCCGGTGCCCGACGGATAGACCGTGCTCGCCGCCGCGACATACGGCGACACCTCGAGCCGGCGCGCCGCCGGCACGTCCGACACACCTTTGAGCTCGCCGAACCGTGACGACCACGCGCGCACGGTGCGCGGGATGAGCACCCAGTCGTCTTCTTCGTTGATCGTCGGACGGAAGCGCTGGATGTTCAGGCCCCAGGTGAGATCGTCGACCGGATTGAAGCGCAGCTGCGCGAACGGAATCCAGATCTCGGCCGTCCAGCCGTCGGCGTCCATCGTGGTGGCGGCGTCCCACACGAGGTCGTAGGTCGCATCGAACGTCTCTTCGGTATCGGCGCCGTGGAAGCGGTCGAGGCGCACGCCGGCCGCCGTCACGCCGAGCACGACCGAGGTGCGGTGATCGAAGAACGTGTCGAGCCCGATGAGCAGGCGTTCGGCCTGATCGACGAGGTCGCGGCGCCCGAGCGGCGCCTGGATGCCGCGCGCGTTCACGCTCGACATCCGGGCTCCCACGTAGAAGGCGCGTTCGTCGTAGGCGAAGCGCACTTCCATCGCGTCGGTCGGCGGTGCGCCCTGGGTCGGTTCCTTCTGCACGAAGTCGGTGACCGGCGCGGCGCGCAGCCACACCTCTTCCGAGAGCCGGCCGTCCACCGTGACGGCACCGGCCTCGACGCGCGTCGCC
>JALHON010000239.1 GCA_022842985.1 Acidobacteriota bacterium | reverse complement strand
GAGCGCCGCCCGAGCAGCGCGCGCAGCTGCGCCGGCCGGCCGGCCGGCGGCACGACCGTGTCGGCGGCCCCGACGACGATGACGGCCGGCATCGGGGCCCGCGCCGGCGGCTCGTCGCCGAAGACAGCGCCGACGACCGGCGCGATGGCCGCGATCCGCTCGGGAATCTCGCGCGCGAGGCGGTGGGCCATCATGCCGCCGTTCGACATGCCGGTGACGTAGACGCGCGTGCGGTCGGCCCGGCCCGACGCCACGAGCGCGTCGATCATCGCGGCGATGAAGCCCACGTCGTCCACGCGGTTCGCCATCGCCGCCGCGCAGCAGTGCCCGGCGTTCCACGTGAGCAGGCGGCCGCGGCGGCGGCCCGCCGTGCCGTTCGGGTAGACGGCGATGAACCCCTCGCGCGCGGCGACCCGATCGAACCCGCTCATGCGCACGGCATTGGCGGCGTTGCCGCCGCCGCCGTGCAGCACCACCACGACCGGCGCCGGGGTCTCGCGCGCGAAATCGTGCACGAGATACGTGCGGGTGCGGCCCTCGTGGGTGAGCGAGCGTTCGCCGGAGGCGCCGTCGCGCGGCTGCGCCAGGAGCGCCGGTGTCAGGATCGCCGCGGCGAGCGCGGCAGCCAGGAGTACGGGAGATCTCATGCCCATCCGACCAGTCGCGGCAGGGAAAGGTTGAATCCGCGGCGAATCAGGCGCACAGTGACCGTCCCATCAGGTGGATCCCGGCGCGTGGCGCCGGACAAAGGACCGCAGTTGCCATGGCCGAGCCCCCTACGTCCGCGCCGCCCCGTTCCTCCGCCGATGTGCACGCGCTCGAAGCGGCGCGGATCGGCCGCCCGCCGGAAATCGGTCTCGCCATCTCCGGCGGCGGCATCCGCAGCGCCACGTTCGCGCTCGGACTCGTGCAGGCCCTGACGCGGCTCGGCCTCTTTCCGTCGATCGACTACATCTCCACCGTCTCCGGCGGAGGCTACATGGGCGGCTGGCTGCACGCGCTGCACCGCCGCGGCCAACGCGACCGCGCCCTGCACCTCGATGGCGAGGAGCCGCGGCAGGTGCGCTTCCTGCGCGCCTACAGCAACTATCTCACGCCGAAACTCGGCCTCTTCAGCGGCGACACGTGGGCGGCGGTGGGCACCGTCACGCGCAACCTCGCCATCACGTTCACGCTGCTCAGCATCAGTCTGCTGGCCGTGCTCTACGTGCCGTGGGCGATCCACCGCACCTACCAGACGTGGATGGACATTGCGCTGGCCGGCGGTCCCGACGTGATGCGCCTGCTCATCGTGGCGATCGCGCTGCTCGTCGTGGCGTTCGCCACCAGCGCGTCGAACATGGCGCGGCCGCTCGCCGACGGCACGTGGGAGGCCGATGCACGCGACTGGACGCCGCGCTGGCGCGTGCAGGCGCAGGTCATCCTGCCGATCCTCGTCGCCATGTCGATCCTCGCCGCGATCGTCGACCATCTGCCGGCGCCTGCCGTGTCCGGCTTCCAGGGCTGGCCGATCGTGGCGGCGGGCAACGCCTACGCGCTCGTGTGGGCGGCGGGACTCGGTGTGGCGCATCTGTCGAAACTGCTGACCGCGCGGATGAACCGGCCCACGGGCGTGCAGGCGCTGCACGCGCCGGCCACGACCGACTGGCGCAAGGCGCTCAAGGCCTGGCTGCAGCTCACCGGCTGCGCGCTGCCGGCCGGGATCGCCGGCGCCTGGGTCGCGGTGACCTTCACGATGCCGCTCGCGTGGACGGAATTCGTCGAGCTGCGCATGCCGATCCTGGTCATCGGCTTCTTCGTCGCCATCACCGCCCACATCGCCCTGGCCGGCGAGCTGCTCTCGGAAGAGACGCGCGAATGGTGGGCCCGCGTGGGCGGCCAGGTGCTGCTCGCGACGTTCATGCTCTCGGGGCTCGTCTTCATTGCCGTGTACGCGCCGCCGCTCGTCGACCGGCTGACCCGCGATCTCGATCCGTCCGGCACATCGAAGAAGGTGCTGGCGCTGCTCTGGGCCGCGATTACCGGCTCCGGCATCGTCGCCGGCCGGTCGAGCCGGACCTCCGACGGCACCGGTGCGACCTGGCTCGAACGCCTCGGCGGCATCGCCCCGGTGGTGTTCGTGCTGGGCTACCTGCTCATCCTGGCGGCGCTGCTCGTCGAGATCAGCAAGCCCGTCGAAGCCACCGAGGCCTATCTCGGCATGGTGCTCTTCAGCGGCCTTGCCTGGGTGCTCTCGCGCCGCGCCGATCTGAACGAGTTCTCGCTGCACGCGCTCTACCGCAACCGCCTCGTGCGCTGTTACCTGGGCGCCTCGAATGCCAACCGCAAGGCGCACCCGTTCCATGGATTCGATCCGAACGACGACCTGCCGCTCGCCTGGCGCGACGATCCGCGCGGCGCGGCCTGCCGGCCGTATCCGATCTTCAACGCCGCCATCAACCTCGTGGGCGGCACCAACCTCGCGTGGCAGCAGCGCAAGGCGGCGTCGTTCATCTTCACGCCGGATGCCTGCGGCTACGAGTACCGCGTCGACGAACAGACCGACCGCGGCAGTCTCGTCGCGGCGGCGGCAGAGGGCGTGCTGCCGCCCTCGCCGGTGCTGAGCGCCTACTCGCGCACCGCCGACCACGCCGGCGGCCGGCTCACGGTGGGCCTCGCCGTGGCCACGTCGGGCGCGGCGGCCTCGCCGAACATGGGCTACCACACGTCGCCCACGCTGGCCTTCCTGATGACGGTGTTCAACGTGCGGCTCGGCTGGTGGCTGCGCAATCCGCGCTACGCCACGAGCTGGACGGTGCCGCACAAGCGCCTGTCGCTCAGCGAACTCACGAGCGAGCTGCTGGGCCTCACGACCGACGAGCGCGATTTCGTGTACCTCTCGGACGGCGGTCACTTCGAGAACCTCGGCGTCTACGAACTCGTGCGCCGGCGCTGCCCGTTCATCATCGTCAGTGATGCCGGGCAGGACGGCGGCCACACGTTCGACGACCTGGGCAACGCGGTGGAGAAGTGCCGCGCCGACTTCGGCATCGACATCGAGATCGACGTGGCGGAGCTGCGGCCGTTGGGCCTGGCGAGCCGCTCGCACTGCGCCGTGGGCACCATCCACTACGAGCAGGCCGATCGCGCGCGGGCCCCGGGCACGATCCTCTACCTCAAGAGCTCGCTCACGGGCGACGAGCCCACCGACGTGCTGCGCTACGCGGCCCTCCATCCCGAGTTCCCGCACCAGTCCACGGCCGACCAGTTCTTCGACGAGTCGCAGTTCGAGAGCTACCGGGCCCTCGGCTACCACATCGGCCACGAGGTGTTCGACGCGGTGCGGGCGCGTCCCGGCGCCGCGATGACGCCCGCCGAGATGTTCCGCGTGCTGCGCCAGCGCTGGACGCCGTCGGCGCCGGCGCCGGCCGACGGCATCGAGCGCTTCTCGCGCGCGCTGAACACCATCTGGTCGTCAGTGCGCTCGAACGACGCGCTGCGCTTCCTCGACGGCCAGATCTTCCCCGAGTGGGCGAGCCTCATGGCCACCGGCAGCCAGATCGATCTGCTGGTGCCGGACGGCCAGCCCTCGCAACGTGTGAACTACTGGCTGCCCGAACGCGAGGAGGAACGCCGCGCCGGCTTCTACGTGTGCGTCGAGATGCTGCAGCTCATGGAGGACGTCTACCTCGAGCTCGGTCTCGACGAACATCACGACCACATCGATAACCGCGGCTGGATGAATCTGTTCCAGCACTGGACGTGGTCGGGCATGTTCACGGCCACGTGGGCGGTCACCGCCGCCACCTACGATCCGCGCTTCCAGCGCTTCTGCGCCGAGCGGCTGGATCTCACGCCCGGGCGCGTGCGCGCGCCGAGGCTCGGCGGCCCCGGCAGCGGTCATCGTCTGCCCGACCGGACCACGTGGCAGTCGTGGGACGACGCGCGCCGCGCCGTCGAACGCTACACCTGGCAGGAGCCGGCGCTCGGCCTCAACTTCTGGGAAGCGGAGCTCGTGGCGCACTTCCTCGACGAGATGGCCGACGACAGCGTGCTCACGCTGCACCCGATTCGTGTCGTCGTCACCAGTCCACGCCGCGAAGACGGGCATCCGTTCGAGTTCACGTGCGGTTACATGATCCTGCGCGATGCCGGCGGCGAGACGGCGACGCTCGTGCACATGCGCGTGCAGAACCACCTGCGCAAGATGGGCGTGGCGGCGACGGCGCTGCGCGAACTCTCGCAGGGCGGCCCCGGCCGGCCGCGTCTCGCCGTGCAGGTGGCCGCCGAGGACCCGGGCACGAAGTCGGTGTCGTGGGACGAAGCGCTGCCGCGCCGCGACGCGGCTCTCAGGATCGCGCGCTGGATCGCCGCCTTCGACGACGCCAGGCGGCAGGCGGGCGGCTAACGCGACGCCGCGATGTCGCGCGCGAGCGCCGCGAACGCACCGGCGATGTCGCGCGCGAGCGCCGTCGTGTCCGCGTACGACGTGTTCGACATGACCGCCACGACGAGGTCCAGATCCGGATACGTGGCAAGCGAGGCCACGCGTCCGCCGAGGACGGTGCCACGCCGGCCCACCATGCGCGTGGCGGTGCCGGCGAGGGTCGCCGTGCCGAGGTCCCAGCCGAGGCCGAAGCCGGTGGGCTGGCCGGAGCTGAGGTGCACCGGTCCCTGCAGGCGCGCCACGGTCTCTGGCCGCACGAGCGTGCCGCGCTGCATCGCGACGGCGAAGCGCACGAGGTCGGACGGCGTCGAGACGAACACCGCCGCCCCCGCGTAACACGAGAGATCGATGTCGCGCATCGGGTCGGGCCCGTACTTCGGGTCGGCGGCAAACCGCGGGAAGTACGGCACGGCGCGGTCGGGCAGCGTGCCGTCGGCCTCGTCCGCGGTGGTGTCGTCCATGCCGAGCGGTTCGAAGACCTGCTTACGCATCACCCGCAGGAACGGCTCGCCGGCGGCGGCTTCCACCGCGGCGCTCACGAGGATCCAGCCGTAGCTCGAGCCGCGATACTCGGCGCCGGGCATGAAGTGCAGGTCGTCCTCCGCGAAGACCGGCACGGCGTCGAGCGGACGGTCGCAGTGGCGCTCGTAGAAGGGCCCTTCATCGCCGCCGTCGTTGCCGACGCCGGCGACGTTCGCCATGAGCTGCCCGAGGGTGACGGGCTGGAACTTGCGCGGATAGGCCGGCACGTAGGTCTGGATCGGCGCGTCGAGGTCGAGGCGGCCGCGGTCGAGCAGCAGCCCTACGGCGGCCGAGGTCAGCGCCGTGGACGCCGTGCCAATGCGGAACCGGGTCTCCGGCGTGACCGGCGCGCGGCGTTCGAGGTCGGCCCAGCCAAAGCCTTCCGCCCAGACGAGCTCGCCGCCGACTCCCACGGCCACCGAGACTCCCGGCAGGTTGCCCGCGCTCACCGCTGCCCGCGCGACCTGGCGGCCCTGCACGGCGGCCTCCGCCCACGGCGCCACCGGCACGGCGCGGGTCACCGACGGCACGTCCTGCGCGATCGGATGCAGGGGCACGGCGGTGGAGGTGATGTAGTTCCACAGCCCCAGCCCCGCCGCCGCCACCAGGCAGACGGCCACCACCATCAGGCCGACCCACGTCTCGAACCGGTTCTTCAGCACGTGATGCTCGCCGTCACGCCGGGGCATGACCGCCTGGCCGCCTGGCGCAGAGGCGTCGCGAGGGCGTCAGGGCGTCTTGCCGGCGGCTTTGTCCATCAGCGCGAAGGGCAGCACGCCGATGTTGAGGAACGGATTCAGCTGCGCCCCCGCCTTCGTGAGACGTTCGGCGATGGCCTGATGCCCGTTCTGCGCCGCCCAGTCGGCGGCGCTCGCGCCGGCGGCGTCCTTCAGATTCGGCCGCGCGCCCTTGTCGAGCAGGAGCTGCACCACGGCCTCGTGGCCAGAGTAGGCGGCGAACATGAGCGGCGTCACGCGCACCTCGGCGTGCGCGCTGTTCGGGTCGGCGCCGCCGCCGAGCAGGGTGGTGACCTGCGCGGCATCACCGCGGGCGGCAGCCCGCATGAGAGGCGTCAGCCCGTCGGCGTCGGCGGACGGCTGGGCCAGGGCAAGAGCGACGAGCGCGAGCAGCACACCCATTTCGCCCACATCCTACACCCGCGCCCGTCACGGCTGGCCGGCGATTGACGTGAGGCGTATGATGCCCGGCGTGCGCATCTCCCGTCCCGCCCTGCTGCTCGTCGCGCTCGTGTCGTCGGCCTGCGCGGGCCCCACGTCGCCGCCCCTGAAGCCGGTGGCCGACGTGAAGCAGCTCATGGTGTCGGTGCTCGAGCCGGCGGCCGACGAGTACTGGGACGGCGTCGGCACGATCATCGACCAGACGGGCACGTTCGACATCCGCCCCGAGACCAACGAAGACTGGGACGCGCTCGTGAATCACGCCTACGTGATTGCCGAGTCGGGCAACCTGCTGATGATGGGCGGGCGGCCGAAGGACGGCGGCGAGTGGATGCGGATGTCGCGCGCGCTCGTGGACGTGGGCGAGAAGGCGATTCGCGCCGCCGCGTCGCACAATCCCCAGGCCGTGTTCGACGTCGGCGCCGAGGTCTACGACGTCTGCACCGCGTGCCACGACAAGTACGTGCAGGGCGCCACGGCGCCGCCCCCCGCGCCGAAGCCCTGATCGCGCCACGCGCCTGTCAGCGCCCGGGCCGTTTGCCGTAGCCGGGGCGGAAGTGCTCGTGGCAGGTCACGCACGACTGATACAGCGCGTCGTTCAGCGCCTCGAGCGCCGCCACGTCCTTCGCCTTCGCCGCCTCGAAGGCCTTCTTCCCGGCGTCGAGCATCAGGCGGGTGTCGGCGATCCACTGCGCGCGGCCGCGGGCGTGCGCCGGCAGGAGCAGCAGCGTGGCCGACTCGGCCAGCATCAGCGTCTGCGACTGCAGCGTGGCCCACTCCTCGCCGGTCGAGGGCGTCCGGCTCGTGATGTAGAAGACGGCGTCGGACGCGGGGCGGATGAGGTGCACCATGAGCTCGCTCATCGTGCCGACGGGCC
>JALHON010000238.1 GCA_022842985.1 Acidobacteriota bacterium | reverse complement strand
GCGGCCGAGCCTGCGCGTCGCCGCCAGCCGCTGACGCGGCCCGCGGCCGCCGTCACGTCGCTTCAGGCCTTCGCCATCGCCGCGCGCGCCGACGTCAGCACCGCCGGAATCGTGTCGGCGATGATGTCGACGATGCGGTCGAGTTCGGCGTCGGTCGTCACGAGCGGCGGCGCGATGCAGATGCAGTCCATCACCGCGCGCGTGTAGAGCCCGCGTTCGAGCATGCCGTCCATGAGCTTCTGACTCACGCCGAGCGCCGGCGGGAAGAGCTGCTTCGTGCCCGGGTCGGCCACCACCTCGACCGCGCCCATGAGGCCGAGGGCGCGCACGTGGCCGACGCCGTCCATCGACGCAAGCGCCGTCAGCTTCTCGAGCAGCCGCGCGCCGCTCGTCTTCGCGCGTTCGACCAGCCCTTCGCGTTCCATCACGTCGAGATTGGCGAGCGCCACCGCGCAACAGGTGGGATGGCCGGAGTACGTGAAGGCGTGCATCCACCGCTGGCCGGGCCCCACGCCGTTGATGACTTCGCGGATGCGATCGGAGACGCCGATGCCGCCGAGCGGTACGTAGCCGCTCGTGATGCCCTTGGCGAACTGCATGATGTCGGGCTCGACGCCGTAGTGCTGCAGCCCGAACCACGTGCCGGTGCGGCCGAAGCCGGTGATGACGTCATCGGCGATGAGCAGCACGTCGTACTGATCGCAGATCTGGCGGATGCGCGGGAAGTAGTCGGGCGGCGGCACGATGACGCCGCCGGCGCCCTGCACGGGTTCGGCGATGAAGGCGGCGACGGTGTCGGGCCCCTCGCGCAGGATCGCCTCTTCGAGCTTGTTGGCCGCGGCCACGCCCAGGCTCACGCGCGTGTCGGTGTGGGCGAAGCGGTACGGGTCGGGCGCCTCGATGTGGCTGAAGCCGGGCGTGCGCGGCTCGAACATCGGCCAGAAGGCCGGCAGCCCCGTGGCGCTCATCGCCGCGAGCGTCAGCCCGTGATACGCGCGCTGCCGCGAGATCACCTTGATCTTGTCGGGCTTGCCCAGCGCCTTCCAGTAGAAACGCGCCGTCTTGAAGGAACTCTCGGACGACTCGGCGCCGCCGCTCGTGAAGAAGAACGTGTTGATCGACGGATACGCCAGGCCGCTCAGCCGTTCGGCGAGCCGGATGGCCTGTTCGTTCGTGCCGCCGGCATACGCCGAATGGAACGCCAGCGTAGACATCTGCTTCTGAGCGGCGTCGGCGAGTTCCCGCCGGCCGTGGCCGATGTTGACGTTCCAGAGGCCTGAGAGCCCGTCGAGGTACTCGCGCCCCGTGGCGTCGGTGATGCGGGCGCCCTCCCCCTTCACCCACACCCGCGTGCCGGCGTACGCCGAGGGGTGATGGAGCGGGTGCATCAGATGGGCCTGGTCGGTCGCTAGCGGCGTCGTGGACATGGGGTGACATGCTACGCGCTGGCAGCGGCTCCGGGCAACGGCGGGCCGGACGCCCTTCGCCGCTCGACGGGCGGCAGCCGCCGTCCGATCGGCGACTTCGGCCCTTCATGGGGCGGCGCGAAACACCGGCCGGGCCGGCGCGTCTACTGAGGCATGACTCTGCAGCCGCTCCTCGACGCGCCCGTGGCGGTCATCGTCCATTTCGCCACCGTGGTGCCGGCCTTCTTCCTCGGCACCTGGCTCCTGTTCTTCAGCACGAAGGGCTCGCCGTACCACCGCCTCGCCGGCAAGATCTACCTGACGCTGATGGGGGTGACGGCCTTCGCCGCGATCTTCATCCGGTCGTTCGCCGGCTGGAGCGTGAGCATCGGCCCGCTGAAGCTGGGCCTCATCCACCTGTTCATCCTGCTGACCTACCAGGGCATCTGGCGCACCCTGCGCGCGATCCGCCAGGGCGATCTCGCCGCGCACCAGGACTCGATGCGCGGCATGTACTTCGGCGCGCTCATCATCGCCGGGCTGCTCGCGTTCGCGCCCGGGCGCGTGATGTACCGGATGTTCCTGGGGTAGCCGCGCCGGCGCCGTCAGTCGGCCGCCGGCACGCTCAGCACGAGACGGCTGCCGCCGCCCTCGAGCGGCGAGACATCGAGAGCGCCGCCGTGCGCGCGCGCGATCTTCCGCGCCGCCGCGAGCAGCATCGCCCCGGACGCGCCGGCCGGATGGTCCGCCCAGTCGGCATCGAAGAAACGCGGGTAGGCCGAGGCCGGCAGCCGCACGGCCGACTGGCACACCTCGATCGTGCGCGTCGCCGCCTCGCGACGCGGGCCGAGCGCCACGCTGACCTTGCGGGCATCACCGCGGTCTTCGATGAGCGCGCGCACGGCCGCGAGCATCGCGCCCAGGGCGGTCGTGAGCAGCCGTTCGTCGCCGAAGACGTGGCACTGGCCAGCCGGCACCGGCATCGCGGCAGCGCCGCCGCTCAGGCGGTTCTCGGGGCCGAAGGCCTCGAACACCTGGCCGAGCAGGCGCAGCAGATCGACTTCGTCGAGCGCCGGCAGCGGCTCCACCTGGAGCACGACGGCGGCATCCGCGAGCCAGCGCCCGCGTGTGGCTTCGGCACGCGCGAGTTCGATGGCCACGCGGTCGCGCAGCGGACGTCCGCGCAGCGGCACGTCGCGCAGGGCGGCCTGGATGGCATCGAACGCGTCGGCGAGCGCCGTGGCCGCCACCGTGAGGGAGACGGCGGTGGCCTGCGGGCCAGGGGCGGGCGGCGCGGGCACGGGCGGCGCTGCCACCACGGCGATGGGCGGCGGCGCTGCTGCCGCCACGGGATCCGACATGGCGAGCGACCGGTCGACCAGCGCCTCGACGTAGTGCGGCTCGGCGCGCATGCGATACGAGGGCGGCAGCCCTTCGCGTCCTCGCGACGGCGGTGCCGCACTCAGATCGGGGTCGGCATCGTCGTCGCTGTCGTGCTCGACCACGATGTCGCCATCGTCATCGTCGAGATCGCCATCGACATCGTCGCCGCCGGTCTGCGCGGCGTTGAGCGGAAGCGTGGAGTCGTCAGTCACACGAACGAATGGGGGCACGTACGCGGGAGATTCAGACACTGAAGGGAGCCTCGGTTCTGCAAAAACCGCGACAAGTTTACATCAGTGGTGCGCGAATTCCGCGACCCGGTCGTGCGTTTGTGAGGCGCCCCCCCTCGACGACGAGCTGACCGCCGACGATCACGTACGGAATGCCTGCGGATGGCAGCGTGGCATCCTCGTAGGTGGCCCGATCGATCACGGTCGCCGGATCGAACACGGTGAAGTCTGCGTCGGCCCCGACTTTCACACGCCCCTTGGCAGACATCGCCGGCACGCGGCCTTCGAGCCGGCGCGCCGGCATCAGCGTCATGCGCGCGAGCGCGTCCATGAGCGGCAGCGCGCGTTCCTCGCGCACGTATTTCCCGAGCACCTTCGCGAACGTACCCGAAGTGCGCGGATGGCCCCTGCCGTTCTCGATGAAGCCGTCGCTCGCGATCATCGACAGCGGACTCACGATCGCCGCCTTCGTCTGCGCCTCGGTGCGGCCGTGAATGATGATCGTGCCGCCCTCGGCGCGTGCCGACGCGAACGTCGTCCGCGTCAGCCGCTCGCCGGTGCGCACGAGCTGATGCAGGCCGAACTTCTCGTCCGGCCAGGTCTTCCAGTCGTCGAAGAGCGCCGACTGTATTTCGGTCATGCCGGCGCCGTAGGGATACGCCTCGGTGGTGACGTCCTGGCCGGCGTCACGCGCCGCCTGGATGGCGGCGAGGAACTGGTCGATCTGGTCGCCCGCCACCGAGTTGACGTGCACGATGTGCAGGCGGGCTCCGGCGGCCTTCGCCGCCGCGATGGTCTCCTGCAGGCCGCTGATGTCGCCGCGCATATGGATGTGCACGGACGCATTGGCGGCGGCCGCGACGCGGAACATCCGCTCGAACTCCGACATCGGCGCGCCGGGCGTGTAGGCGCTGCCGAACCCCACCGCCACCGCGCCCTGCGCCAGGCCCTGCCGGATGGAGGCTTCCATCTGCTGGAGCTGCGGCTCGGTCGCCACCGCGCTCGCCCCGACGCCCGCCGGCATCAGGCCCGCCCCCGGATCGCCGAGCGCCTTCTTGCGGGCCGGGATGTGGCCGGCGGCCACACCGTAGTTCACGCGCTGTCCTGCCGTGCGCTCGGCGTACCAGCCGGCGACGTCATCGGTGCCCACTTCGAGCTCGAAGGCCGAGGTCACGCCGTCGCGCACCATCATCGCGTAGGAGTCGTCCTGCTGCCCGTGCTCGTGCAGGTCGATGAAGCCGGGCGCCACGACGTGGTTCGCCGCGTCCACGACCCGCGTGCCCTGGAGCGGCGTCTCCGAAATCGCCTCGATGCGGCCACCGCGCACCCCCACGTGGCGCACGGCATCGAGCCCCGATTCCGGATCCATCACCCGCCCGTTGGCGATGACCAGGTCATAGGTTGGCGCCGGCGGCGCCGGCGGTGCACACGCCGCGAGCGCGAACATCCAGGCGAGCGCAGCGACACGCGTGACGTGGCGGGCCCCAGCCCCCAGCCCCCAGCCCCGAGCCCCGGCGCGTCCGTTACTTCGCACGCGCCAGATCCATGACGACGTCGAACTGGAAGCGCACGAAACGATGCAGTTCCTCGACGAGGATCCGCTCCTGATCGCTGTGCGCGCCGAACCCTTTCTGCCCATCCTCGCTGTCGAGCGCCGGGCCGATGCCGTAACACTGCGGCCCCTTGGCGCGGATGTTCGACATGTCGGTCGCGCCGGTGCCCATGGTGGGCAGGGCGACCGTGTCGTAGTGCTTCTTGATCTGCGATTCGATCGCCGTGAACGCCTCGGTGTTCAGCCGCGAACCGCCGGCCGGGCGATAGCGGTCACGCGCCCAGCGCACGTCGACCTTCGGGTCGTTGATGACCTTGCGCACCAGGTCGAGGAACTTCTCCTGATCCTCATCGGGATGGAGTCGCACATCGAAGGTGGCCTTCGCCTCCGACGGGATGACGTTGTAGCGGAAACCGGTCGCCATGATCGTCGGCACGAGCGAGGTGTGCGTCATCGACCAGTGCTGTGGTTCGTTCACGAGCATCCAGTCTTCGGCCGGACCATGCACCTTCGGATCCGGATTGAGCAGGTCGCGGTACTTCTGCGCCACGGCCGGTTCGACCATCGTCGTCAGCCGCTTGAAGTACGATGCCGTCGTTTCGTTGAGGCGCAGCGGCGGTTTCCACGCGCCCACCTTCCCCACCGCGGCCGCCACGCCGAGCACGGCGCTGTTCTGGTTGGGCACCGAGCCATGGCCGGCCGGGCCGGTCACGATGATCTCGATGGGGCGCGGTTCCTTCTCGGTCGTGCCGACGTTCGCCTGCACGACCTTGCCGCCGCGGCGCACGACGCCGCCGCCCTCCGCCAGGCAGAACTCGGCATCGATGGCCGCGAAGTGATTGTCGGCCATGAACTGCGCACCCACATCGGGGGCCCCTTCTTCCCCGGATTCGGCAAGCAGGATGACGTCGCGATCGAGCGCCGCCTTCGTGCGGTGGAGCTGCAGGATGAGCATCAGCCCGGCCACCAGGTTGTCCTTGTCGTCGACCGTGCCGCGGCCGTAGACGTACCCGCCGTCGACCGTCGCGCCGAAGGGCGGGAACGTCCACTTCTTCGGGTCCACGGTGACCACGTCGGTGTGGCCCATGATCAGGACCGGCTTCTTCTTCCCGTTGCCCTTGATCCGCACGACGAGGTTCGGACGCTGCGGGTCCTTCGCGAAGACCTGATACGGGATGCCTTCGGCATCGAGCACCTGCTTCAGGTACTCCACGGCGCGGATTTCGTTGCCCGGAGGGCTGCTCGTGTCCTGGCGCAGCAGCGCCTGGAAGTGCTTCAGGGTTTCGGCTTCGAAGGCGGCGGTGCCGGGCCCGCTCTGCGCGTGCGGCAGGGCGGCGGCGCCGAGGATGGCGAGGGCGACGAGCGTCAGACGTCGGAACATGCCGACATGTTACACGCGGCGCGGCGGGATGGCGGGGCCGGTGGGCCGGGCGGTCAGGCCGCGGCCGAGGCGTCGCCGCGCGCCAGCCACCAGCGTTCGAACCGCGGCGTCACCCAGAGCACCCAGGGCACGAGCGCCGCCCCGGCCAGCAGGTCCACCACCCAGTGATGCCGCAGGTACACGGTGGAGACGAGCAGCGGGATGACGAAGGCCAGCAGCACCGGGAAGTAGCCGCGCAGGTAGCGCCAGCTGTAGGCCAGGCTCAGGCAGCTCACGCCGGCGTGCAGGCTCGGGAACGCCGCCCGCGCCGCATGATTCGGCATCATCTCGATGAGCGCCGTCTGGAAGTTCGTGATGGCGCCGCCCCGCAGCGAGACCGAGAAGAGGCCGAGCGACTCGAAGTAGAGCCGCGGCGGCGCGGCCGGGAAGACCACGTAGAGCACGTAGCCCGAGTAGAAGCAGATGATCGTGCCGAGCAGCACCTGGCGCGCCTCGGTGTAGCGCTGCTTCAGCCACAGCAGGATGACGACCGACGGCGCCACCACGTAGAAGTTGGCGTAGAAGAGATTGAAGAACTCGGTGCGCTCGCGGGTGATGTACTGCTCGGCCCACACCACCGGCTGGCCGCCGAACAGCCACTCCTCCGCCGCCGCGAGATGGTGGTGGATGTCGTTCGGATTCACGAACCGCACCGTGTCGTGCAGGTTGGTGTAGACGGCGATGCACATGATGAACGGCAGCGCCATGCGGAAGAACTCGGCGATGCGCCGCGCGCGCGAGGCCGAGGGGGCGCGGTGCAGATAGCGATGGATCCAGACGACCACGGCCGCCAGCACGACCACGGCGCCGAGACGCGCCAGGCCGCCTTCAATCCGCCGCGAGCTGATGCCGCTCGCGGCGAGCTGGAGGTTGGCGTAGACGGTGACGACCGCCGAGGCGATGAAGCCGAAGACGAGCAGCCCTTCTTCGGGGCGCAGCCGCCAGAGCCGGTGCATCGCGCAAGAGTACTACGGCGCTAGCGCCACGTCGCCGCGCGCGGCGCGCTGCCGGGACGGCGCGGCCCCTTGCGGTGCGCGCCCGGTCC
>JALHON010000237.1 GCA_022842985.1 Acidobacteriota bacterium | reverse complement strand
GCCGCCGCGGTGCCCGATCCCCCGCGCGCGCCGTTCGTCATCGAAGCCGGCTGGGCGCTCACGGCCGATGCCGCGGACCGCGTCACCCTCATGCGCGACGCCTCGATCGTGGTCGCGCAGGGCGCCATCGCCGAGGTCCGCCAGGGCCGGGTGGCCGGCCGCCAGACCCGCATCGACGCGCGCCGCCTGCTGGTGCTGCCAGGCTTCATCAGCGGCCACACCCACGTCTGCTCGGGCACGCCGACGCGCGGCATCATCGAAGGCGGACGGTCGTATGCGCGTCCGCTCGAAGTGGTCGAGGCACTCGACGACGCCGACCTCGACGCCCTCACCGCCCTCAATCTCGCCGAGCTCCTGCGCAGCGGCTGCACGACCACCCTCGACATGAGCCTGAGCCTGCGTCAGGCCGAGTCGTACGTGCGCGTCGCCACCCGCTGGGGCGTGCGCGGCTACCCGGCGCCGATGATTCCCGGTATCCCGCGGCTCTTTCCGATCTGGCAGCGGCGCGACGATACCACGCTCACGGCGTCGGTGCCCGGCACGCTCGACGAGATCGCCGCCGCGCGCCGCTTCGCCGTGGCAAACGCCCGCGCCAACGACGGCCTCATCCGCGCGCAGATCGCCCCGCACGCGACCGACACCCACACGCCCGAGACCATGCGCGCGATGATTGACGCCGCGCGCGCGGTGGGCAACGGCCTCCACATCCATCTCGCCCAGGGCGCCCGGGAAACGGAGACCGTGACACGGCTCTGGGGCCTCTCGCCCGTGCGCTGGCTCGAATCCCTCGGCGCCTACGACCTGCCGGTGTTCGGCGCGCATATGAGCGGCGTGGACTGGGCCGCCGATGGCCCCGTGCTGAAGCGCCACGGCGTGGTCTTCTCGCACTGCCCGTCGGCGGGCGGCGCCGGTGGCGAGTCGATGCCGTATCCCGAGGCGCTCGGCGCCGGCGTGGCCGTGAACATCGGCATCGACACGCACTCGAACGACTACGTCGAGAATCTGAAGCTCGCGGTACTCTACGGGCAGGCGCGCGAGGCGCTGCTGCGCAGCGCGAGCCCGGTGCCGCTCGAACGTCCGTCGATCTGGACGGCCGTGGCCGGCGCCACGCTCGTGCCGGCCATCGGCCTGCGCCGTCCGGACCTTGGACGCATTCGTGCCGGCGCCCGCGCCGACCTCACGATGGTCGACGTCTCAGGGCTGCTCGTGGGCACGGGCGCGCTGCCGCCCGAGCCGCTGCACCACCTGCTCTACGCGAACGGCACGGCGGTGCGGCACGTGATGACCGACGGACGGCTGCAGGTGTTCGACGGCGGCTTCGTGGCCGATGAGGCGGCGGTAGTCGACGCGGGCGGACGCGCCGTGCAGAAGGTGTGGCAGCAGCTCGAACGTGAAGGATGGTTTCGATGATGACGCGTGTCTCCCCCTCCCTTCTCCCGGTCCTCGGCGGCATCGTCCTGGCCGCCGCGTGTGGACGCCCGGGACCGCCGCCACCGATGGCCCCGGTCACGCGCGTCGAGACCGTCGTGGACACGATCCACGGCGAGACCTTTCCCGACCCCTACCGGTGGCTGGAGGATCAGCGCGCGCCCGAGACACGCGCGTGGCTGGCCGCGCAGGAGGCCTACACCAACGCGGTGCTGCCGCGCGACGGCGCCCGCCGGGCGCTCGAGGGGCGCCTGACCGTGCTCATGAACCGCGCCGAGATCGGCGCGCCGCGGCGCGGCGGCGCCTTCGAGTACTTCACGCTGCGCCGGGTGGGCGATCCGCTCGCCGCCATCTACCGGCGGCCGGTGCCGGCGGCAGACCGTGCGCCGATCGATCCGGCGGCCACCTACGAGGTGGTCGTCGATCCGCGTCCGCTCAGCGCCGACCAGACCACGCGCGTCGAACTCGTGAGCGTCGACCGGCAGGGCCGCTATCTCATCTACGCCGTGCGCGACGGCGGGCAGGACGAACACGCGCTGCACATCCGCGATCTCGCGAGCGGGCGCGATCTCGACGACACGTTCCCGCCGGCGCTCTACAGCAGCATCGTCCCCACCGCCGCCGGTGACGGCTTCTACTACAGCCTCCGGTCGCGGCAGACCGGCGCCCGCATCCGCAAGCATCTGTGGGCATCGGACACGGCCACCGATACGCTCGTCTTCGGCGAGGGCTACGGACCCACCGCGTTCGTCTCGGTGCTGCAGAGTGACGACGGCCGCTGGCTGGTCTTCACCGCGCAACACGGATGGGCATCCACCGACGTCTTCGCGCTCGACACGAAAGCGCCGCGCGCGACGCCCGTCGCGATCGCCCGCGAGCTCGATGCGCGGTTCTACCCGCGCTTCGTGAACGGCGAGCTGTGGATGCGCACGGACTTCGAGGCGCCGCGCAACCGCGTGGTGGCCGTGTCGCTCACGCGGCCGGCGCGCACGGCCTGGCGCACGGTGGTGGCCGAGCAGCCCGAGGTGCTCGAAGACGTCACCGTCATCGACGGCGCCATCTACGCGCAGCTCCTGCACGAGGCGGCGAATCGGATCGTCCGGTTCGACATGGACGGCACGCGGCGCGACGAACTGCCAGTGCCGCCGATGCATGCCGCGTCGATTCGTGGCGACGGCCCCGGCCACGCGGTGCTCACGCTCGAGTCGTTCGCCGCGCCGGAGACATCGTGGCGCGTGAACCTCGCGACCGGCGCCCGCACCGTGGACCGCGCCGCCGAGATCCCCTACGACGGCGCGAACGTCGAGGTGCGCTACGGCGCCGCCACGTCGAAGGACGGCACGCGCGTGCCCGTCTGGGTGGTGCACAAGAAGGGCCTGGCGCGCTCCGGCGCGACGCCGACGCTGCTCTTCGGCTACGGCGGCTTCTACGCGGCGCAGAAGCCGTCGTTCTCACCGCTCGCAGCGGCATGGGTCGAGGCGGGCGGCGTCTATGCGATGGCCATCCTGCGCGGCGGCAGCGAGTTCGGCGAGACGTGGCACCGCGCCGGCATGCTCACGAACAAGCCGCGCGTGTTCGAAGACTTCATCGCCGCCGGCGAGTGGCTGGTGGCGGAACAGTACGCGTCGCCGCGCACGCTCGGCATCATGGGCACGAGCAACGGCGGTCTGCTCGTGGGCGCCGCGCTCACCATGCGTCCGGATCTCTTCCGCGCGGTGCTCTGCGGGTTCCCGGACGTCGACATCCTGCGCTTCAACCAGTACACGACGAACAACAACATGCCGGCGCTGCTCGAGTACGGCGACGCGGCCGTGAAGGCTCAGTTCGACGTCATCAAGACGTACTCGCCGTATCAGGCCGTGCGGGCCGGCACGCCCTATCCGGCCGTGCTCGTCGCGACCGGCGACCTCGACACGCGGGTGCCACCGCTCGCCGGCCGCAAGTTCACGGCGCGCCTCCAGGCGGCGACCACCTCAGGACATCCAGTGCTGCTGCGCTATCACGCGAAGGGCGGACACGCGGCCAACTACGGCATGCCGTTCGGCCTGCGCGTGCAGCAGATGGCGACGGACCTGCACTTCATGATGCGCGAGCTGGGCCTGCCACTGCCGCCCGTCCCGGCCGAACCACCCCGCTGACCGTTCGTCACTTGTAACCGGGTCTGTCACGGTCACCGTGTGTCACCAGGAGGTGAGTGTGACAGCCCCCGTGACAAACGGGACTGGCGGCGGCTCATGCCTTGAGCGCCGCCAGCACCCGCGCCGGCGTGAACGGCAGACGGCGCATCCGCACACCGGTGGCATCGAAGACCGCGTTGGCGACAGCCGCGAGCATCGGCTTGCACACCGTCTCGCCGGCGCCGTAGTGCGGCAGGTCCGGACGATTCGGGTTCGGATCGCCGTTCACCTGCACGATCTCGATCGACTCGGGGACGTCGGCGTGTGTGAGCGTCGGCGAGCTCACCCAGTCCACGCTCAGCATCTTCGTATCGTCGAAGCGCGCTTCTTCGTAGAGCGCGCGGCTCACCGAGTGCAGCAGCCCGCCCTCCAGCGTGCGCGTGAGCGCCTCGGGGTTGATGACGAGGCCGCAGTCGTGCGCGCACACAATGCGCTTCACCCACACGCGGCCGGTGCGGCGGTTGACCTCGACCTCCACCATCTCGACCGCCACCGTTTCGCTGCGGTACGAGTAGGCCACGCCACGGCCGGTAACGACGTCGGCCGTCGGGACCGGGCCCGGCGCGGGCCGGGGCGTCCAGCCGAACTTCTGGGCGGCTGCCTTGAGACACGCGATCGAGCGCACGCGCTTGTGTCCGGCATCGTCGCCGGTGCCGCGCTCGAGCAGGCCCAGGCGGAACGCCACGGGATCGGCCTTCGCCGCGGCGGCCAGTTCGTCGATGAAACTCTCGGACGCGAACGTCACCTGCGGACCATCCGGATCGCGCAGGTTGCCCATGCGCACCGGCGTTTCCCACGCAAGCGGCAGCGGCACGACACTGCCGCGCAGGCGCCGGGCCGGGATGGCGTACTTGTCGGACGGGAAGGAGGCGCGGCCGCGCGCGGGCTCGGCCTTCCGCTGACCGGTCAGCTGCGCGATGAGCACCGTGTCGTGTTCGTTGTAGCCGACGTGGTTGTGGTCCGCCGCGCGGGCGTCGAAGTCGAGCGCCACGACCTGCCCCTGCGCGTCGAGGGCGCCGCGCATGCTGATGGCATACGCCGGCCCCTTCGTGTCCCACGCCGTTTCTTCCTGGCGCGACCACTGCAGCCGCACCGGCCGCTGCAGCTCGTGCGCGAGGAACGCCGCTTCGAATCCGGCATCCTCGGCGGCCGTGCGGCCATAGGCCTGCGGCCCCTGCATCCACACCACCCGCACCATCTCACGTGGAATGTTGAGGAAACGCGCCACGCCGTTCCTGAGCCCGTACGACTTCATGTCGTTCGAGTAGATCGTGAGCTGGCCGTTCGACGGATCGGCCAGCGCGTGCGCCGGGCCGAAGGCCGTGTGGCCCTGGAACGGGATGTCGTACTGTGCCTGCAGGGTCGTGGCGGCGCCGAGGATCGCCGTATCGACGTCGCCGGTCACCGTGGGCGCACTCGACGACGATGGCGCCGTCGCCCGCATGTAGGTGAAGAGGTCCTCGGACGGCGGGAACGGCTTCGTTGCCGGCGGCGTCCACTCGACCTTGAGCTCACGCGCGGCACGAATGGCCTGCTCCTCACGTTCGCAGACCACGGCCACGTAGTTGCCCTTGCTCACGACCTTCACGAACCCGGGCACCGCCTTGACGCTCGACTCGTCGATCGCCTTGAGTGTGGCGCCCACCATCGGCGGCCGCACGTTCCGCGCGTGCAGCATGCCGGGCACCTTCATGTCCACGGCCCAACGCTGCGTGCCGTCGACCTTCGCGGGAATGTCGTCGCGGCGCGGCGACTTCCCCACGTTCTTCATCTCCTGCACGGCCTTGAGCGGCGCCCGGCCGGTCGTGGTGTCGGTGTTCTTCCCGGTGAGCGTGACGTTGAATTTCTTTCCGCCGATGAGCTCGCCGTAGGTGATGCCGCGATCGGCCGAATCGCCCGTCTTCGTGCTGACGACGCCGTCACTGACGGCGAGCGCCGTGACCGGCACGCCGAAGTGGGTGGATGCCATCTCGAGCAGCACGCGCCGCGCTTCGGCGGCCACGCGGCGCATCGGGTAACCGTCGGTCTGCAGCGCGTCGGAACCGCCCGACCCGCCCTGATCCACCGTGACGTCGGTGCTGCCCATGACGCAGCTGGTCTTCGCGAAGTCGATGTCGAGTTCGTCCGCCATGATCTGGCGGAAGGCCGTACCGGTGCCCTGCCCCAGATCGGTCTTGCCCACGAAGAACGTGGCCGTGTTGTCCGGACGAATCACGATCCACGAATCGAGCTGCAGGAAGTCGGGATCCGGATACGGCCCGGCGGCGGCCGGACGCTGCAGGAACGCCTCGACACCTTCGACCGAGATCGCCGCGACGGACGCCACCATGAGCCCGCTTGCCCGGAGGAAGTCACGCCGGGCCACGCGCCTCGCCGAAGCGCCGAAGGCGCGAAGGCGGGCGTTCTCGACATCACCACTGTGCGGCGCCATCACGCCATCCTCTTCGCCGCGAGCTTCACGGCGGCATTGATGCGGTAGTAGGTCATGCAGCGGCAGAGCGTGCGCCGCATGCCCTCGCGAATCTGCGCGTCGGTGGGGTTCGGCGTCTTGTCGAGCAAGGCCTTGGCGGTGAGCATCTGCCCGTTCTGGCAGAAGCCGCACGCCGGCACCTGTTCGTCGAGCCACGCCTGCTGGATGGGATGCAGCACACCGTCCTTCGACAGCCCTTCGAGCGTCGTGATCTCGACGTTCGCGGCCTGCGACACCGGCCGCACGCACGAGCGCACCGCCTCGCCGCCGATGAGCACCGTGCAGGCACCGCACTGACCGAGGCCGCAGCCGAAGCGCGGCCCGGTGAGATCGAGGTCGTTGCGGAGCACGTAGAGCAGCGGCGTCGACGGTTCGACCTCCACCGTGTGCCTCTTGCCATTGACGAGCAGGGTGATCGCGGCCATGCCGGGGATGATACGACCGAATGGCGCGGGATATGATCCCGCCGCCGTGACATCCGCCGCCCGCGCCGCCGCCCCCCTGATCCTTGCCATGTCGATTCTGGCCCCTCGGACCGCGCACGCGCAGGGCCCGCCGCCGGCGCTCGCCGCAAGCGCCGTCTCGGAACAGACGTGGCCGGGCGCGCGTCCGGCCCTGCCCGTCGTGGCGAGCTTCGACGGTATTGGCGCCGACCTCCACGCGAACGCGACGCCGCCGCGCAATCCCTCGGACAACAGCCTGGCCGTCGGGCCCGACCACGTGATGCAGACGGTGAACTCCGAGGTGGCGGTGTTCACGAAGGCTGGCGCGCGCGTCTACGGTCCCGTTGGCACGCACACGTTCTTCGCCGGCTACGGCGAGGTCTGCGGCTCCCGCGCCAACGGCGATGCCGTCGTGCGCTACGACCAGCTGGCGCGCCGCTGGCTCGTGGTGATGCCGATCTTCCGCCGTGCCGTGGTGCAGACCGCGCCCGGGGCGGTGGCGCCGCCCGGGATCGCCGCGCGGCCGGGGCAGGCGTCGGATCCGGGGCCAGCCGCGCGTCCGGGTCCGCC
>JALHON010000236.1 GCA_022842985.1 Acidobacteriota bacterium | reverse complement strand
CGCCGCGCCATCGCGCGCTACGGCATCGGCCTGAAGGTGGAAGCCGAGGGGCTGGAGCCGTTCGACCGCGTCTCGGTCTGGCCCGGCGAGACGGTGCACCGCTTTCTCGACCGCTACGCGCGCCCCGGCGCCGTGGCGTTGACCGACGACGAACACGGCAACCTGCGCCTGCTGCACGTCAAGGACGGCGCGGCGGCGGCATCGCTGACCGAGGGCGTCAACATCCTCGAGGCCTCGGCCATGCTCCGGGCCGACAACCGGCACTCGGAATACAACGTGCTGGGGCAGGACCGCGGCACCGACGAGGAGTACGGCGAACCGGTGGCGCAGCGCCGCTCGCGCGTCAAGGACGAGGCCGTCAAGCGGCACCGGCCGATGGTGCTGCTCAACGAAACCAAGACCAGCCGCAAGTCGGCGCGCTCGCGCGGGGCGTGGGAAGCCGCGCGCCGGGCCGGGGAGTCGACCCGCGTCGAGGTCAAGGTCTACGACTGGATGTACGCGTCGGGGAAGCTGTGGACGCCCGGTATGATCGTGCAGGTGACGTCGCCGATGCTGTCGGTCGACCGCACGCTGGCGCTGGAGAAGGTGTCGTTCTCGCTGTCGGACAAGGGCACGCTGGCCAGCTTGTCACTGGTGCCGGTGGAGGCGCTGAACCCGAAGGCCGGCAAGGGCGCCAATAAAGGCGACAAGGTGTGGGCCGAGACCGGCCCCGAGGACGAGCCCGAAGACCTGACCGGCGACCAGAATTTTTAGTTGGTTTTTCGTGGCGCTTCGGTTGCCCAGTCATGGCGGAGCCATGCTCCGCATGGACGCAACCGCGCCGTGGACCCGTTCACGCATGAGCTAGCTGCACCCACGCGCCGGATGCGTGTGGGCATCCGGAGGCGCAACGAAAATGTACGATTGGGACCACTACTCGCGCCAGGACGAGCAGATGATTTTCGAGCGCGTGCGCCACATGATCGCGCGCGGTGTGGTGCGCTCCGTCGACGACGGCAAGCTGATGCAGGAGCTGTCGCGGATCGACCTCGAGACCGGCTACCGGCCGACGAAAATCGAGCACTGGCACCCCTACGGATTCGTGCAGCATCCGAACGACGGCGCCGAGGTGATGGCGCTGTCGCTCGGCGGCAACCGCGACCACATGATCGTCATCGCCACGGCCGACCGGCGCTACCGCATGAAGGTGGCCAAGGGCGAGGTGGCGCTGCACGACGACCAGAACCAGTTCGTGCACCTGAAGCGCGATGGCATCATCGCCAAGTCGCCGCACAAGGCGACCGTCGAGGCGCCGACCATCGAACTCAAAGGCAACGTGTCGATCGTCGGCAATCTCGCCGTCCAGGGCAACGTGACCAACACCGGCAACATGACCACCGGCGGCGTCCACACCGACAGCAACGGCACTCACGCTTAACGGCGGCAACCGATTCACACGCCCAACTTGGCCCCGGCGCTCGCGTCTCCACGCGCCGGGTGCCTAGTCGGCACCTGAAGGCGCAACAAACATGGCCGATATTCGTGTCGTCTGGGACGCTGACGCGTTCTCGGGCGACTGGCTGCTGTCCGGCGGCGCGCTCGACACGACGCGCGAGCTGGTCACGGCGGTGGCGGTCGCGCTGTTCACCTGGCGCACGGCCGAGGACGACGACCCGCTGCCCGCCGGCGACGGCGACCGCAAGGGCTGGTGGGGCGACCACGAGGCGGTGGAGATCCACGGCGGCTGGCCGATCGGCTCGCGGCTGTGGCTGCTGGTCCGCGAGAAGCAGACGGAAGACACCCGCGCCCGCGCCGAGGCCTACATCCGCGAAGCGCTCGACCCGTTCGTCACCATCGGCCTCTGCCAGCGCGTCGACGTTGCCGTCGACTGGTTCGCGCACGAGCGGCTCGGCGCCGAGATCGTGCTGACGCGCGGCCCGGCCGACAGCATCGCCGTGCGCTTCGAAAGCCTGTGGGCCGAGATCTCGGTCAGCACCACGCCGCCGGACGCGCTGGCGCTGTCGCCGCAACAGACCTTCGACCACGAATTCGCACAGGAGCTCGCATGACCGCCCTCGCTGCAGCCCGAGCCCTGATCGACCAGCACATCGTTGCGGGCTCGCCACGCTCCATCACGATCCCGGAGGTGCGCGAGGTGCTGCATGGGATCGGCGATGCCATCGAAGAGCGCGCCGAGAACTCGCACGTCCACGACTCTCGGTATTACACTCAGTCGGCGGTCGACGCGCTGATCGCCGCCGCGCTGGTCGCCTACTACACGGCGGCCGAGACCGACGACGCCATCCAGGCCGCGATCGACGCCGTGCTTGGTGCCGCTCCGGGCGCTCTCGACACGCTCAACGAGCTGGCGGCTGCCCTGGCCGACGATCCGAACTTCGCCGCCACCATGACGACGGCGCTAGCCGGCAAACTGTCTCTCGCCGGCGGCACCCTGACCGGCCCGATCACGCTGTCAGCGGATCCGGTGGCCCCGCTGCAGCCTGCCTCGAAGCAATACGCCGACGCGCTCGTCGCGGCACCGCTCGATGCCCTCGGTGCGCTCGGCATGCAGGTCAACGGCAACTGCGAGGTCGACCAGATCAACGGCGGCGCCGCGACCACGGCCGCCAGCGGCTACCGCGTCGACATGTGGGAGGCGGGCTACGCCAGCGCCGGCTCGGCGGCCTGGTCGGTCGCGCGCTCGACCGACGCGCCGATCGGCTATCGGAACAGCCTCGCCGTCACCATGACGGCCGCGGGCACGATCGGCGCCGGCACGTTTGCTTATGTGCGCCAGAAGATCGAGGGGCTGCGCACGGCGCGGCTGGCTTGGGGCGCAGCGGGCGCCTATCCGCTGGCGATCGGCTTCTGGGTCAAGGCCTCGAAGACCGGCACCTACAACATCGCTATCCAGAATGGTGCGGCGAGCCGCTCCTACGTGACCACGTTCACGATCAGTGTTGCCAACACCTGGGAATGGAAGACGGTTGCCATTCCCGCCGACGTCGCGGGAACGTGGATCAAGGACGAAACCGGGGCCGGTCTCGTGGTGGCCTGGGACATCGGCACGGGGGCGACTTACCAGACGACGGCCGGGTCCTGGGCCGGTGGCAACTATCTGTCCGCCTCGGGCGGCCAGGATATCATCACCACCAACGCCGCCACGTTCAAGGTCACGGGGCTGCTTCTGCTGGCGGGTCCGATCTCGGTGCTGCCGTCGTCCCTGACCGCCTACCGGACGCAGCGCGACTCCGTCAGCGAACTCGCGGTGTGCCGCCGCTATTGGCGACCCTCGCCGGGGCGTTTGTTGGGGGCCGCGTCGACGTCCACCGTTGCCGATTTTACGACTGAGTTCAACCCGACGATGCGGGTGGCGCCGACGTTTCAGGCCTTGGACTCCACCCCGGATCTGCGGGTGATGGGCTCGACGTCCAGCATTTCCGGCACATGGGCTTCCGTCGGCATGAGCTTCGACAGCGCTCTGTGGCAGTTCACGCGCTCGGCCGGCACGTGGACGTCGCAAGACGTGGTGGCACTTAGCAAGGCCAACTGCGTCGGTTTCGACGCGCGCCTATAAGGATCGTTCCCATGCCCTGGCCGCTTCCCCTGCTCCGTGACCGCCGCCGGCAGGTGCGCGACGACATCGGGCAGCACCTGCCCGGCGCCGACGCCTCGCAGCCGAATTCGGTGCTGCGCGTCATCGGCGACGCCCAAGCCGCGCTCGCCCACGACAACGACCAGCACCTCGCCTGGCTGGCCCGCATGATGATGCCGGACACGGCCGAAGGCGACTACGCCGAGCGCTGGGCCGGGATCTGGCTGCCGCAGGGCCGCAAGCCGGCGACGGCCGCCAGCGGCGTGCTGACGGTGACGGGCTCGGTCGGCGCGATCGTCCCCACCGGCGCCGAGCTGGTGACCACCGCCACCGACGCCTTCGGCCTGCGCCGCGAGGTGCGCTACGAGGTGGTCAGCGGCGTGACGCTGGCCGGCGCTTCGGGCACGGTCTCGGTCTGGGCGCTGACGCCCGGCGCCATCGGCAACCTCGACGAGGGCGCCCTGCTGTCGTTCGTCGACGTGCCGGACGACATCGACGGGCAAGCCACGGTCGCCGCTCCAGGGCTCGCCGGCGGCGCCGACATCGAGACCGATCCGGACCTCGTCGCGCGAACCATTGCCCGCATCCAGCAGCCGGCGCACGGCGGCGCCGCGCACGACTACGTGCAGTGGGCGCTCGAGGTGCCCGGCGTGACGCGCGCCTGGGCGAAGAGCGAGATGGGCGTCGGCACGGTGACGGTGCGCTTCATGATGGACGAGGTGCGCGCCGGCTTCGGCGGGCTGCCCCAGTCCGAGGATCTCGACCTGGTCGCGGCCTACCTCACGGCGCTGCGCCCGGTGACCGTGGCGCAGGCCTACGTGCTGGCGCCGACGGCGCAGGCGCTGAATATCACCATCGACGACCTGGTCTCGGACACGCCCGAGGTGCGCGCCAACATCGCGCTGGAACTCTCCGAGATGCTGCGCGCGCGCGCGGCGCCGGGGCAGATGATCTATGCGTCGTGGATCCGCGAGTCCGTTTCCGCCGCCACCGGCGAGGACCACCACGACCTGACCGTGAGCAACGTCGCCGCCACCAACCTCGGCCACCTAATCGTGCCAGGTACAATAACCTTCACCTGACGAGCCCGAATGGCCGCTTGCTGTGACTCGCGAAACTCCACGCGCCGGTTGCTGCGTGGGCAACCAAAGGCGCCACTAAAATGCCCTCACCCAAGCGCGACGCGGCGATCTTTGCGCATGCGTTCATGGCGCTGCTGCCGGAGGGGCCGATCTGGCCACGCGGCACCGGCTCGGCCGTCTACCGCACCGTGCTCGGCCTATGCGGCGTCGTCGCGCGCTGGGCGTCGGATGCGTGGCGCTTCCTGCACGTCGAAGCCTTCCCGCCGACGTCGCTCGATCTCCTGGCCGACTGGGAGCGCGTGCTCGGCCTGCCGGAGCCCTGCCTGCCGCTCGTCGACCTCACCGTCGCCGAGCGGCAGCGCCAGGTCGCCGAGAAACTCAGCCGCCGCCCCGGCGCGCAGAGCCGCCAGTATTTCTATGACGTCGCGCTGCGCCTCGGCTACGCGATCACCATCACGGAGTACATCCCTGCGCAGGGCGGCATGACGCCCGGCGGCTTCTACCAGCGCATCGAGGACGGCGGCCGGTTCATCGTCCGCGGCGCCGGCGGCGGCACGCCCGGCATGCGCTACGTGTGGAAGGTGACGGTGTCGGGCGCGCGCCTGACGTGGTTCGCAGGCGGTGCCGGCGGCGGCCGCGGCGGCCAGGACCCGCACCTGCGCATCCGCCGCGCCGAAGACCTGGAATGCCTGCTGCATCTGCTCAAGCCGGCGCACACGCGCCTGGTGTTCGACTATTCGGGGGTCTAAACCATGAAATACCAGCCGCCGTTCGTCTACGGCGCGACGCCGGGTGTGCCCGGCATCCACAACGCCGATCCGGACGCGAGCTACGCCAACGGCGACCCTTCCATCGGCCAGGAGGGCAGCTACTGCCCCGTCGAGGCGTGGGAGCACCCGCAGCGCGAGCTGATCGAGGTGATCGAGTTCTTCCTCGATGAGGCGCCGGACCACACCGACCTGACGCAGGTGCGCAAGGCGATCCAGCGCGCTGTGAGCGGCCTCGACTCGCTGCCGATCTACCCCGAGATCGACACGGCCACGAACAAGCTGGCCATCACGGCAACGACCGGGCAGGTCGTCATCGACGCCGGCCAGGCGTTCCGCCATCGCGGCCATCGCGTCGTCAACACGACCGACACGGCCTCCGGCGCCCGCACCTTCGCGACCAGCGCCAACAAGACCTATCACCTGCGCTGGACCTGGGCGTCCGGCGCCGGCACCTACAGCCTGGTCGACATGACCGCGGCAAGCCCGGTCGAGACCGACGCGTCCTACGACAGCAGCTACGACATGATGCTGATCGCCAAGGTGGTGACCAACGGCGCGAACGTGCCGACGGTCACGGCGCTGACCAACAAGGCGGCGCTGCGCTACTCGGGGCACGTCGCCGGCGGCTCGCCGGTCGGCCCGACGGCGGAGCTCTACACGTCGGCCTACGCGCTGTCGTTCAACTATGCCCGCGTGCCGGCCGTGCACGTGGCACTGAGCTACCACGCGCTGGGGATCGCGAGCGAGCCCAACTACGTCAACGCGGACGACGACTGGAACGTCCAGCACGGCGCCCAAGCGGTGACGCGATACGGCGTCTCCGGCACCGTGGCGATGGACAACATGCAGCAGGCGCCGACGCTGTCGGTCTACGCCACGGCCTGACGGGGGAAACAACCATGATCATCTACCAGGTCGACGAGGATCTCGTCACCAGCCGCGGCCACGGCGACGCGCCCGGCGTGCCCGGCCCGGCCCATGCCGGCGTGCCGCTGGAACGGCTGCGCTTCGACGGCGCAGCGATCGTCGACCTGCACGACCTCGCCGAGGGCACGTTCTGGATCGACGCCGCGGGCCGCAAGCGGCTTGCCAGCGGAGCCGGCCGCCAGTCTCTGCCCTGCGCCGGCGCGACGGCGATCGAGCGCTCCGGCGAAACGTGGGTGGCCGTGGGCGCGGCGGAAGCGGCCCGTCGCGAGCTGGTCGCCTACGCCGAGCGCAAGAAGTGGGCCAAGAAGGTCGGCGGCATCGTCGTCGGCGGCCTGCCGGTGCGCACCGACGACGCGACGCGGACCGAGATCGGCCTGGCGCGCTCCGACGCCGCGCTGGACCCGGCCTGGTCGACCGAGTGGAAGCTCGGCAACGGCACCTACGTCACCCTCGACGGCGCCACCATCAACGCCATCGCCGCCGCCGTCTCGGCGCATGTGCGCGCCTGCTTCGCGACCGGCGCCGACGTCGCCGCGGAGATTGCCGCCGGCACCATCACGTCGACTGCCGAGATCGACGCCGCGTTCGACGATTGATCGGGCCGCCATGACCTATTCCCCGCGCTTTCGCGCCTGCCTCGCCGAGACGCTGCGCTGGGAGGGCGGGTGGTCGAGCGACCCGTTCGACACCGGCGGCCCGACCAACAAGGGCATCACCATCGGCGTCTATGCGGCCTATGTCGGCGCGCTGGGCGTCGCGCTGCGGACGGACACGCGAGGCCGCGTCACCGTCCTCGACCAATGGGCCTACGATCAGCT
>JALHON010000235.1 GCA_022842985.1 Acidobacteriota bacterium | reverse complement strand
CACTCCCGCGGCCGACGAACCACTCCCCGACGACGAGACCGCCGATGCCTGAAGGCGACACGATCGCGCGCGCCGCGGCCGTGCTGCACGAGGCGCTTGCCGGGCAGGTCGTAACCGGCTTCGTCTCGGAACTCGCGCCCGTGGCCGCCGTGCACGACGACCACCCCGTGACCGGGCGCACGGTCGAACGGGCCGTGGCGCACGGCAAACACCTCGTGCTCGTGTTCTCGGGCGGCCTGCTGCTGCGCACGCACATGCGCATGCACGGCTCATGGCACCTGTACCGGCCGGGCGAACGCTGGCAGCGCGCGCCCAGGCGCATGCGGCTGCGCCTCGACACCGCGCCGTGGATTGCCGTGGCCTTCGACGTCTACGACGCCGAGCTCGTGCCGGGGCACGATCCGTCACGGCTCGCGGCCGTCGCCACACTCGGTCCCGATCTGCTCAGCCCGGCGCTCGACGTCGCCGCCGTGGCCGCCAGGCTCCGCGCCGAGGGTCCACGCGCAATCGGCGACGTGCTGCTCGACCAGCGGGTGGCGGCGGGCATCGGGAATGTGTTCCGCGCGGAGCTGCTCTTTCTCGTCGGCGTCCATCCGCGCACACCGGCCGGCGCGCTCACGGTGGAGCAATGCACCGCCCTCGTGCAGCGGGCCGTCGTGCTGCTCAGAGGCAACGCCCGCGTCGGCGCCGGACGTCGCGTGACCACCGGGCGGCTCGCGCCCGGCGAAGCGCTCTGGGTCTATCAGCGCACCGGACAGCCGTGCCGCCGGTGTGGCACGCAGATCGAGTCCGCCGCGGAGGCGCCGCTCACCCGCCGCGTCTACTGGTGCCCGCGCTGCCAGCCCGCGCCGAACGCCGCGCCCGGCTAGGCACGGCGCACGGCCTGTGCGAAGCTGTCGCGCGTGATCGCGCGCCTCATCCGCCTCGCCGAGACCCTCGGCGTGAACTCGCTGCCGGTGGTCGGCCTCGTCGCCGGCGACTGGTCGTGGTCGACCGCGCTCGGCGTCTACTGGTTCGAGAACCTCATCGCCGCCGCGCTCGTGGCGCTGCGCCTCGTGCTGCACCAGCGCTGGCGCGCCGCGCTCCGCGAGCAGCTGCCGAAGGAAGTGAAGTCCCCCGGACAGTTCTTCGTGGTGACGCTCGCCTTCAACGTCGCGCACGGCCTGTTCCTCGGCATGGTGCTGCTGCTCGTGCTGAAGTCGGCGCCGGACGTGGCCGCACTCGAGCAGGCCTTCTTCGTGCTGCTCGTGATGCAGGGCCTGGCGTTCGGCTTCGACCTGTGGACGCTCGACCAGTGGCCGCTCGAACGGGTCACCGAACGCGCCGGCCACCTGCTCGGCCGTGTCGTCCTCGTGCACCTCAGCATCATCGCCGGCATGATCGCGTTTGCCATCTTCGACGAGGCGTGGACGTTCTTCGCGGTGTTCGCCGGCCTCAAGGGCCTGAGCGACGTCGCGCAGTTCCTGCCGCGAGGGCGGACGGTCAGCGCGTGATGCGGTGCGGGTGCGTGTAGACGTTCATCGACGTCCCGCGCACGAAGCCGCAGAGGGTGATGCCGGTCGCGCGCGCCAGATCCACGGCCAGGCTCGACGGCGCCGAGACGCCGGCCACGAGCGGCACACCGGCCAGCAGCGCCTTCTGCACGAGCTCGTAGGACGAGCGTCCACTGACGACGAGCAGCGTGCGGTCGAGCGGCACCCGGCCCTCGAGCAGCGCGCGGCCGACGATCTTGTCGAGGGCGTTGTGACGGCCGACGTCCTCGGCGGCGAGGCGCACCCGCCCGTCGAGGTCGCAGAGCGCCGAGGCGTGAATGCCGCCGGTGAGCGCGAAGGCGGCCTGCGCCTCGCGCAGCGCGTCGGGCAGCCGGGCGATGACGACGGCCGGCACCGTCCACTGCCCGCCCACGGCACTCACGCGCGACCGGATCGATTCGATGGTGCGCCGCCCGCAGAGCCCGCAGGCTGCCGTCGTGATGATCTGCCGGCGCTCGCCGAGCCGCGCCGCCACGCGCGCGGCGGCCTCGCCCGTGACCGTCACGTTCAGCACGTTGCCGCGCGCCTCGTCCTCGATGTCGTCGCACTGCTCGATGGCGGCGATCTCGTCGGCCGCGTGCACGACGTCCTCCGCCAGCAGGAACCCGGCCGCCAGCGCGACGTCCTGGCCGGGCGTGCGCATGATGACGGCAAACGGGACGTTGTTCACGCGCACTTCGAGGGGCTCTTCGACCGCCACGCGGTCGTCCACCTCGCCGCCGGCGCCGTCGACGAGCCGCGTGACGCGCACCGCCCGCACCGCCGCGCCGCTCACGACGTGGCTCCGCGCCGGCGGGCGCCGTCGATGAGCCGGCCGATCGCCTGCACGACGTCCGGGGCCGGGCTCGGCTTGACGATGAAGGCGTCGCAGCCGGCCGCGGTGGCCGCGTCGGAGACGTGCCTCTCGACGTGGCCGGTGATGGCCAACACCGGCACGTGACGGGTGCGCGGGTCGGCCTTGAGCCGGCGCGTGGCCTCGATGCCGTCCACGCCCGGCAGCGACAGGTCCATCAGGATCGCAGCGGGCGGCTCGGCGCAGGCGAGCGCCAGAGCGTCGGCGGCCGTGCTCGCTTCGACGACGCGGTAGCCCGAGACCTGCAGCCAGGCCGCGTACATCGCCCGGGCGTCGGCGTAGTCGTCGACCACGAGCACGAGCGGAAGGGCGGCCACCTCCGGAGTATAGGGCCGCCGCGGCGGCGCCGGCCGCCTGTCGCCGCCGGCGCGTGGATCAGCTACGATCCCGGCATGGCGCAGACGTATTCATTCGACGTCACCTCCAACGTCGATCTCCAGGAAGTGGACAACGCGGTCAACCAGGCGAAGAAGGAGATCGGCCAGCGGTACGACTTCAAGGGCTCGACGGCCGAGATCGAACTCGATCAGAAGGCCGGTACGCTGACCCTCACGGCCGAAGACGCCTTCAAGCTCGGCGCGGTGTGGGAAGTGCTGCAGACACGCCTCGTGCGGCGCAACGTGCCCGTCAAGAACATGAAGCCGGGCGACCCGGAGCCCGCCTCGGCCGGCTCGTACCGTCAGGTCATCACGCTGCAGCAGGGCGTGCCGAGCGACGCGGCGCGCGAGATCGTCAAGTTCCTGAAGGAGGCGAAGATGAAGAAGGTGCAGGCGTCGATTCAGGGCGACCAGCTCCGCATCGCCTCGGCCTCGAAGGACGACCTGCAAGCGGCCATGGCGGCCCTGCGCGGGCACGACTTCGGCGTGGCGCTGCAGTTCGGCAACTACCGCTCGTGAGTCCGGCCGCGCCGCGCGGCACCGTGGCGCTCGCGCGGGCGATGTCGAAGCTCGGCCTCGCTTCGCGGTCGGAAGCCATCGCGCTCGTGCTCGCCGGCCGCGTGCGCGTGAACGGCCGGCTCGTCCGCGACCCGGGCCACCGCGTGGTGCCGGAAACCGCGGCCCTCGCCATCGACGATGCGGCGGCGGTGCCCCCGGCCAGACGCACCATCGCGCTGCACAAGCCGCGCGGCGTCGTGACGACGCGGCACGATCCCGAGGGCCGGCCCACCGTGTACGAACTCATCGCCGCGGCCGGGGACGGCCTGGCGCCGGTGGGCCGTCTCGACCTCGCGTCCACGGGCCTGCTCCTCTGCACGAACGACACGCGCTTCGGCGCGTGGCTGACCGACCCGGCAAGCGGCGTCGAACGCGAGTACGTGGTGACGGTGCGCGGCGAGGTCACGCCGGAGATGGCCGCGGCACTCGAACAGGGCCTCGAGGTGGACAGCGAGTGGCTGCAGCCCACGTCCGTTCGCGTACGCAAGGCGTCGGGCCGCGAATCGCATCTCACGGTGATCCTCTGCGAAGGCCGCAACCGCGAGATCCGGCGGCTCTTCGCCGCGGCCGGCCACGAAGTGACGCGCCTCACGCGCATCCGCATCGGCGGCCTGCCGCTCGACGATCTCGCGCCCGGGGCGTGGCGGGATATTTCGCCAGAAAACGTCGCCCGCGCCTTCCCGGAGTATTCTGGACAGCGGTCGCGCCGCCCCCGCCGCTCGACACAGGCGCGCTGACCCGCGCCCCCTTTCGAGGAGAGTTCCCGTGAGACAGCTTCGACTGCTGACGATGTTCGCCGTGGTGATCGCGGCCGTGGTGATCGGCATGCCCGGCCTCGGCGCGCGGCAGGCGGCGCCCACCCCGCCGACCGGCCTGAAGTACGTCGTGAGCCCCGGCGGCGGCGTGAGCCTGCAGTGGACGCACTCGACCGGCACCGTCACGAACTACGTGCTCGAAGCCGGTGTCGTGCCGGGGGCGCCGTTCCTGCGCCTGCCGGCGGGCAGCGACGGGCTGCTCTACGGAAAGATGCCGGAACTCGTGCCGGCCTTCACGGCCATCGGTGTCGGCTCGGGCAACTTCTTCGTGCGGATCCGCGGCGCCAATGGCGCGGCCGAGAGCGCCCCGAGCAACGAAGTGGAAGTGCCCATCCGCGCCGGCTGCGTCGCGCCCGGCGCTCCCACCAACTTCACGCAGATCGTGCGCGGCACGCTCGGCTTCCTCGCGTGGAACCCGGGCAACGGTGGCCAGGCCACCACCTACACGGTGCGGGCGAGCTTCGCGCCGAACGATCCGAATCCGCCCATCCAGCTGCCCCTCAATACGCTGGCACTCACGCTCGGTATCCCGCCCGGCAGCTACTACGTGCACATCGTGGCGTCGAACGCCTGCGGCACGAGCGCGCCGTCGAACGAGCTGCTGGTCACGGCGCCGGCCAACACGCCGGCGCGCACGCCGGATCCGCCCGCGGGCGAACGTCTGCCGATGCCCGATGTGCGCGGCCAGGTGTTCCAGTTCGCGAACGAGGCGATCGGCCGCGGCCTCTTCAGCCTGAACAACCTGTGCCCGACGCGCGTGGCCGGCCCCTACCGGGACGCGGCGCACGAACTCGAGGCCCGCAAGACGCAGCGCAATGCCTACATCGACTTCATCGTGAGCCGCCTGCGCCAGATCGACACGCGCTTCGGCTACAACGCCAAGCCGACGCGCGCCTGGGTGCCGGCGATCATCGCCGGTGACGAAATCGCGTATCACTACGGCTCCGGCCCCTCGGAGGGCTCGCCCGATGCCTACGCCATCGACGTGCTCGGCGGCCACTGCACCGGCGTCGGCGTCGTGCCCGGCAACGACCGCAACAACCACACCCCGGATTTCCGTCCGTTCTTCAACGAGTTCGTGCGCTGGACCGGCGCCGGCGCCTTCTAGGCCGCGCCTCCGTCGCTTTCTTCCAGGAGTCAGGTGTATGCGTGTTTGGTTGGGAATCGTGCTGGTGGCCGGCGGGGCCACGATTGCGGCATGCAGTAGTCCGGCCAGCGGCCCGACGGCGCCGTCGGCCGCGGCGGGCGGCGAGGTCGCGGCGGCGCCCGATGGTTCCACGCTGAAGACGCCGGCGCCGCGGATCGTGTCGCCCACGGGCGGCGCGTCGGTGTCGGCGACCCCGACGCTCATCAGCGAAGCCACGGTGGGCCGCTTCGCCGCGCTCCAGGTGCGCACGGCGCGCTTCCAGCTCAGTGAGTCGGCCGCCTTCACGACGATCACCGACGAAGGCACGGCCACGGGCACGGACAACGGTCTCGTGGCGTATACCGTACAGCGGGCGCAGGGCGCAGGCCGCCGCATCTACTGGCGCACGCGCGCTGAACTCGACGGCGCCGTCGGTCCGTGGTCGGCCACGGCGGAGTTCGTCGTGAGCGGCACCGCCACGCCGACGCCCGTCCCGACCCCCGGCGGCGGCAACCGCACGCCGAATCCGCCCGCCGGTCAGCGCCTGCCGCTGCCCGACGTGCGCAACCTCATCGCCCAGTGGACCGCGGAGCGTCCGGACCTCTTCCCGGCGCAGCAGTGCCCGCTCGGCGCGAAGTACGTGAACAACCCGTGGCAGGACTACATCGTGGACCGCCTGCGCCAGCTCGACACCCGTTGGGGCTACAACGCGAAGCCGACGAAGTTCCCGGCCGACAACGGCGGGCGTCCGGTCGTCGCGGCAGGCGACGAGATCCTCTACAACTGGGGCTCGAATCCCGACCAGGGCAACACGAACGAGGTCTATGCCGTCGACATCCTCACGGCACATTGCGGCGACAAGGAAGCGCGGCCGATTGCACCGTCGCTCACCTGGCGAGTCTTCACCGGCGAAGAGCCGGTGCGCTGGACCGGCGCGGGACGGTTCTAAGGCCTCGCGCGACGCGCTCGGCGGGACTGGGGGCTGGGGACCGGGGGCTTGCGCTCACGGCGTCCAGTCGCGAGTCGCCGGTGTCTGAATGAACTGAAGGGCCGAGAGCGATCTCGGCCCTTCGCAGTTTCGCCAGTCGCGCCCCAGGCCCCAGCCCCTGTCCCCCAGCCCCTAGTCGAGAAAGAAGTCCGCCATCAGGTCGTCCTCGCGGGCGCCGTCGGGCAGATACGGCGAGAGGTCGGTCACGCCGGCCTCGGCGAGCACGTCGTCATCGATGAAGAAGCGGCCGGTGCAGGCGCGGCTCGGCCGCGTGAGGATGGCGTGTGCGGCGTCCGCCATGATGGCGGCCTTGCGCGTGCGGCGCTGGCGCGTATCCTCTCCGGCGATGAGCGTGATGGCCGCCGTGTCGATCGCCGTGCGCGGCCAGAGCGCGTTCACTGCCACGCCGTCGGCCCGGAACTCCTCCGCCATGCCCAGCACGCACAGGCTCATGCCGTACTTCGCCATCGTGTAGGCCACGTGCGGCGCGAACCAGCGCGGGTTGAGATTGAGCGGCGGCGCGATGTTGAGCACGTGCGGATTCGCCGCCTGCAGCAGGTGCGGCAGGCAGTGCTGCGTCGCGAGGAACGTGCCGCGCGTGTTCACCTGGTGCATCAGGTCGAAGCGGCGGATCGGCGTGGCGAGCGTGCCGGTCAGGTAGATGGCCGAGGCGTTGTTCACGACCACGTCGATGCCGCCGAAGCGCGCCACGGCGGCCTTGACCGCCGCCTTCACCTGCGGCTCCTCACGCACGTCCATGGCGACGGCCAGCGCCTGCCCGCCGGCCTGCTCGATGGCCGCCGCGGCCGTGTGGATCGTGCCCGGCAGCTTCGGATGCGGCTCGACCGTCTTGCCGGTCACGACCACGTTCGCGCCGTCCGCCGCCGCGCGCAGGCCGATGGCGAGGCCGATACCGCGGCTCGCGCCGGTGATGAAGAGGGTTTTTCCTGACAGGGACATGGGCGGGGCTCGAGG
>JALHON010000234.1 GCA_022842985.1 Acidobacteriota bacterium | reverse complement strand
GTGACGACGACGGCGGCGGCCGCGTGCAGGGCGGCGTCTGCCGTGCCGTGCGCGGCCAGCGCGCGCAGCACGGCGCTCTCGGCGGCGTAGGCGTCGATGACGATGTCGGCCAGGGACGACAGTACCTCCTGCTCCTCCTGCAGGGCGTCGCCGAAACGCTGCATCGCCGCGCCCGACACGAACAGGGCCACCTTCTTGAAGGCGGCGACGCCGCGACGTTCGTCGGCGAGCGGCGTGTCGTCGGCCTCGGGCAGGGCCGACGGGGCCATGAGCTCCTCCTGAATCGTCCGGGCGGCCTGCATCAGCGGCAGCTCGCCCTTCACGGCCTTCCGGATGAGCATGCCGGGGATGAGCAGGCGGTTGATCTCGTTCGTGCCCTCGAAGATGCGGTTCACGCGGGCATCACGGTAGCGGCGTTCGATCGGGTAGTCGGCCACGAAGCCATTGCCGCCGAAGATCTGCAGGGCTTCGTCGATGACGAAGTCCACCACCTCGCTGCCGTAGATCTTGGCGATCGAGGCTTCGACCGCGTACTCCTCGAGAGCGGCGAGCACCGTCGCCGTCGTGCCGCCGCCGGCCGCGATCGCCTGATCGAGCAGGCCCGCCGTGCGGTACATCAGGCTCTCGAGGGCGTACTCGCGCGCCGTCATCTCGCCGAGCTTGTGGCGGATGGCACCGAAGGTGGCAATCGCCACGCCGAACTGCCGCCGCGAGGCGGCGTACTTCGCGGCGTCGGCAATCGTCGCGCGGGCGCCGCCCACGGTCATCGCGCCCAGCTTGAAGCGGCCGAAGTTGAGCACGTTGAAGGCGACCTTGTGGCCTTTGCCCACCGCGCCGAGCACGGCGTCGGCCGGCACGGCCACGTCCTGCAGGATGACGGGTGTCGTCGACGACCCGTGCAGTCCGA
Source organism: Acidobacteriota bacterium (assembly GCA_022842985.1). GTDB lineage: Bacteria > Acidobacteriota > Vicinamibacteria > Vicinamibacterales > UBA2999 > CADEFD01. The sequence continues at coordinate 6,416 of JALHON010000234.1, read as the reverse complement.
GCTTGTGCTCTTCCTTGCCGGAGGAGACGCCCGCCCACGCGCGCTCGACGATGAACGCGGTGAAGTGTTCGCCGTCCACCTTCGCGAAGACGATGTAGACGTCGGCGAAGCCGCCGTTCGTGATCCACATCTTCTCGCCGGTGAGGACGAAGCTGCCGTCGGGTTGCCGCGTCGCCTTCGCGCGCGCGCCCAGTGCGTCGGAGCCCGAGCCGGTCTCGCTCAGGCAATAGGCGCCGGCGACCCGTCCGCTCACGAGACCGGGCAGGTACTTCGCCTTCTGTGCCTCGGTGCCGAAGAGCACGAGCGGCAGGATCGTGAGGTTGGCCTGCGCGCCGAAGGTCGCCGCGAACGAGGCGTTCGTGCCCAGTTGTTCGCTCACGACCATGGTGGCGATCTTGTCGAGATCGACGCCGCCCCACGCCTCGGGCACGTTGGTGCCGAGCAGCCCGAGTTCGCCCGCCTTCGCGAGCAGGTCGCGGTTGAGCGCCCACTCCTTCTGTTCCAGGCGCTCGAGGCGCGGCAGCACTTCGCCCGTCATGAAGTCGGCGGCGGTCTGTTCGATGAGGCGGTGTTCCTCGGTGATCCGCTCGCGTGTCATCACGGCCGCCGGCTCGGTGGCGGCCACGAGCCACTCGCCGCCGCGTGTGATGTGTGGGGCCTCGTGCATGACGTCCTCCGCGGTTATGTGATCAGCTCGAAGATGCCGGCCGCGCCCATGCCGCCGCCGACGCACATCGTCACGAGGCCGTAGCGGGCGCCGCGCCGCCGCATCTCGTGCAGGAGCGAGGTGGTCATGCGGGCGCCGGTGCAGCCGAGTGGATGGCCGAGCGCGATGGCGCCGCCGTTGACGTTTAGCCGGTCGTCGGCGATGCCGAGCTCGAGCTGGCAGGCGAGCACCTGCGCGGCGAAGGCCTCGTTGAATTCCACGAGGTCGATGTCGGCGAGCGTCAGCCCGGCCTGCGCGAGGGCTTTGCGCACGGCCGGCACCGGGCCGAGGCCGAAGAGTTCAGGGGCGACACCGGCCGTGGCATAGGTGACGAAGCGGGCGAGCGGCGTGAGGCCGTGGTCGCGCGCGTAGGCGGCCGAGACGAGCACGAGGGCCGAGGCGCCGTCGCTCGTCTGCGACGAGTTGCCGGCGGTGACGCTGCCCTTCACGTGAAAGGCTGGCTTGAGCGCCGCGAGTGCCGGCGCGGAGGTGCCGCGGCGTGGCCCTTCGTCGGCGGCGAAGATGCGCTCGCGCGTGACCGGCACTCCGGTCGTGGAGGTCTCGACGTCCTGCACCGTGACCGGCACGATCTCGCCGGTGAAGCGGCCGGCATCGAGCGCGGCGAGGGCGCGTTCGTGGGAGCGCAGGGCGAACGCGTCCTGCGCCTCGCGTGAGATGCCCGACTGCCGGGCGTGGTTCTCGGCGACGAGCCCGGTCGTCAGGTAGACGTCGGGGTAGCCGTCGACCAGCGCCGGGTTCGGCGCCACTTTGTGGCCGCCCATCGGCACGAGGCTCATCGACTCGGTGCCGCCGGCCACGACGGCCCGCGCCTCGCCGACGCGAATGCGGTCGGCGGCCATCGCAATCGCCTGCAGGCCCGAGGCACAGAAGCGGTTCACCGTGACCGCCGAGGCCGTCACCGGCAGTCCGGCGCGCAGACTGGCGATGCGCGCGACGTTCAGGCCCTGCTCGGCTTCCGGCATCGCGCAGCCGATGACGACATCGTCGATGTCACCGGCCTCGACGCCGCCGGCCCGCGCCAGGGCCTCGCGCACGACGAGGGCGGCCAGTTCATCCGGCCGCGTGAAGCGAAGCGCGCCCTTCGGCGCCTTGCCCACCGGCGTGCGGACGGCGGAGACGATGACGGCGTCCTGCATATCAGCCTTTCCAGTCGGCGAGCAGCCCCTCGACCGCGTCACCGACGAGCGTCGTGCGCCCTTCGAAGAGATGGTTGGCGTCTTCGATCATGACGAGTTCCTTCGGCTCGGCGAGCGTGCCGTAGAACTTGCGGACGTCCTTCGCGGCGATGAGCTCGTCTTCCTCGCCGTGCACGATGAACACCGGCTTGCCGGCGCCGGCGAGCTCCGTGTAGTCGTAGCGATCGACGGCAGGCGCGACGAGCAGCACGAGCGAGATGCGCGCGTCGCCCGCGCCCACGGAGGCGGCAATCCACGAGCCGAACGACATGCCGGCGGCCCAGATGGGCAGGCCGGGGAAACGCGACGCGGCAAAGGTGATGGCGGCGCGGAAATCGTCTTTCTCGCCGGGGCCGGCGTCGAACGTGCCGGCGCTCGCGCCGACCCCGCGGAAGTTGAAGCGCAGGGCCGCCACGCCCACGCGCGTCAGGCCCTTGGCCGCCTGGTAGAGCGCCTTCGTGTGCATGGTGCCGCCGTGCAGCGGATGCGGGTGGCCGCACACGGCCACGGCGCGGATGTCGCCCGACGGCAGATCGAGGCGCGCCTCGAGGGGGCCCGAGGGGCCGGCGATCTCTCTAAGAAACTCGGTGGGCACGCACTGTCTCCGATGGGAAAGGCAGATCCGCGACGAGGCCGGCCACGGCCGCGGCGAAGTCGCGGGCCTTCGTGACGCAGCCGTTGTGGCCCGTGTGGGCCAGGGTGACGACGCGCGCGTCGGGCAGCCACGCGCGGTACTTCAGCGTGTCGGTCGGCGGCACGACGCGCTCGAGTTCGGGTTCGCCGGTCACGATGAGGGCCGGCACGTCGATGCGGTGATCGAGCGAGAAGCGCGCGTTCTCGAGCCAGCGCAGGCGGCGCACCATGCGCGTCGACGAGGCCGGAGCGGCGGCGATCCGCCAACCGTGGTCGAACACGAAATGCCAGCGGTCGCGGCTGGCCGGCAGCGCGGCCTTCAGCTCGGGGTAGGTGCGCAGCGGGGCGCCGAGCCAGAACACCGGGGCCATGAGCCGTGGCGCCTTCAGGTACCGCCGCGCGCGTTCCGGGAGGCGCCACGACGGTGGTGGCGACGAGGCGATGACCAGCGACGAGATGCGGCCGGGATGCCGGGCCGCGTACTCGGCGGCGATGAGCCCGCCGTACGACACGCCGACGAGCACGGGCGGTGTGGCGCAGGTCACGCCGATGACCGCTTCGAGCTGCGTGAGGTAGTTCTCGAAGCCTGCGGATTCCGCCCACGCGAAGCCACTCGTCGGTTCGTCGGCGAGCGAGAACGTCACCACCCGGCCGAGGCTGGCCAGGGCGTCCACCGTGGGCAGACCCCACTCGTACCGGCCCTGGATGCCGGGCACGACCACGATGGGCCGTCCGTCGCCGCGTTCGATGATGCGAGGCACCGGATCAGTTCCTGAGCGGCTTGCCGGTGGTGAGCGTGTGCTGGATGCGCGCCAGCGTCTTCGGCTCGCCGAGGAGCCGCAGGAACGCTTCGCGCTCGAGATCGAGCAGATGCTGCTCGGTCACGGTCGTGGCGTGCGGCAGGTTGCCGCCGGCGAAGATCTGCGCCAGCGCCCGGCCGACCACCACGTCGTGATCGGTGGCGCGGCCGGCCCGCCACGCCAGATGCACGCCGAGCTTGAGCGCCGCCGCGAGCGACTCGCCACCCACCGGAATCGCCGTGCGCAGCAGCGGCGCCCGGTAGCCTTCGGCCACGCGTGCCAGCGCCTGCGCCTTGGCATCGGCGATGAGACGTTCGCGGTTCATCGAGAAGGTGTCGAGCCCCGAGAGATAGCCGAGGCGCGCTGCATCCGGCCCGCTCGCCGAGACCTTCGCCAGCGCCACCGTCTCGAAGGCCTGCTGCACGGCCGGTAGCGCATCGGCCGTGGGCGACGCCAGACGCGCCATGGCGCGCGCCAGCATCTCCTTGGTGCCGCCACCGGCGGGAATCAGGCCGACGCCCACTTCGACGAGGCCCATGAACGTGTCACCCGCGGCATGCACGCGATCGGCGTGCAGCGCCACTTCGCAGCCGCCGCCGAGGGCGAGACCGGCCGGCGCGACGACGACCGGCACGGGACTGAGGCGCAGGGCCATCGTGGCGCGCTGGAAGGCGCGCACCATGAGGTCCAGCTCGTCCCAGTTGCCTTCCTGTGCTTCGAGCAGCACCAGCATCAGGTTGGCGCCGGCCGAGAAGTTCGGCGCCTCGTTGCCGACGACGAGCGCGCGATGATTCGTGGCGGCCTCGGTGATGCCGGCATGGATCATCGCCAGGGTGTCGCCGCCGATGGCGTTCATCTTCGAGTGGAACTGCACGGCGAGCACACCGTCGCCCAGGTCGACCAGGCTCGCGCCGGCGTTCTTCTTCACCACCTGCGAGCGCCGCGCCGCCTCGGTCAGGATGAGCAGGCCGGGACGCGCCGGCATCGGCGCCTCGCGCAGGCGGTTCCGGCCGGCGGCGAGCGCCTCGGCGATGAGTGGCGGTACGCCGCTGACGCCGGAGGCCGACGCCGCGTCCACCACCTCGCGCAGGCCGATGGCGTCGAGGGTTTCGAACGGGCCGAGCTCCCAGCCGAAGCCCCAGCGCATCACGCGGTCGATGTCGTCGATCGAATGGGCGATGTCGGGGGCCACCCGCGCCGCATAGATCAGCGTCGGCGCAAGCGTCTCACGCAGGAACTGGCCCACCCGGTCCTGGCCGAGGAAGAGCGTGCGGATGCGGGCGCCGGTGTCGTCGATGGCGGCAGCGGCCGCGATCGACGGGAACGTCGGCTTCCGCTGCGGCTGGTACTCGAGCGTGGCCGGATCGAGCGTGAAGACCGCCGAGGCGCCCTGCGCGTCGCGCCGCCGTTCGTAGAAGCCGCGGCCGGTCTTCTCGCCGAGGGCGCCGCGTTCGAGCAGGCGCGCGACGAGCGCCGGCTGGCGGAACCACGCGCGGTCGGCCTCGTCCGCCAGCCGATCCTCGAGGTTCTTCATCACGTGCGCGAAGACGTCGAGGCCGGCGATGTCCATCGTGCGGAACGTGGCCGAGCCCGGCCGGCCGATGGCCGGGCCGGTCATCGCGTCCACGTCGTCGATCGTGTAGCGGCCGCTCTCGACCGCGCGCAGGATCGCCGCGACGCCGTGCAGGCCGAGGTGATTGCCGATGAAGTTCGGCGTGTCCTTCGCGACCACGACGCCCTTGCCGAGCACGCGGTCGCCGAACGCGGCCACGCGATCGACCACCGCCGGATCGGTGTCGGCCGTCGGCACGAGTTCGAGCAGCGGCAGATACCGCGGCGGATTGAAGAAGTGCGTGCCGAGCCAGCGGCGGCGCCGCTCGAGCGGCCAGCCGTCGGCGATGGCCGACACCGGAATACCAGACGTGTTCGTCGTGAGCACCGCGTCCGGCCGGCACACGGCCGCCACCTTCTCTAGCAGCGCACGCTTGACGTCGATGCGCTCGACCACGGCTTCGAGCACCCAGTCGGCATCCGCGAGCAGCGACAGATCGTCGTCGAAGCTGCCCGTGCGCACGCGCGTCCACGTGTCGGGCAGGAACTGCGGGTCGGGCTTGAGCGCCCGGGCGCGCGCGAGGCCGGCCACCGCGGCCTCCCGCGAGACGTCCAGCAGCGTCACCGGCACGCCGGCATTGGCCAGATGCAGGGCAATCTGCGCGCCCATGGTGCCGGCGCCGAGGACCGCCGCGTTCGTGAACGTCATGCCACGCCTCCGACCGGGCGTGTGCGGTCGCCCACGCCGTGCAGGAACAGATCGATGACCGTGTCGGCGTCGTTCTCGAGCGGATACCGCCGCCGGCTCAGCATCCAGTTGGTGGCCATCTCGTCGAGGGCACCGAAGAGGATCTTGGATGCGGCCGTGGCGCTCACGTCGCGCCGGAAGAGCCCTTCGGCCTGGCCGGCCTCGACCGCCTCGCGGATGAGACCGAGGTACTCGCGCAGGTAACTCGACGAGAAGCGCTCCATGAACTTGGTGGACTGCCGCAGTTCCACCTGGAAGACCACCGCGAGATCGCGATCGCGGCCGAGGCGTTCGAGGTGCAGGCGGGCGATGCGGCTCAGCCGTTCGCGCGGATCGGTCGCCCCGGCAAGCGCGGCGCGGCCTTCGGCGATGGCGTCTTTCATCGTGCGTTCGAAGAGCGAGACGAGCAGATCGTCCTTGCTGCGGAAGTAGAGATACACGGTGCCGGCGGCGACGCCGGCGGCGCGGGCGATGTCGGCCACCTGCGCGTTGAAGAAGCCGCGCTGCGCGAACACCTGCGTGGCGGCACGCATGATGGCGTCGCGCTTGTCGGCGACGGGCGGCCGCGCATCGGCCGCCTTGCGGGAGGAAAGGGCAGGCAGGGGGCGCTTCATGAATGAATGTTCATTCATTGTCGGTGCGGCCCCGGATCAAGTCAATCGTCCGGACCTATAATCGCCGCGAATGTCCCCTCGCTTCCCACACCCGCGGCACACCATGGTCACGGCAGCCTGGCTCATCCTCGGCAGCCTCGGCATCGCGGCGCTGGCCGGTTGCGGCGG
>JALHON010000233.1 GCA_022842985.1 Acidobacteriota bacterium | reverse complement strand
CCGCCCTCGCCGCGGCCGGCGCCGGCGACGCCATTCTGGCGCGGGCCTATCGCGACGTGCCGGCGCTCGCGCGCGCGCATGCCGCCGAGATCGACGCCCGCTTCCCGAAGGTGATGCGCCGCGTCGGCGGCTACGCGCTCGATGCGTTCACCGGCGCCGATGGCGCGGTCGACCTCACGCGGATCATGATCGGCTCGGAGGGCACGCTCGGCTTCGTGACCGCCGCCACCGTGGGCCTCGTGCCGCTGCCGGCCGCGAAAGCCCTCGTGACGCTCGAGTTCGACCACCTGCTCGACGCGCTGGCCGCCACGCCGCTCGTGCTCGCGCACGGCCCGTCGGCCGTCGAGGTGATGGACGCCTTCATCCTCGGCCACGCCAAGGGCCACCCGACGCTCGACGGCGCGCTGCGCCAGATCGTGCGCGGCGACCAGCCGACGCTGCTCTGCGTGGAGTTCTACGGCGCCCACCTCGACGAGATCGTGCCGCGCATGCAGGCGCTCGAACGCGACCTGGCCGGCGCCGGCGTGCGCTGCCACGCCCGCCAGCTCACCGACGCCGCCGCGCAGGCCCGCGTGTGGCATGTGCGCGAGTCGTCGCTCGGCCTCTCGATGGGCATGAAGGGCGACGCCAAGGCGATCTCGTTCGTCGAGGACACGGCCGTCGATCCGTCGCGGCTTGCCGCCTACATCGCCCGCTTCCAGCAGATCGTCGCCCGCCGCGGCACCCACGCCGGCGTCTACGCGCACGCCTCGGTGGGCTGCCTGCACGTCAGGCCGGTCATCAACCTCAAGACCGCCGAGGGCCTGGCGCAGTTCGAGGCCATCGCCCGCGATGTCGCCGAGCTCGTGCTGGAATTCGGCGGCGCGCTCTCGGGCGAACACGGCGACGGCCTGGTGCGCGGCGCCTTCAACGAGCAGATGTTCGGCTCGACCCTCTACCAGGCGTTCCGCCAGGTGAAGCGCACGTTCGACCCGCAGGGGATCTTCAATCCCGGCCGGATCGTGGACACGCCGCCCATCACCGCGCACCTCCGGTTCGGCACCACCTACCGCACGCCGGAGCCGGTCACGTACTTCGACTTCGGCGGCGATGGGGGCCTGGGCCGCGCGGTCGAGAACTGCAGCGGTGTCGGCCTCTGCCGCAAGACGCGCGAAGGCACGATGTGCCCGTCGTACATGGCGACGCGCGATGAAACCGACACGACACGCGGCCGCGCCAACGTCCTGCGCCTGGCCATGAGCGGGCAGCTCGGCCCCGAGGGCCTCGACGCCCCCGGCGTGCACGAGGCGCTCGACCTCTGCCTCGAATGCCGCGCCTGCAAGAGCGAGTGCCCCACCAGCGTCGACATGGCGCGCATCAAGAGCGAGGTGCTGGCGGCGCGCTGGGATGCGCACGGCGCGCCCCTCGGCGTGCGCGCGTTCGGCAACGTGCGCAGCATCGCCACGATCGGCAGCCGCCTGGCGCCGCTCGTGAACGCGCTGACGACGAGCCGCCTTGGCCGCGCCGTGAACGAGGCGCTCCTCGGCGTGGATCGCCGCCGCACGCTGCCGGCGTGGACGCGCGAGACACTGTCGCGGCGCCTGCGCGGCTGGCAGGCATCGTCTCCCACGCGCGCCGTGCTCTTCGCCGACACCTTCACCGAACACAGCGATCCCGAGATCGGCGTCGCCGCCGCCGAGGTGCTCGATCGCGCCGGCATCGGCACACGGCTCGTGCCGCACGGCTGCTGCGGCCGGCCGCTCATCTCGCAGGGGCTGCTCGATGAGGCGCGCACCGTCGGCCGCGCCACAATCAACGCCCTGCACGAGCACGCCGCGCGCGGCGAGGCAATCGTGTTCCTGGAGCCCAGCTGTCTCTCGGCCATCCGCGAAGACGTGCCGGCGCTGCTGCGCGGACGCCAGCGCGAACGGGCAGAGACGGTGGCCAGCCAGAGCGTGCTCTTCGAGGTGTTCCTCGAGCAGGAACTCGCCGCCGGACGCGCCGCGCTCACGCTCCGGCCCGGGCCGTCGCAGATCGCCCTCCATCCGCACTGCCACCAGCGGTCGATGGGCGCGGCAGCCGCGGCGGCGGCGCTGCTCCGCCGCATCCCCGGCGCCACCGTGACGGACCTCGAGGCCGGCTGCTGCGGCATGGCGGGGTCGTTCGGCTACGGCGTCGATCATTACGACGTCTCGCGCGCCATCGCCGAGCGTAAGCTGATGCCGGCCGCCCGCGCCCTCGGGCCGGACGGCGTGCTCGTGGCCGCCGGCACGTCGTGCCGCCACCAGGTGCACGACTTCGCGGACGTGAAGGCCAGTCATCCCGCCGTGCTGCTGCGGGCGCTGGCAGAGGAGCCCAGATGAACATCGCGTGGATCTCGCTCGCCGCCCTGCTCACGGCCGTCGCGCTGAGCATGGTGAGCCAGGTGAACGTCGGCGTGGTGTCGCTGGCGCTCGCCTGGATCGTCGGCGTCTACCTGGGCGGCATGAAGTACGCGGACGTCATCGGCGCCTTCCCCGTGCCGCTCTTCATCACGCTCGCCGGCGTCACGCTGCTCTTCGGCATGGCCAACGTGAATGGCACGCTGCAGCGCCTGGCGGCGCGCGCGGTCGCCGTCTGCCGCGGCAATGCCGGCATCATCCCGGTGATGTTCTTCGTGGTGGCGCTGGTGCTCTCCTCGATTGGCCCCGGCAACATCGCCACGGCGGCGCTGCTCGCGCCGATGGGCATGGCGGTGGGCGCGCAGGCCGGCGTGCCGCCCTTCCTGAGCGCGCTCATGCTCGGCAACGGCGCCCAGGCCGGCGCCGTCTCGCCGTTTGCGCCCACCGGCGTCATCGTCAACGGCGTGATGGCGAAGATCGGCCTCGCCGGGCAGGAGTGGACGACCTACGCCAACAACCTCCTGGCCCACGTCGTGGTCACCTTCGTCGCCTACCTCCTCTTCGGCGGCTGGCGGCTCTTCACGAATCACAAGGCCGGAGACGGCGCGGCGCTGGCGCCACACGAGCCGTTCGAGACGAAACACTGGCTGACGCTCGGCGTGCTGGCGGCCGTGGTGCTCGGCGTCATCCTCTTCGAGTTCCAGGTGGGCATGGCGGCGCTCACCGGCGCCACGTTCCTCTCCCTCGTGAAGGCGGGCGACGAGAAGGAAGCCATCAAGCGCATGCCGTGGGGCGTCGTGCTCATGGTGTGCGGCGTCACGGTGCTCATCGGCGTGCTCGAGAAGACGCAGGGCATGTCGCTCTTCACCGACATCCTCGCGAGTGTCTCGTCGCCGTCCACCGTCACGGCCGTCGTGGCGTTCGCGACCGGTATCGTCTCGGTCTACAGCAGCACCTCGGGTGTCGTGCTGCCGGCCTTCCTGCCCACCGTGCCCGGCCTCGTCGAACGGCTCGGCGGCGGCGACCCGATGGCGATTGCCTCGTCGATGGTGGTGGGCGGCCACCTCGTGGATCTGTCGCCGCTCTCGACCATCGGCGCGCTCTGCATCGCCGCGCTTCCCGGCCATAACGCCGAGGACTCGCGCCGGCTCTTCAGTCAGCTGCTGGCCTGGGGCATGTCGATGACCGTCGTCGGCACGCTGGCCTGCTGGCTGCTGTTCTGACGCCCGGACGGTCCCGCTGGGCTGGGCAGCGCGGGCGCCGATAATACATGAGCCGGCATGCTGTCTCACGCCATCCTCCTCGCCGCGGAAGCCGCGTTCTGCGGTGGCACCCTGCTGGCGCTCTTCCACCAGCGCCGGCGGTTCGGGCTGGGCCCGCTCTACCTGGTGCTCGGCACGCTGCAGTTCGCGCAGTTCGTGCTCGCCGTGTCCATTCGCGTGCAGCTGGCGCCCGGTTTCTGGGTCAGCCCGGCTACAGCGGTGCTCTTCCCGCTCACGGTGATGGTCGTGCTGCTGACCTACGTGGAGGACGACGCCGAGGCCACGCGGTCGCTCGCCTACGGCATCGTCATCTGCAACCTCACGCTCTACGCCGTCACGACGATGACCGGGCAGCACCTGCGCTATCCCGGCCACGACGTCGTCCTCGGGCTCACGCCTGAGGCCGTGCAGCAGCCGGGCCGCATCATCGCGGCCAGTTCGATGGCCACCGTGGCCGACCTCATCGGCGCCATCGTGCTCTTCGAAGCGCTGAGCCGGTACATCCGCAGCAGCTTGTTCCTGCGCCTCTGGACGACGGCGGTGCTCGTGATGGTGCTCGACAGCGTGATCTTCACGACGCTGGCCTTCGCCCCGGGCCGCGCCTACTGGACCATCCTCTCCTCGGGCCTCGTCGCCAAGATCGCCGGCGCGACGTTCTATGCGGCCCTGACGGCGTGGTACGTGCGGACGTTCGAGCAGCCGCAGACGGCGGCCGGCGGCGCGGCCGGACGCGGCGACGTCTTCGCGTGGCTCACCTATCGCCAGCGCTACGAGGAGGCGCGCACGCTCATGGCGCGCGACGCGCTGACCGGCCTCTACAACCGCGGCTACTTCGAGGAGATGGCGCCGCGACAGCTCGCGCACGCCGATCGGGCCCGTCACCAGATGAGCCTGGTGCTCGTGGACATCGACCGCCTGAAGGTCGCCAACGACCAGTTCGGCCATGAAGCCGGAGACGACCTGGTGCGGGCGGTGGCCAGGGAGATCGCCCAGATGGTGCGCACGTCGGATGCCGCGTGCCGCTACGGCGGCGACGAATTCGTCGTCATCCTGACGAACGCCGATGCGGCGGCGGCGCGGATCTTCGCCGAACGCCTCGTCCACAACGTGCAGGCCCACACCGTGGCGGCCGAGCCGCGCGCGCCGTGGGCGCCGGCGTCGATCAGCGTCGGTCTCGCGACGTATCCGGCCGACGGCACGACGCTCCGCGACCTGCTGCGCGCGGCCGACGGACGGCTCTACGACAGCAAGCGCCGCGGCGGCGGCCGCGTCACCAGCGCTAGCTGAACACCGGCTTGCGGCGCGCGGCGAAGGCCTCGACCCCTTCGCGGAAGTCGGCGCTGGCGTAACACGCGGCGATGAGGTCGTCGCAGGCGCCGGCCGGCGGACGCCGGGCCGCCCGCAGGCGCCGCAGCATCGCCTTCGTGGCGCGCACGGTGCTCGACGCGCGGCGCGACAGCTCGAGCGCGAGGGCCAACGTTTCGGTATCGAGCTCGCTCGTCGGCAGCACCTGCGTGACGAGCCCCCACTCGAGCGCCTGATCGGCCGAGACGAGCCGCCCGGTGAGCATCAGGTCGGTGGCACGGGCCGGGCCGATGAGGTCCGCGAGCCGCGCCAGGTTCTCGACCGAGAGACAGTTGCCGAGCGTGCGCGCCACCGGCACGCCGAAGCTGGCGGTGTCGGCGGCGACGCGCAGGTCGCAGGCGAGCGCCAGGGCGCAGCCGCCGCCCACCGCGGGCCCTTCGACGGAGGCGATGGTGGGCACGTCGAGCGCCTCTAGCCGCTCGATGACGGCGCCAATCCGCCGCTCGTACGCGATGCCGTCGGCGCCCGTGCGTACGGCGTCGAACTGGTGGATGTCGGTGCCGGCCGAGAAGGCGCCGCCCGAACCTCGTATGATGACCACGCGCGCGCCCGAGCCGGCGAGCGCGTCACACGCTTCGACGAGGGCGTCGTACATCTCCCACGTCAGGGCATTCTTCGCCGACGGCCGCGCCAGGGTGACCGTGGCGACAGGTCCATCGATGTCCAGAACAACGTTACTCGAAGGCATAGTGGTACTCGACCTCACCCAGGTGATGGCGGGGCCCTACTGCGCGATGTTACTGGCGGACATGGGCGCGCGGGTCATCAAAGTGGAACCGCCGCGCGGCGACTCCACGCGTCACATGGCCGGCAGCACCGGCACGGAGAGCGCGGCCTTCAACGCCGTCAACCGCGGCAAGCTCGGCGTGGTGCTCGATCTCCGGCGTGACGAAGCGCGCGCGGCGTTCCACAAGCTCGTCGCTACCGCCGACATCCTCATCGAGAACTTCCGCCCCGGCGTGATGGCGTCGCTCGGCCTCGACTACCGGACGCTCGTGTCCGAGAACCCGCATCTCATCTACGCCTCGATCTCGGGCTACGGGCAGACCGGCCCGTGGGCCACGAAGGGCGGCTTCGATCTGGTCGCGCAGGGCGTGTCGGGGATCATGTCGGTCACCGGCGAGCCGGACCGGCCGCCGGTGAAAGCCGGCATCCCGGTGACGGACCTCGGCGCCGGCCTCTTCGCGCTGTCGGGGATTCTCGCGGCGCTCCACTACCGCGATCGTACCGGCCGCGGGCAGCACATCGACACATCGCTCGGAGATGCCGGGCTGGCGCTCTCGGTGTGGGAAGCCACGGAGTACTTCGGCGGACGCGGCGTGCCGGGGCCGCTCGGCTCGGCCCACCGCATGAGCGCGCCGTATCAGGCGGTGCGCTGCGCCGACGGCTACATCACGCTCGGCGCGGCGAACCAGAAGACGTTCGAGAAGGTGACTGACGTGCTCGGCCACCGAGAGTGGGTCACCGATCCGCGCTTTGCCACCGACACCGAACGTGTGGCGCATCGGGCGGCGCTCGCGGCGTTGATCGAAGCGGTGACAGTCACGGACACACGCGACGCCTGGCTGGCGCGCCTCGAGTCGGCGGGCGTGCCCTGCGGGCCGATCCTCGACTACGCCGAGGCGTTCGACCAGCCGCAGGCGAAGGCGCGGGAGATGGCCGTGGAGGTGGACCACCCGGTGCTCGGCCGCATGCGCACGATCGGCACGCCGATCAAGATGTCCGAGACGCCGCTCGATCCGAGCCGGCGCGCGCCGCTGCTCGGCGAGCACACGGCGGCCGTGCTCGAGGCGCTCGGCTACGGCGAGGCCGCCATCGCGCGGATGTCCGGCGCCGCGCCCCCGCTCTGAGGCGATGTGAGGGGGACTGTCCCTTTTCAAGGCCCGCCTTGAATGGGGACAGTCCCCGTGGCAGGAACTGCTACCAGATGGGCAGCGAGTCGACGTTGCCGGCGTCGATGACGCCGGTCGTCTGCAGCACCACCACGCCCTGGGCGGTGCGCACGGTGAGCTGCACGCCGTCGCGGCCACGCCCAGGCTCACCGCGATCGACCGCGACGAGTTCGAAGGTGTGTCCGGCGACGCCGTTCAGCCAGCCGGTACCGACGACGCGCGTCGTGTCGACGCCGCTGGCCGGCCACGGGCCGGGCGACGACGCCGGGTCGTTGTAGAAGCTCACGGCGCCGATGCCGGTGGCGACGAAGAGCGCCGGGGCCCCCGAGCCGAGCCGGCCGATGGCGAGCACGCTCGCCCCCGACTGCCCGCCGGCCGTGCGGGCGGCGCTGAAGACGACGCGCGTGCCCGCCGGACCGAGGCCCTGCACGGTGGCGCCGGCCAGCAGTCCGGCCGT
>JALHON010000232.1 GCA_022842985.1 Acidobacteriota bacterium | reverse complement strand
GCTGGCCGCGCGCCGCGTCGATCTGCGCGCGGGCGACGACGGACGCGAGATAGCGCGCGGCACCGGCCACCTCCGCGCTGTCCGCGGCGGCGTCCAGGGCCGGCACGGCCGCGGTGAGCACCGCGCACACGAGGCCGACGACGACCACGAGCTCCACGAGGGTATAGCCCGCGTGACAGCCGCCGGATGGCGGGTGCCGCCGGGAGCCGCGGGCCAGGGCCCGCGGCTCCCCCGCCCGCTTACTGCTGGGCCTTCGCGTCACCCTTCGGGCTCCCGACGGTAACGAGCGGACGCAGCCGCAGGAAGCTCCGCTCGCCGATGCCCTGGATCTTCATCAGGTCTTCGACCTTCTTGAAGCCGCCGTTCTTCGTTCGGTATTCGACGATGCGCTGCGCGGCGCGCGGGCCGATGCCGGGCAGCGTCTCGAGCTGTTCGGGCGTGGCGGCGTTGAGGTTGACGACGGCGGGCGTGGCCGCGGATTTCGCCGGCGCCTCCTGCGCGGCGCCGGACACCACGAGCGGGCCGAGCGCGAGCGAGAGCACGAGGGCGAGGCGTGTGAGGGTCGAGGTCATGGTCTGAGTCTCCTTGTCGAATGCACGTCGAATGAAGGTGGATGTCGCGCACGAGGCGCCGTGACGGACACCCGAGGTCAGCGGTCACCACGTTCGGCGCCCCGTGCGGACACCGGCTCCACTGCAAACACCGCCGCCATCGCGACCGCGATCGGGCAAACACATCACTCCGCACGAGTTACGCGCCGCCGGCCCCGTTCCACGGCGGCCGCGCACCGCGTGGCACCGTCAACCGCCGTTCCCGCGGGCGTCATGGGAACCGCCCCCGACGCGGCAAAACGCGGGCGCAACCGCGGTTGCCGCCGGCGCAACGGTGGCTGCGCATCGCCGGCCGAGAATCCCGTGCCGTGCCGCGGATGCCGCGGCTAGAATCCCGGCAGGAGACGTCCCGCCCATGCCCGCACGCCCCTGCCGCTCACGCCTTCTGGCCGCCAGCCTGCTCGCCGCCCTCTCCGCCACGGCCGCCGCTCAGACCACGCCGGGGGCCGGCGCCGCGGCTTCGGCCGCCGCCCAGTGCGCGCGTCTCTGGACCGGGCAGGAAGCCGCCATCGAGCGCCAACTCGCCAGCGCGCCGGTCGTGTCGATGGAGGCCGTGCCGATCGGCGTCACGAAACCGCAGCGCGGCACGTTCGCGCCGGGCGGTCCGGCGGCGCGCTTTGCGTGGAAGGCGTTGCCGCCCTCGCGGCGCAACGGGTTCTCGGAGAGCTACAAGGCCGAGATCGCCGCATATCAGCTCGATCGCCTGCTCGGCATGGACATGGTGCCGCCGGTCGTCGAACGCACCATCGACGGCAAGGTCGGCGCCGCCGTCTACTGGATCGAGAACACCACCGGCTGGAACAAGGACAAGCCGGCGCAGGGCCCGGAGCCCGAGTGGTCGAAACAGATCAGCCGGATGAAGCTCTTCGACCAGCTCATCGCCAACATCGATCGCAACCAGGGCAACCTGCTCTACGACCGCGACTGGCACCTCTTCCTCATCGATCACTCGCGCGCCTTCACGACGCGCACGTCCGCCGAGGGCATCTCGGCCCTCAACGTCGTGGACCGCCGCCTGTGGTCGAAGATGGACGCCCTGACGGCGGCAGATGTGGAGCGCGCCCTCGGCGCGTGGCTGACGCCGGCCGAACAGCAGGCCCTGCTGAAGCGCCGCGACCGGATGCGGGAGGCCATCGAGAAGCTCGTGAAGCAGAAGGGCGAGAGCCGGGTATTCTTGGATTAGCCATGTCGCTGCTCCGCGCCTCGCTCGTGCTCGCCGCCGCCGTGCTCGCGGTGGCGCCCGTCGTCTCGGCGCAGCGCGACGCGCCGGCGCGTGTCGTGGCCGTGGGAGACGTGCACGGCAGCCTCGACGGCCTGCGCGACGTGCTGCGGGCCGCCGGCCTCATCGACGCCGCGGACCGCTGGACCGGCGGCACCGCCACGTTCGTGCAGACCGGCGATGTGACCGACCGCGGCGCCGATGTGCGCGGCGCGCTCGACCTGCTGATGGCGCTCGAACGCGAGGCGCCGGCGCAGGGCGGCCGCGTGCTGCCGGTGCTCGGCAATCACGAGGCGATGAACCTCGTGGGCGAACTCCGCGACGTGACGCCAGACATCTGCGCCCGCTTCGCCGGCCCGGATGCCGACAAGGTCCGCGACGAGGGCTGGCGCGAATACGAACGGCTCGTGAAGGCGCGCGCCCGGTCGCGCAAGGGCGAACAGCCCCTCGGCCTGCCGCGCGCGAAGGACGGCTTCCTCGCGTCGTATCCGCGCGGCTGCATCGAGTACCGGCGCGCGCTCGGTCCCGACGGCCCCTACGGCAAGTGGCTGCGCCAGCGGCCCATCGCCGTGCAGGTGGGCCGCAGCGTCTTCATGCATGCCGGCGCGCCGCCCGACACGACCGACAGCCTCGAGGCGCTCAATGCGCGGGCCCGCGACGAGATCGCCCGCATCGACCGGTTCGTCGCCCGCCTCACCGCGGCCGGCCTCGCGGCGCCGTGGTTCCGTCTCGAGGATCTGCTGGCGGTGGCGGCGGCCGAAGTGCGCTGGGTGAATGCGCGCGCCGAAGCCGCAAAGGCGAAAGGCGAGGCGCCGGATCTCACCGGCGTGGATCTCACGCTCGTGAAGGAGGCCGCCGCCTTTACCGGCCTCGGCGACTGGTCACTGCTCGACGGCGACGGCCCGCTCTGGTATCGCGGCTACGCCATGGCCGAGGAGGCGGCGCTCGAGGCGCCGTTCACGGCGCTGCTCGCCCGCTGGAACGCCGACCGGCTGGTCGTCGGCCACACGGTGAGCCGCGACTTCAAGGTGCGGCAGCGTCTCGGCGGACGCCTCTTCCTCATCGACACCGGCATGCTGGCGGCGGTGTACAAGGGCACGGGCGCCGCGCTCGCCTTCGACGGCGCCGGCGTGACCGTGTTCTACGGCGACGGTCGCCGCGACGTGCTGTCGGCGCCGCGCTGAGCGGGCGCGCCTAGCCCCGCCCGGTGGCCCACGCGACCGTGCGGCGCAACCCTTCTTCGAAGGGCACGATCGGCCGGTAGCCGAGCAGCGCCGCCGCTTTGCTGATGTCGGCCTGCGAATCGCGGACGTCACCGGCGCGAGGTTCGCCGTACACGGGCGCCGTCGTCGCACCGAACAGGGCCCGCACCTGGGCCCACAACTCGTTGAGGGAGACGCGGCCGTTCGTGGCGACGTTGATGACCTGCCCGGAGACGCCCGGTGCCGTCGCGGCCCGCAGCACCCCATCGACGGTGTTGGCGACGTAGGTGAAGTCACGCGTCTGGCCGCCGTCGCCATGGATCGTGGGCGCCCGGCCTTCGCTCGCCGCCTTGACGAAGAGCGAGATCACGCCGGAATAGGGCGATCCCGGATCCTGCCGCGGACCGAAGACGTTGAAGTAGCGGGTGGTGACCGTCTCGAGTCCGTAGAGCGCGGTGAACATCTGCAGGTACTGCTCGCCCACCTGCTTCTGCAGCGCGTAGGGCGAGAGCGGCCGGCAGGGCATGTCCTCCCGCTTGGGCAGGACGAGCGCATCGCCGTAGACCGAGGACGAGCCCGCAAAGACGAGGCGCTTCACGCCGGCATCCCTGGCGGCGACCAGGATGGCGAGTGTGCCATCGATGTTGGCACGGTTGGACCGCACCGGGTCGGCCACCGACCGCGGCACGGACGGGATGGCCGCCTGGTGGAGCACGTAGTCGATGCCCTCGGTGGCGCGGCGGGCCACGGCGAGGTCGGCGACGTCGCCTTCGAGGAACTCCGGCCGCTGCGATCCGGCCGCCGCAGCCGCCGCGTCCAGATTGGCCACCTTGCCCGTGCTGAGATCATCCAGGACGCGGACGGTCTCGCCGCGCCGGAGCAGTTCTTCGACGAGGTGCGAGCCGATGAAGCCGGCACCGCCGGTCACGAGGTAACGCGACATTACTGCGGCCAACCTTCCTTCGGAAGCCCTGGAATCAGCCGCAGGGCATTCTTGTAGTAGAGCTTCTTCAACACGTCGTCGGGAAGCCCCATGCCGTACAGCTTCCAGAACGCGTGATAGTCGCGGTAGTAGTCGAAGTACTCGTCGTTCGTCTCGAACACGCGCCAGAAGTACGGGAACTCGTCGGGCTGGAAGCTGTCCTTCCCGAAGAGGATGCGGTCCTGATACTTGAGGAAGAACTCGCGCGCGGCCCGCGGCTGGCGCCCGAGTTCCGCCAGGATGGCGCCCACCTCGAGGTGCACGTGCGGCATCTGGTCGAGCAGCGCCGCCGCGCGCGCGAGGTCGTTGGCGTGGTAGGCGAAGTGCGCGGCGATGAAGGTGGTCTTCGGATGTTTGCGGAACATCCGGTTGCGCTCTTCCATCAGCTCTTCGAAGCGCGGGAACTCGCCGGCCGGATAGCGGCGATCGCGGTAGAGCGCCAGCTCGAGCCAGCGTTCGTTCTGGAAGTCGATGGGCTCGAAGAACTCCTGCGGTTCGGCCGTGTGGATGAGCACCGGCACGCCGAGCCGGCCCGCCGCGGCCCACACGGGGTCCAGTTCCGGATCATCGATCTTGAGGCGCGTGCCGTCGGCCTTGCGGACGCGCAGGCCGAACGACTTCGAGACCTCGCCGATGCCGAGGGCACCGGCCTTCACGTCGGCTTCGAGCTGCGCCACGGCCTTCGCGCTCCAGCCCGGGCCGACGTCGCGGAAGTCGATGTCGGTGAACTGGACCATGCGGTCCTTGAAGCGGCTGGCCTTGAGGGCCGCCACGGCGCGGGTGAGCCGCTCGCCCTGGACGCCGCTGACGTTCACGAGGACGCGCAGGTTGTTGGCGTCCATGCCCTTCACGACCGTCGCGAACTGCTCCTCGGAGATCGGCGTCGGCTGATGGCTGTGCACGTCGATGACCGGGAACTTCGCCCGCGGCACGAGATGCTGCGCCGTCTTGAGCGTGGTGCGCGGCTTGTACTGGGTGATGGTCGGTTCCGGGAACTCCGGCGCGCGGCCGTCGCCCGGACGGCGCATGACGGCGCCGGGCCGGATCCCTGGCTGTGCGGGCTGACCGGCGGCGGGCGCCTGGCCCTGCCCGGCCACGAGGGGCGCCACCGCGGCGACGGTCAGGGTGAGGCCGGCCGCCGCCAGGGCGAGCCGGATGAGGGATGTGCGCATGATTCGACGTGCCTCGCCTGCCAACGAACGTGAAGGGCCGCAGTGACCCTGTAAGCCGAATTCTGTCCGCCGTCGCTCTCGGCGCTTGCGCGCCTCGAGCTATGGCGGGATGACCATTCCTCTAGGTCCGCCATTACTGACGGACTCGAGCAACCTACCCGGACACGTCGATCGGACGGGCCGTCCGATTGGCCGAAGCCAGCGCGCCCCTATTTGGTCTTGCTCCGTGCGGGGTTTGGCCTGCCACGTCTGTTGCCAGCCGCGCGGTGCGCTCTTACCGCACCTTTTCACCCTTACTCCTGACGTGCCGACAGAACCGGCACGCCAGGGCCGCGCTTCGCGCGGCGCCTTCGCGTGTCTCCCTGCAGCCGGCGAACCCGGTGCACTTGGAGGGAGTGGCGGGGGCCCCGCCCCGCCACTCCACCCGTTCTGTCGACACGTCAGGAGCGGTATATTTTCTGTGCCACTTTCCGTCGGGTCGCCCCGCCCGGGTGTTACCCGGCGCACTGCCCTGCGGAGTTCGGACTTTCCTCCCTGGGCCGTCGCGGCGCTTGCGCGCCGCTATGGCCACACGGCGGTCATCCGGCTCACTGCGGCCTTCTCCTATCCGTCGGTCTCCTGAGAGATTCGGTATTGCTCCAGTTTCTTGTACAGGTTGCTGCGCGGCGTGTCGATGACTTCCGCGGTCTTCGAGATGTTCCAGGCGTTTTCGCGCAGTTTCGTCACCAGGTACGCGCGCTCCGAGTTCGCCTGAACTCGTGCAGCGTCGGTGCACGCATCCAGTCATTATCGGGGGCGGGCGCGGATTGGTCAACGCGCGCCGCCTCCGACAGGCGCAGATCGCCGACGTCGATGGCGTCGCTGTTCGACATGATCATCAGCCGTTCGACGGTGTTGCGCAGCTCGCGGATGTTGCCGCGCCAGCCGTGCTGGCGCAGGCGTTCCATCGCCGCGACGGTGAACGTCTTGCGGCGGAAGTTGTTGTCGCGCGAGAAGCTGTCGGCGAAGTGCCGCACCAGCACCGGGATGTCGTCGCGGCGCTCGCGCAGCGGCGGCACCCAGATCGGCACGACGTTCAGGCGGTAGAACAGGTCCTCGCGGAACGTGCCCTTGGTGATCTCCTGCTCGAGATCCTTGTTGGTGGCGGCGATGACGCGCACGTCCACCTTGATGAGGCGGTTCGAGCCCAGACGTTCGAGCTCCTGCTCCTGCAGCACGCGCAGCACCTTGGCCTGCGTCTTCAGGCTCATGTCGCCGATCTCGTCGAGGAAGATCGTGCCCTTGTCGGCCTGCTCGAACTTGCCGATCTGACGGTCGCTCGCCCCGGTTAACGAGCCCTTCTCGTGGCCGAACAGTTCCGACTCGATGAGTTCGTCGGGAATGGCCGCGCAGTTCACCTGCACGAAGGGACCGTCGTGACGCAGGCTCTCGCGGTGCACCGCGCGCGCGACGAGCTCCTTGCCGACGCCGCTCTCGCCCCAGATGAGCACGGTGGCGCTCGTCGGCGCCGCCTTCTGGATGGCGGCCCTGACCGCGGCGAGGCCCGGGCTGTCGCCCACGATCTGGTGGCGCTTTTCCTGGTCCTTGCGCAGGGTGCGGTTCTCGGCGCGCAGACGCCGCGAGTCCACGGCGTTGCGCACGAGCACGAGCACGCGCTCGGTCTCGAGCGGCTTCTCCACGAAGTCGAAGGCGCCGAGGCGGGTCGCTTCGACGGCGGTGCTGATGGTGGCA
Source organism: Acidobacteriota bacterium (assembly GCA_022842985.1). Taxonomy (GTDB): domain Bacteria; phylum Acidobacteriota; class Vicinamibacteria; order Vicinamibacterales; family UBA2999; genus CADEFD01. The sequence continues at coordinate 569 of JALHON010000232.1, read as the reverse complement.
TGCCCCGACATGACGACGATCGGCGTGACGTCGGTCAGGTGCGTGATGCGCTGCAGCACCTCGAGGCCGTCCATGCCCGGCATCTTGATGTCGAGGAAGACGAGGTCGGGCGCCTCGCGCTCGACGAGCGCCGCGCCCTCCTCGCCGGTGGCGGCGAGCATCACCGCGTACCCCTGGTACTCGAGGATCATGCGCAGCGAATCGCGAATCGCGGCATCGTCGTCGATGACGAGGATGCGGGCGGACATTCCGTGTCGGGTCATCGGGCTCCGGAGGGCGCTGGCACTAGCGGGGATCGGCGCGCACGACGCGCAGCAGACGTTGATCGAGCGCGGGATCGAGCACGAGCACGGCCACCGGATCGCCGGGGGCGCGTTGATCGAGGATCTGCCGCAGCCCGGCAATCGTGGAAACGGGGCGCCGGTTCACGTGCAGCAGCACCTGGCCGCGCTCGAGGCCGGCCTCGGCCGCCGGACTCACGGGCTCGACCCGCTGCACGAGCAGGCCGGTGATGCCGTCGGGCACGTCGAAGCGGCGGGCGTTCCCCGGATGCACTTCGATGAGCGTCA
>JALHON010000231.1 GCA_022842985.1 Acidobacteriota bacterium | reverse complement strand
CGGCGCCCGCGCCGTCGCCCGGCCTTGCCGCGCCGGCCGCGCCGGCGGTGCGCCGGCTGGCGCGCGAACTCGGCGTGGATCTGCACCAGGTGCCGGGCACCGGTCCTGGCGGCCGCATCAGCCAGGAAGACGTCAAGACGTTCACCAAGAGCGTGATGGCGAGCCTCGGCGGCGGTGGCCAGCGCGCCGTCTCCTCGGTGTCTGGCGCGTCCATCGCACTGCCCGACTTCTCGAAGTGGGGCGCCGTCGAACGCAAGGCGATGAGCGGCATCCGCCGCAAGACGAGCGAGCACCTGTCGCACGCCTGGAACACGATTCCGCACGTCACGCAGTTCGACAAGGCCGACATCACCGCCCTCGAAGCCGTGCGCAAGCAGTACCGCGCCGAAGTGGAGAAGGCCGGCGGCAACCTCACGGTCACGTCGATCCTCACGAAGATCGTGGCCGGTGCGCTCAAGGCCTTCCCGCAGTTCAACGCGTCGGTGGATGCGGCCGGCGAGGCCATCGTCTACAAGAAGTACGTGAACGTGGGCATCGCGGTGGACACGGAGAACGGGCTGCTCGTGCCCGTCGTCAGGAACGCCGACCAGAAGAACCTCACGCAGATCTCGGTCGACATCCAGCAGCTGGCGGAGAAGGCCAAGGCCCGCAAGCTGTCGCTCGACGACATGTCCGGCGGTTCGATGTCGATCTCGAATCTCGGCGGCATCGGCGGCACCGCGTTCACGCCGATCGTCAACTGGCCCGAAGTGGCCATCCTCGGCGTGTCGCGCGGCGCCATCGAACCGAAGTGGAACGGCAAGGAGTTCGAGCCGCGGCAGATGCTGCCGCTTTCGCTCAGCTACGACCACCGGATCATCGACGGCGCTGATGCGATCCGCTTCCTGCGCTGGGTCGTGGACGCGCTCGAGAACCCCTTCGCGCTCGCGCTTCGGGGATAGATCACCGGATCCGATCAGCAGCTCACGAGATCACGAGTTCATCAGATGCCATCAGTCATTGTTCTTGGTGCCGGTCCGGGCGGCTACGCCGCGGCCTTCTACGCGGCCGACCTCGGCATGCAGGTCACCCTCGTCGACGAGGAGAAGAACCCCGGCGGCGTGTGCCTCTACCGCGGCTGCATCCCCTCGAAGGCGCTGCTGCACGTGGCGAAGCTCGTCGATGAGTCGAAGCACGCCAGTCACTGGGGCGTGGAGTTCGGCACGCCGAAGGTGGACCTCGACAAGCTGCGCGCCTACAAGGACGGCGTGGTCGAGAAGCTCACGGGCGGCACCGGCCAGCTCGCGAAGCAGCGCAAGATCACCTACATCCAGGGCCGCGCCACCCTCACCGGACCGAACTCGATGTCGGTGAAGACGGCCACCGGCGTGCAGGACGTGACCGCCGACTACGTCGTGCTCGCCACCGGCTCGCATCCCACGCGCATTCCGGGCCTGAACGTCGACAGCCCGCGGCTGCTCGACTCCACCGGCGCGCTGGATCTGCCGGCGATTCCGAAGACGCTGCTCGTCGTGGGTGGCGGTTACATCGGCCTCGAACTCGGCTCGGTCTACGCCGCGCTCGGCACCAAGGTGTCGGTGGTCGAGATGACGCCGACGCTTCTGCCCGGCGCCGATCGCGACCTCGTGAAGCCGCTGCAGCAGCGCATCGAGAAGACGTTCGCGAAGGTCATGACGTCGACCAAGGTCACCGGCATGGTGGCCGCGAAGAGCGGCATCGCCGTGACCTTCGAGGGCGAAGGCGCCCCGGCGAGTGAGACCTACGACTACGTGCTCGTGTCTATCGGCCGGCGTCCGAACTCGAAGATCGACGGCCTCGAGAAGACGAAAGTGAAGATCGACGCCAAGGGCTTCATCGAGACCGACGGCCAGCGCCGCACGGCCGAGCCGACGATGTTCGCGATTGGCGACGTGGCCGGCGAGCCGATGCTCGCGCACAAGGCATCGCACGAAGCGCGCGTGGCGATCGAAGCGATTGCCGGCCACAAGGCCGTGTTCGAGCCGGCGGCGATTCCGGCCGTCGTGTTCACGGACCCGGAAATCGCCTGGGCGGGCCTGACCGAAGCGGAAGCCGAGAAGGCTGGCCGCAAGGTGGAAGTGACGCGCTTCCCGTGGCCGGCCTCGGGCCGCGCCATCGCCATCGACCGCACCGACGGCATGACCAAGCTCATCATCGACCCCGACACCGGCCGCATCCTGGGGGTGGGCATGGTGGGCTCGGGCGCCGGCGAGCTCATCGCCGAAGGTGTGCTCGCGATCGAGATGGGCGCCACCGCCGAAGACCTCAAGCTCACCATCCACCCGCATCCGACGCTGTCGGAAACGGTGATGGAAGCCGCCGAGGTGTTCTTCGGGCAGGCGACACACGTCTACCGCCCGAAGAAGAAGTAGGAACGCAGGCGGGGCTCGGGTCCCGGGGCTCGGGGCCCGGGATCGCTCAATCAGCCGAAGTCAGAGGCGTGAGCTCGTTGCCTCTCGCCAGGCGCAACAGGGCGATCATCCCTGCCCAGACCGCGGCGCACACGAGGCCTGGCGACTCGAACACGAAGCCCGCCTTGGGTGCATACGACACCACCGTCAGCGTGAGCGCGGGCAGGAACCAGTAGCCTGTCAACGCCGCGGCACTGGCCCGTCCTCGGTGCCGGCCCAGGTGCCAACCGAGCATGGCGAGGAGCGGCGGCCAGAACAGCGGGATCAGTAACCGCCTGCGCAGTTCAGACCGGGCTGCGTCGCCGTAGGTCGCGACGGCTTCAGCGCTGGTGAGCTCGTGCAGGGGCAGTTCGCGAAGAGAACGCGGCGGCCCCTGACGTCCGCTGATCGCGGCCACTTCGACGCGCCAGGCCTGGTTGGCCGACGGCACGACCCATCCGAGGCAACCGAGCAACGCGGGCACGAGCACCGCGGCGAGCGCTACGGTGCGAAGACGGTGCAGCGCCACGTCGTCTGCTCGTGCCGCGGCGCCGAGCGTCAAGGCGGCTGGCAGCACCGCGATGGGAACTGCGAACGCCGCGAGTGAGGGCAGGATGAGCGGCCACAGCGCGGGCGGCAGCCGAGCGAAGTTCACCACCGCGAAGGGCAACGCGAGCAGCGCCGTGCCGAGAATCGCGAAGAGCACGCCGATGCCGACGGCCGGCAGCATCTCGCGCGACGCCAGGGCAAGGCCCGTGCAACGTGCGGCGGTGGCGAGGAACGCGAGCGCGCCACGCGCGAAGGCAGTCGCGGCACGCCGGCGATTGGGCGCCTCGGCGAGCTCTCGCTGCCAGTCGGCGATGAGCGGCTCGAAGACGCGGTCAGCAGCGGCGCGGCCGAACCAGCGGCGGGCGAGTCTCAGCGGGTGGGGCGTGGATGCGGGACTCGTCATGGCGTGACACGTCCGGAAGCCATCACCCGCCGAACCCGTGCCATCGTGGCGCGATTCCGCCGGGCTCGATCCTGACGCATGACGGTCAGGGCCCAGATCGTGAGCACGAGGCCTGCGACCGCGGACAGGCCGGGAACACTGTCGCCGTGGCTGTTGTACAGATCGCTCCATGCCCAGATCGGGTACGTGCCCAGCATCTGGAACATTTCGGGCGCCGCGTGACGTCGGCTGCAGGCGCGCGCCGCCGCTATGCCGAGCATGCCCGGAAGAACACTCGCAAGGAGCAGGTGCCAACGCCACACCCAGTGCAGTTGCGCGGGGGTGTCGACTGCGGAGGCAATCCAGGGCCAGCCCAGCGTGAGCATGCCGGCCTGTGCGAGCAGGGTGAACACCGTTACTAGGAGCAGCGGCTGCCAGGCGCGCGCGAATCGCCGCTGGCGCGTGACGCCGACGGTGAGCGCGGGCAGCACCGAGAGCGCGCACGAGAAAGCAATCGTTATCGCAGCGGCCTGCGAGGCGCCTTTGAATCCCCTGAAAAGCCCCTGCAGCAGGCCCATGAACAGCACGCCCATCAGCACGCGCCGCGACGCCCGCGAGGCGCGGTGCGTGATCGGCGCGTCGCCTCGCACGACCACGAGCAGGCCGCTCGTCGCGAACGTGAAGGCGCCGCGCACGTGGGCGAGTGCGCGCGCACGATGGTGCGGCGCCTCGTCCGCCTCGTGTTGCCAGTCGGCGATGAGCGGCTCGAAGACGCGATTGGCCGCCGCGCGGCCGAACCAGCGGCGGGCGAGGCGCAGCACGCGCTCAGCCCGAATCACCGACGTGCGCTCCAGTGGGGTGAGGCAGGCGTTGCCACGTCATCCAGGCCAGGCGCCGCCGTCTGACGTCGCAGCATGGCGGCGGCGACTGTCCACGTGCCAGCCGACACGATGATGCCCCCGAGGCCGCCAAAGCTCATGAGGAGCGTGGTGACGAACGCCAGCGTCCACCATCCGGCCACCGCGGCCACCCCGAGTGAGCGGCGGTAGCGGGCGAGACGCCACCCGAACCACGCGAACGTGGCGGGCCATGCGGTTGCCAGGGCGAGGCGCTGCCAGGCCTCGTGCCGCCGTGCTGGACCGGTGACCCGCGGATGGACCCCGGCAGGCGGGTGGCCTGCCACGAGTTCCGCCAGCGTCAGTGCCTTCACGTCGCGGGAAAGGCCGATGACGCGGCCGGCGCCGCCGCTGACCGCGTGCTCCTGATACTGCCGGTTGACGGCGGGCACCACCCAGCCGAGGTGCGCGACAAGCGCGGCCATCGACAGCGCGGTCACGAGCGTGAGCAGCCACGGTGCGCGTGTCGGCCACCCGCCCCGCGAACGACGCGCGATGGCGGCAGCGGTGGGCAGCAACGCCACCGCCAGGGACACGGCCAGCACGGCTGGCGCCATCCTGGCGAGGAAGGCGAGGCGCAATGGGTCAGACACGACCGGCACGAGGACGAACGGCACGAGACCAAGGGCCAGCCCGGTGGCGGCATAGATGACGAGGGTCCTGCCGATCGCCTCGACATCGTGGCGCGGAAGGTGCCACGGCTCGGCGAGTCGCGCGGCCACGTGCGCCGCCGTCGCGACGAGTGCCGCCATCGCTGAGAGGTCGCGCATGACGCGGCGTGGCACCGTTGGTGCGCCCCGGCGTTCACGCTGCCAGTCCGCGACGAGCGGCTCGAACACGCGCGTCGCCGCGTCGTCCCCGAAGGTCCGTGCGGTCCACCGCAGAAGCGCGGGTGCTGAGAGTCGCCGCATCACGCCTCCGTCGTCGACAGATGTCCGGCCATCACACGCTCTGCCGCGCGCCACGCGGCGAGCACTTGCAGCGCGTGACCGGTGGGCGTGTAGAGACGGCGGGGGAGTCCCGTGGCGCCCGGCGGCAGCGGCTCCTGCCGCGAGTCCAGATACCCCTTCTCTTCCATCCGGCCCAGCGTCACGTAGACGGTGCCGCGCTTGAGGCGTCCGCCCGAGGCCTCGACCATGGCGAGGCCGAAGAGTTCGCCGTGTTCCACGAGCAGTTCCAGGATCACCCGCTCGGTGGCGGAGAGGCGAGGCAAGGTGGATGCAGACAAAGTGCTTTAATTATCGATCTTACATGTCGTAAGTCAAGAGGTGTCCAGCGGCGGCGGCCACGCGCCGAAACCGCGCCGAGCGGAGGCTTGACACGCCTCATCGTCGTCCGCAGACTGCAGCCATGATTCGCTGCGCCGGCGTCGTGTTGGTGGTGCTTCTGGCCCTCGCGGGCCCGCTGTCAGCGGCCGACGACCCAGGGATGACCCCGGACGAGCGCCAGAAGCTGCTCTCGTATCTCGACCGGTCGCAGCAGGAACTCGAAGGATTGCTTGACGGCGTGACCGAGCAGCAGTGGCACTGGAAGGCGGCGCCTGACCGCTGGTCGATCGGCGAGGTGGCTCGCCACCTGCTGATCTCCGAGGACTACCTGTTCGATCAGGCGATGCTGGCGATGAAGAATCCGGCCGATCCGGAGTGGCAGACCAAGACGGGAACCAAGACCGCGCTGCTCGAACGCGCGCTGCCCGATCGTACGCGCCGCGTGCAGGCCCCCGAGCCGTTGAATCCGCTTGGCGACGAACCCATGACGCGGGCGCAGGTGCTGGCGTCGTTCCGGCAGAAGCGGGCGCGTACCCGCCAGTTCGCCGAGACGACCCAGCTGCCACTGCGCGCACACCTCACCAAGGGGCTGTTTCCCTTCTTCGATCCCCTCAACGCCTACCAGTTCGTGCTCTACATCCCGTTGCACATGATCAGGCACAACCAGCAGATCGCCGAGGTCAAGGCGACGGCCGGCTACCCGGCGAAGTAGGCGCGCCCGGGTTTCGGCGCCCGGCTGGTGTAGCCTGAACGTTCACCGTGCCGCCTTCCGTCTGCCGCCTGCCGCTCGTCATCGTCGCGGCGTCCGTCTTCAGTCTTGCCGCGTGTCAGCGCGGACCGGCCGTGCCGGAGCTCGCCGCCTACGGCACCCTCGAGCCAGCCGTGGCCGCGGTGCTCACCGAGCGACTCACGGAGCTGGCGGCCGCGCGGACCGATGCGGATCAGTGGGGCCGGCTCGCCATGGCGCTCGAGGCTAACGGCCTCACGCCGCAGGCGAAAGACACCTACGCCATCGCCACGACCCTCGCCGCGACTCACGGCCGCTGGCCGTATCACCTGGCCCGGCTGCGCGCACGTGACGGCGACACCGCCGGCGCGCTCGCGGCCTACGATGACGCCATCACCCGGTCGCCCGACTACGTGCCGGCGCGCTGGCGGCGCGGCCTCGTGCTGCTCGATCGCGGCGATCTCTCGGCGGCCGAGGCGGCCTTCCGCGTGGCGGTGAATCTCGCGCCGGCGGATTCGGCCGGCGTCACCGGCCTGGCCCGCGTGCAGATGGCGCAGGGGAAGCCGCAGGACGCTGCCGCCACGCTCGAAGCGCTGCTCGACCGCGCGCCCGACGACCGCTACGCCTATCAGATCCTCGGCACCGCGTACCGCGCGCTCGGCCGCGCCGACGAGGCCGCGGACGCGGTCGCCGCGGGCGCCACGGGCGAGCCGCAGTGGCTGGACCCGTGGGCCAGCGAAGTGGGCATCTACCGGCGCGGCTTCGCGGCGATGCTCAAGGAAGCCACCGCGCTCGGCCTCGAAGGCCACCACGCGGACGCCATCCGTCTGCTCGAAGCGCTGCGCGCCCAGCGTCCTGACGACCGCGAGCTCACGACCTATCTCGGTGGCCTCTACGCCACGGCCGGGCGCACCGCCGACGCGCGTCCGCTGCTCGACGGCGTGCTGCGCGCGCACCCCGACAACTTCGACGCCACGATGAACCTGGCGACGGCGTATCTCTTCGATCGCGCGTGGGACGATGCGGACCGCCTGGCTGCGCGGGCGCTGGAACTGCGTCCGCGTGATGCCGACGCGACGCGCCTGCGCGGGGTGGTGGCCTGGCGCCGCGGCGCGTTCGACGATGCCGAGCGCTGGCTGGGCGACGCGGCGGCCGCCAATCCGAAGGACGCGAAGGCGCTGGCGTGGATCGGCAGCATCCGTCTCGAGCGCCGGCAGGCGGCGCAGGCGCTGGCGGCCTATCGCGCCGCGCTCGCTCGCGATCCGCTGCTCGGGGACGCGCTCGTGGG
>JALHON010000230.1 GCA_022842985.1 Acidobacteriota bacterium | reverse complement strand
GCAGGGTGGAGCGGACACTGCGGCTCTCACGGTTGTCGTCGGCGATGATGTCGTTGCAGACCTCGACACATTCGTCGCAGATGAAGACCGTGGGGCCGGCGATGAGTTTCCTGACGTCGTTCTGATCTTTGTTACAGAACGAGCAGCGCAGGATTTCACCCTCGCCGTTCTTCTTGACCATAAGGGATGCTCGCGGCAGGAGAGACGACGCAGGGACGCCTCTCGATCGATGTTACACCCGTTTCCGAATCACGTCGTCAAGTATTCCGTATTCCTTGGCTTCGTCTGGCGACATGATGTAATCGCGTTCGGTATCGTCCTGGATGCGCTTGAGCGGCTGGCCCGTGTGCAGGACCATGATCTCGTTGATGCGCTCGCGCTGGCGCAGGATTTCCTTGGCGGCGAGCGCGATGTCGGTGGCCTGCCCGCCCAGCCCCTGCATCCACGGCTGGTGGATGAGGATGCGTGAACTCGGCAGTGAGGCGCGCTTGCCCTTGGCGCCGGCGCAGAGCAGCACGGCCGCGATCGACGCGGCCTGCCCGATGCAGAGCGTCTGCACGTCGGGCCGGATGTACTGCATGGTGTCGTAGATGGCGAGGCCGGCCGTGATGACGCCGCCCGGGCTGTTGATGTAGAGCAGGATGTCCTTGTCGGGATCCTCGGCTTCGAGGAACAGCATCTGCGCGATGACGACGTTGGCGACATTGTCATCGATCGGCGTGCCGATGAAGATGATGTTGTCCTTCAGCAGCCGGGAGAAGATGTCGTAGGCACGTTCGCCGCGGTTGGTCTGTTCCACCACCATCGGCACGAGCTGCATGCGCGAGTCGGTCACGATTCGTTCCTCGGGATCTGCAATCGGCGCGACGGGCGCGCCCTTCACTCGGTCACCTGAACACGGCACAGTACCGTGTTCACCGTCGTCTCCCGGCGCAGGCCCACCTGCATGCGCCCCAGGCCGTCTTCCTGCTCCAGCCGGGCCTTCACGGCGGCCGGCGTCAGGCCGGTGCGTTCCGCGTAGCGCTCGAGTTCGCGCTCGAGATCGGCCTCGGTCACGGTGATGTTCTCGCTCCTGGCCACCTGGTCGAGCACGAGCGCGGAGGCCACGGATTCCTGCGCCGGCTCACGCTGGCCCTGCCGGAAGGCGGCCCAGTCGATATTGGCGCGGCGCGGGTCGATCTGCTGCGACATGAGCCGCCGTGCGAAATCCTCGACGCGGCGGTCGATCTCGCGGTCCACGAGGGCGCCGGGCACCGGGAAGGGCAGGCGCTTGGCGATCTGCTTCAGCAGGTCGGCGCGGAGCTGGCGCTCCGAGGCATCCTTCGCCTCGCCTTCGAGGTCGGCCCGCACGCGGGCCCTGAGGGCGTCGAGCGACTCGAGGTCTTCGCCCAGGTCCTTCGCGAACTCGTCGTCGAGCGCGGGCACGACGCGGCGGCGCAGTTCCTTGAGGTGCACGGTGTAGGCCACGGACGTGCCGGCCAGCTCGGCCACGGCGTAGTCGGCGGGGTAGCTCAGGGTGAAGGAGCGCGATTCGCCCACCGTCATCCCGGTGACTTCGGTGTCGAAGCCCGGCGGGTTGGCCGGGGCGCCCATCTCGATCGAGACCTTCTCGTGGGTGTCGGGCGGCTGCACGGTGCCGTCGGCGCCCGTGGCGCGGCGTTCGAGGTCGATGACGAGGGTGTGGCCCTCGGCCACGCCGCCTTCCACCGGTTCGAAGCGCGCGGCGCGCTCGCGCAGGCGCTCGAGGGTCTGCTGCACGGCGTCGTCGTCGACGGCCACCGGCTGGCGCGTGAGCTGGATGTCACCGAAGTCGCCGGGGTCGAAGGCCGGCACCACGTCGAAGCTGGCGGTGAACGACAGCGGCTTGCCTTCTTCGACGACGACGTCCTTCACGTCGGGCGTATCGACCGGCTCCACCCCTTTCGACGACAGCACGTCGTCGATGGTGCGGGGGATGAGGTCATGCGCGACGTCGTGGAGGATCTGGGCGCGGAAGCGCTGGCGCACGACACCTGGCGGCACGCGGCCGGGGCGGAAGCCGGGCAGGCGCGCCGACTTCGTGTATTCGCGCGTCACGCGCTCGATGGCCGACTCGACATCACCCACGGGAATCTCCACCGTGAGTTGCCGCCGCGTCTCGTTGACGTCTACCAGTTCTGTCTTCATCTAGGTTGTGTGGAGTGTGTGGAAGAAGGGGCACCGAGACCGACTGGCGCCGTAGGGCTCGCCATGAGCGAGGCCGCAGGCCGAGTCGAATGGTGCGAAAGGGGGGAGTCGAACCCCCATAGCCTTGCGGCTACCGGATCCTAAGTCCGGCGCGTCTGCCAGTTCCGCCACTTTCGCAAGGCCAGTAGCTCTCGCCAGAGTAGCACGGTTCCCCGGCCGTTCCAGACCGGGTGCGGTCCACCATATCTTGGTGTCTGGCCGGTGCCCGACCTCAAGATAGACGATGGCTGTACGTATTCCTTCTCATACCTTGTCGGCCGTTCACACGCGGTCCGACAGGGGCCGCGGCGCCGCCGGATCAGGAAAACTGTGCAAACGGATCAGCTAGGGTGAATGACCGGCGGCTTCGGGCGCTCAGGCCACCGGCGGGAGGTTGCTCACGAGCAGTTCCTCGACCGGCCCGCGGCGGTCCGCGCGGGTGTTGACGGCGCGCCGCGCCGGCACCCGGCGGATGCGGAGCCCGGCCGAATGTGCCGTCCGTTCGCCGTAGAGGCGCACGATGGAATCCGCGCTCGAGTTGCTGAGCAGCACCTGCACGCCGCGCCCGGCCAGCCCGACGGCCAGCGCCTGGAGCCGGGCCTGGTCGGCGTCCGAGAATCCGCGGGCGGTGTACTGGCGGAAGTTCGAGGTGGGCCCGAGCGGCGCGTAGGGCGGATCGAAGTAGACGAAGTCGCCGGGCCGGGCCTCTTCGGCCACCCGGTCGAACGACCGGCAGGCAATCGAGATCCCGGGCGTGGCGAGCGCCGCCGAGGCGGCCCGGATGCGCTCGGCGTGCACGATGCGCGGCCGCGTGTAGCGTCCGGCCGGCACGTTGTAGCCGCCCTTCTGGTTGAGCCGGAAGAGGCCGTTGTAGCCGGTCTTGTTGAGGTAGAGGAGGGCGGCGGCCAGATCCACCGGATACGCCTCGGGCGTGCCATCCGCCGCGGCCCAGGCGGCGCGCCGGGGATTGAAGAGCTGGTCGCGCACCTCGTAGTAGAAGGTGCGCCCCCCCTGCGCGTGCCCCTCAGCCAGCCGGCCCAGTTCGCCGATGAGCGCGTCGGCGGCGTCGCGGATGCGCAGGTAACAGCCCACGAGGTCGGGGTTCTCGTCACTCAGCCACACCGGGCAGCCGGCGAGGCGTCCGCTGGTCCACAGGTCGAAGAACACCGCGCCCGAGCCGAGGAACGGCTCGTGATACCCGCTGACCGTGGCCGGGTAGTACGTGCGGAGCACCGGCAGGAGCTGACGTTTGCCCCCGACCCATTTGAGGAACGGCTTCGCCTCCGGCGCCGGCGTCACGGCGCGCATGTTACCAGCGGGCCTAGCGGAAGGCGATGGTGACGACCGGGTCGTTCACCTTCAGGCCCTTCACGTCCTTGAGGTACGGCTTGAGTTCGCTGACCGAGGCAGTCGGGCCGAGCGCCTTCTGCACCTGCTTCAGCTTCGCTTCGTCCTGCATCAGCGCCTCGAGGTCCATCTCGAGCAGCGTGACGCGCGAACCGGCCACATGATCCGCGTTGGTCTTGAGGATCTTGCCGGCCACTTCGATGTCGATGCCGATCCTGAAGCCCTTGAACATCGACTTCATCATGTCGAGCATCTGCGGGTTGTCCATGTCGGGCCCGCCGGGCGCGGCCGTGGGCGCGGCATTGTCCTTCGGCGTGTCGTTCAGCGAGACGGTGAGCGTCGAGGCGCCATCGGTGCCCTTGGTGAACGCGAACGTCACGGGATTGCTGTTCTTGGGCGGCGTCGAGAAGCCGCCGGTGGTCGAGCCCGAGAGGTTCGGGTCCTGATCCACGCGCAGTTTCGTGATGTCGGTGAAGGCGAAGATCGCCTTCGACCCTTCGAAGCCGTCCTCGGCCTTGAGCGGCGTGGCCGAGACGAACGTGACGCCTTCGCCCATGCGCTCGGCGGCGCGCTTCATGTCGGCCTCGTTCACGGCGCCGGGCGTCTGGGCGGGCTGCGCGCCGAGGCCGCCGAACATCCCCTTCACCATGCCGAGGTTCATCAGCATGGTCTGCTCGACCGTGCCGCTGCCATCGGCCTTGACCTTGATGAGCGTGGCGCTGCGGATGCAGCCGGTGCACAACGCGGCGGCGAGGGTGAGCGCGGCAACTTTCGCGAACATGGGCAACCTCCCGGGGGACGGTCCATCATAACGTGCGCGGCCCGCCCGTCCCGCGCGCCCGCCTCTATACTTGTCGGCGATGACGCGCGAAGGAACAGGCCGCACCGCCCTCGTCACCGGCGCCTCGGCCGGCATCGGCGCCGCGTTCGCCGAGGTCCTGGCCGAGGCCGGTTACGGCCTCGTGCTCACGGCGCGGCGCGCCGATCGCCTCGAGGCGGTCGCCGCGGGGCTGCGCACGCGCTACGGCGTCCCGGTGGACATCATCGTGGCCGATCTCGCGGATCCGGCGGCGCCGGCCGCGCTCGTCGCGGAGACCGCGGCCCGCGGCCTCACGGTGGACGTGCTCGTGAACAACGCCGGGTACGGCGTGCCCGGCCGCTACGCCGCGACCGAATGGACGCGCCAGCGCGACTTCCTGCAGGTGCTCGTGACGGCCGTCGCCGAACTCACGCACCGGCTGCTGCCGGGCATGATCGAACGGCGCTTCGGCCGCGTGCTGAACATCGCCTCGCTCGCCGCGCTCGTGCCGGCGGCCCCGGGGCACACGCTCTACGCCGCCTCGAAGGCGTTCCTGGTGAAGTTCTCGGAGTCGCTTGCCGGCGAATGCCGGGCCCACGGCGTGCACGTGACGGCCGTCTGCCCCGGCTTCACCTACTCGGAGTTCCACGACGTCACCGGCACGCGCGCCCAGGTGAGCGCGATGCCACGCTGGATGTGGAGCGATGCGCGCGACGTCGCCCGCGAGGGCTACGCCGCCGTCATGGCGGGGCGGCCGGTGGTGGTCACGGGACGGGTGAACCGCGCCATCGCCTTCGGCGTGAAGCACCTGCCCGCCTTCGTGGCCGACGCCGCCGTGCACCGTAGCGCGCGCAACTTCCGCAAGCTCTAGCGGTCGAACTTCCGCCGCCGCCGGCGCGTATGTCAGGCAGACCGGACGCGACGCGTCCGGCCGGAGGTCCTGATGTTCGAATCGGTCCGCAAGGACATCACCTACGCGTGGCGCAGCATGCGCCGCAGTCCCGGCTTCTTCGCCGTGGCGATGCTGTCGCTCGGGCTGGGCGTGGGTGTCAACACGGCGATGTTCTCGCTGGTGGACGCGCTGCTCTTCCGGCCGCTCCCGGTCGCCGCGCCCGGCACGCTCGTGGACGTCTTCACGCAGGACGGCGACGGCGACGAATACGCCACCTCGTCGTACGCCGACTTCGTGGACCTGCGGGCGCAGAACACGGTGTTCAGCGACATGACGGCCTACAGCCCGATGATGGCGCCGCTCAGCCTGGGCGACCGCTCGCGTGTGGCGCTCGGGCAGGTCGTGACCGGCAACCACTTCGCGCTTCTCGGCGTGGGCGCGCAGGTGGGCCGCGTGCTGACGCCGGCCGACGACACGCCTGATGCCGACCGCGTCGTGGTGCTGTCGGATCGCATCTGGCGGCGCGACTACGGCGCCGACCCGGGCATCGTTGGCCGCACACTGACGCTGCGCGGCCTCGTCTACACGATCGTCGGCGTGGCCGCGCCCTCGTTCACCGGCGTCGTGCCGCTGCTCACCCCGGAACTCTGGGTGGCGATGTCCCATGCCGAGGAAATCGAGCCCATCGGCATCACGAGCAGCGTGCCCGGTCCGGGCCGCACGCGGCTCGAACGCCGCGGCACGCGCTGGCTGTTCGTGAAGGGCCGCCTGCGCGACGGCGTGGCGGCCGAGGCCGCGCACGCCAACGTCGCGCTCATCGGGCGTCAGCTCGCCGCCGCGCACGTGCAGACCAACAAGGACGTCAGGCTGTCGGCCTTGCCGAGCGACGACGTGCGGCTGCTCGTGCCGCAGGCCGGCGGTGTGCTCGCCGTGGGCGCGGCGGGCCTCATGACGGTGGTCGGCCTCGTGCTGCTCATCGCCTGCGCGAACGTGGCCGGCATGCTGCTGGCGCGCGCCTCGGCGCGGCGCCGCGAGTTGAGCGTGCGGCTCGCCGTCGGCGCCAGCCGCCGCCGGCTCGTGCAGCAGCTCGTCGTGGAAGGGCTGCTGCTCGGCCTGGCCGGCGCCGTGGCCTCGCTCGGCTGCGCGTGGGTGCTCATCCGCGCGCTCACCGGCCTCGAACTGCCGCTGCCCGTCGAGGTCGTCTTCGACCTGCGTCTCGATATCCGCGTGCTCGCCTTCACGCTGGCCGCCGCCTCGCTCACCGGCATGGCCGCGAGCCTGCTGCCGGCGCTGAAGGCCTCGTCGCCCGATGTGGTCGGCGATCTGCGCGGCGAGGCGCCGGCGGCGCGCGTGGCCGGGCGGCGCTGGGCGCTGCGTGACGGCCTCGTCGTGGTGCAGGTGGCGCTCACCGCGGTGCTGCTCGTCGTCGCCGGCCTGCTGCTGCGCAGTCTCGGCGCGTCCCAGCGTGCCGATGTGGGCTTCGACCCGCGCGGACTCGCCGCGGTGGCCTTCGACACCGACATGATGCGCTACGAGCCGGCGCGCGGGCTCGAGTTCTGGCGCACGGCGAAAGCCAGGGTCGAAGCGCTGCCCGGGGTGACGTCGGCCGCCACGGTCTCGCCGACGCTACCGTTCACCTTCAATTTCAGCCAGCAGGAAATGAAGATCGACACGCGCGTCTACGCCGAAGGACAGCGCGGCGAGAGCATCGAGAACGTGGCCGTGTCGCCGGGGTATCTCGCGACACTCGGCGTGCGGATGCTCGACGGCCGCGACTTCGGGCCGGCGGATACCGAAGGGGCGCCGGGTGTGGCCATCGTGAACGAGACGATGGCGCGCCGCTACTGGCCGAACGAATCGGCCATCGGCCACACGCTGCAGATCGAGAGCACCGGCAAGACCTATCGTGTCATCGGCGTGAATCGCGACCACCGGCAGCACGGCGTGCTCGAGCAGCCGGCGCCCTTCGTCTACTTCGCCGCCGCGCAGCGCCCGAGCCGCTACAACTTCCTGCTGGCGCGGACCAGCGGGGATGCCGCGGCCCTCCTGACCGCGATGCGGCGGGAGCTGCTGGCGCTCGAGCCGGGGCTCGTCATCATGGACGCGAACACGGTGGAGACGCACATGGCCGCGGCGCTGCTGCCGGCGCGTGTAGGCGCGCTGCTGGCCACCGGCTTCGGCGCCCTCGGCACGCTGCTCGCGGCGCTCGGCGTCTACGGCGTGGTGGCGTTCTCGGTGGCGCGCCGCACGAAGGAAATCGGGCTGCGCCTGGCCCTTGGTGCCGAGCCGCGCACGGTGCTGGCGATGGCGCTTGGCCAGGG
>JALHON010000229.1 GCA_022842985.1 Acidobacteriota bacterium | reverse complement strand
CGAACTCTGGGCGCCGCGCGGCTCGTCATCGCCGGCGCCACGCCCGGCGTGCTCGACGCGGCCGGCGCCACGATTCCCGCCGTCGATCGCACACTCGCCCGCCGCATGATGGCGTCGGGCGAAGCCAGCGCCGGCATGGTCGCCAAGCTCAAGGCCTGCCAGAAGGCCGTCAAGGCCGGTGTGGCCGACGTGCGCATCGCCGACGGCCGCACGCCCGCCAGCCTTGCCGCCGCCCTGGCCGGCGCGGCCGAGCCCGGCCCCTGGACCCGCGTCAAGTGAGGACACCCGTGACCACCGCCACCGACATCCAGTCTCTCGAAGCCCGGCACGTCCTGCAGACCTACAAGCGTCAGCCGGTCGTCTTCGTGCGCGGCGAGGGCGTGCGGCTCACCGACATCGAGGGCCGGTCGTATCTCGACTTCATCTCGGGCATCGGCGTGTCGGTACTCGGCCACGCCCACCCGGCGCTCACGGCCGCGGTGAGCGAGCAGGCCGCGGCACTGCTCCACACCTCGAACCTCTACTACCACCCGCTCCAGGGGCAGGTGGCGGCGCGTCTCGCCACACTCTCCGGACTGCAGCGTTCGTTCTTCTGCAACAGCGGCACCGAGGCGATGGAAGCGTGCCTCAAGTTCGCGCGCCGTTACTGGTACACGCAGGGCGTGCGCGGCCGCACCGAGTACGTGGCGTTCGAACACGGCTTCTCGGGCCGCTCGATGGGCTCGCTCTCGGTCACCGCGAACCCGCATTACCGCGAGCCGTTCGAGCCGCTCATTCCCGGCGTCACCTTCGTGTCGCCGGATGACATCGCCGGCTTCGAGGCCGCCGTGAGCCACACCACGGCCGCCATCGTCGTCGAGCCGATCCAGGGCGAAGGCGGCGTGCGTCCGATCTCCGCCGAACTCGCCGCGGCCATCGAACGGGTATGCGCGCGCACGGGCACGCTGCTCATCGCCGACGAAATCCAGTGCGGCCTCGGCCGCACCGGCCACGCGTTCTACTACCAGGCGCTGGGCCTCACGCCCGATCTCGTCACCGTGGGCAAGGCGATCGGCGGCGGCGTGCCTGTGGGCGCGGCGCTCGTCTCCGAAGACGTGGCGCGCCAGGTGCTGCCGGGCGATCACGGCACGACCTACGGCGGCAACCTGCTGGCCACGCGGGCGGCGCTCGTGGTGCTCGAAGAGCTGATGGACCGCGGCCTCATGGCGCACGTGCAGGCCGTGGGCGCCCACTTCGAAGCGCGCCTTCTGGCACTCGCCGCGAAGTACCCGGTGGTGCGCACCGTGCGCGGCGCCGGCGTGATGCGCGGCCTGGAACTGGCCGTGGACGCCACCCCCGTCGTGGAAGGGGCGCTCGCGCGTGGCCTGCTCGTGAACCGCACGGCCGAGAAGGTCGTGCGCATGCTGCCGCCCTACACGATCACCGCAGCCGACGTCGACGAGGCCATCGCCACGCTGGATGCCGTGCTGGCCGGCCTTCCGGCGGAGGCGAGCGCCCAGTGAGCCTCACCGGGCGGAGTGGCCGCCCCGGGCGATCGTAGGGACTGTCCCATGACGTACACGATGAGCGAACTCGAGGGTGGTGTCACCGCGCCGCGCGGCTTCCGCGCGGCCGGCCTGCACTGCGGCATCAAGGCGAACGGCAAACATGATCTGGCGCTCGTCGTCAGTGACACGCCGGCGGCGGCGGCGGCCGTCTTCACGACCAACCAGGCGCAGGCCGCGCCGGTGCTCGTCTCGAAGGCGCACCTCGCGGCCAGCCACGGCCAGGCGCGCGCCGTCGTCAGCAACAGCGGCTGCGCGAACGCCTGCACGGGCCCGCAGGGCATGGCCGACGCCACCGAGATGGCGGCGCTCACCGCGGCGGCCCTCGGCGTGGCCCCGCACGAGGTGCTCGTGGCGTCGACCGGCGTCATCGGCGTGAACCTGAAGATGCCGGCGCTGCGGGCCGGCATCCCGCGCGCGGCGGCCGCGCTCTCGCCGGATGGCGGCGCCGACGCGGCGGTCGCCATCATGACCACCGACCCGTTTCCGAAGTCGGCGGCGGTGGAAGTGGTGACACCGGCCGGCACCTTCCGCGTGGGCGGCATGACCAAGGGCTCGGGGATGATCGAGCCGCGCATGGCGACGATGCTCGGGTATCTCACGACCGATGCCGCCGTCGCCCCCGACCGCCTGCGGAAGGTGCTCGTGGATGCCTGCCGGTTCACCTTCAATGCCATCACCGTGGACGGCGAGCCCTCGACCAACGACTGCGTGTTCGCGCTGGCGAATGGCGCGTCGGGGGTGACCATCGACGATGCCACCGAGGCCGCGCTCTTCGAGGGCTTCCGCGCCGTCGCGAAGACGCTGGCGCTCGGCATCGTGCGCGGCGGTGAGGGCGCGACCAAACTGGTCGCCATCACGGTGAGCGGCGCGGCGAGCGACGCCGATGCCTGGATGGCGGCCCGCGCCATCGCCAACTCGCTGCTCGTGAAGACGGCGATCCACGGCGCCGACCCCAACTGGGGCCGCCTCGTGGCCGCGGCCGGCCGGTCCGGCGCGCGCTTCGTGCTCGAGGGCGCGCGCGTGCGCATCGGCACGCTCGTGCTCTTCGAGCAGGGCCGGCCCTTCGACGAACGGGCGCCGCAGGCCGCGGCCTACCTGCAGGGTACCGACCTCGACATCGAGGTCGATCTCGGCACCGGCGGCACATGCACCGCCACCGTGTGGACGTGCGATCTCTCGAAGATGTACGTCCAGATCAACGCCGAATACCGCACGTAGGGGCGGGGCCCGGGGTCCGGGGCTCGGGACCTCCCGCATCACGAGACATCAGGTGTCGCCATGCCCAAGCATTTCCTGTCGCTGCTCGACTACACGCCCGACGATCTGGCGCGCACGCTGGCGCTCGCCGCCGAACTGAAGACGGCGCGCCGCGCCCGCACGGCGACGCCGCACGCCACGGCACTGGCCGGGCGGCACGTCGGCCTGCTCTTCGAGAAGCCGTCGCTGCGCACGCGCGTGACCTTCACGATCGGCGTCGGCGAACTCGGCGGCAGCGTCGTGGACATCCCGTCGGATGTCATGCACGCCGATCGCGAGCCGCTGCACGACGTGGCCCGCAACCTCGAGCGCTGGGTGGATGCGGTGGTCATCCGCACCTTCGCGCAGGCGCGCCTCACGATCTTCACGGAGTCGGCGCCGGGGCTGCGCATCGTGAACGCGCTCTCGGACGAGGAACACCCGTGTCAGGCACTCGCCGACATGCAGACGCTGCAGGAGCACTGGGGCTCGGTGGAGGGCCGCACCATCGCCTTCGTGGGCGACGGCAACAACGTGGCGACGTCGCTCGTGCACGCGGGGCTCATGCTCGGCGCGCACATGCGGATTGCAACGCCCAAGGGCTACGGACTGCCGCCGGACGTGGCCGAGGTGGCCGGCCGCATCGCGATGAAGGGCGCCGAGCTGAAGCAGTACGTCGACCCGAAGGAGGCCGTGAAGGGCGCCGACGCGATCTACACGGACGTCTGGACGTCGATGGGCCAGGAGGTCGAGTACGCCGAACGCTCGAAGACCTTCTCGCGCTACCAGGTGAACGACGCCATGATGGCCCGCGCCAAGGCCGACGCCCTGTTCATGCACTGCCTGCCTGCGCATCGCGGCCAGGAAGTGTCGGACGACGTCATGGAGTCGTCGGCGTCGGTCGCCTTCGACCAGGCCGAAAACCGCCTGCACGCCCAGAAGGCGATGCTCGTGGCGCTCTTCGCCGACAAGGGCTGAGCCCCGATTACAATGCGCGGACCATGCGCATCGATCTGAACTCCGATCTGGGCGAGGCGTTCGGCGCCTGGCCGATGGGCCAGGACGGGCTGCTGATGCCGGTCATCTCGTCGGCCAATGTCGCCTGCGGCTTCCACGCCGGCGATCCGTGCACGATCCGCCAGACCATCCGTCTGGCGCGGAAACACGGTGTGGCGATCGGCGCGCACCCCGGCCTGCCGGATCTCATCGGCTTCGGCCGCCGCGAGATGCAGGTGACGCCGGCCGAGGTCGAGGACATGGTGCTCTACCAGGTAGGCGCGCTCGCGGCGATTGCGCGGAGCGAGGGCGTGCCGCTGCAGCACGTGAAGGCGCACGGCGCGCTCTACAACATGGCGTGCCGCGACGACGCGCTCGCCGAAGCCATCGCCCGCGCGGTCGTCGCCTTCGACCCCACGCTCGTGCTCTTCGGCCTGCCCGGCTCGGCGCTGCTCCAGGCGGGCCTCGATGCCGGCCTGCCCGTGGCCGCGGAAGCCTTCGCCGACCGCGCCTACCAGCCCGACGGGTCGCTCGCGCCGCGCTCGCAGCCAGGCGCCGTCATCCACGACGTCGACGCCGTGGTGTCGCGCGCCGTGACGATGGTGACCGAGCAGACGGTCGTCGCGACCGACGGCTCCACCATCGAGTTCGAGGCCGACACGCTGTGCCTGCACGGCGACACGCCGGGCGCCGCCGCGCTCGCCGCGGCCATCCGCCGCGGCCTCGAAGACGCCGGCGTGACGATCGCCGCGCTCGTGCGCCGCTGACAAGTTCCAAGGACGCCGACGAACTCGTGCGTCGCGCGGACGGCCGACCCGCGGAATTCCTCGGATTTCGGCGCGAAACGCTCCCGGCACGGCCCCTGCAATACAACGTGGCGTCGCCAGTTCTGTTGTTTGCGGTTTGGTGCCGTGAACGCTGGGGGGAGCCAGGCTGGCGACACCTATATGGCGAAAGGGCGGCCCGGGTATACCGGAGCCGCCCTTTTGTCATTTGGTGACCGATCCAACGCGACGGGCAGCGGCAGCGTGACAGCACGCGTCAGATCACTCGATCGATCGATGCCCGCGTCCGATCACCCGATCACCACATCGCCACATCACGAGATGTGCCGATCCGATCTCTTGACCTGCCGTCGCCGCTACTGTCCGGCGCCTTCCGGATACTGCAGGGCCAGCCGGAGTTCCTTCGCCAGGCCGTCCACGCTCGCGCCCGAACGCTTCCACGCGCCGTCGGTCTCGAAGCGCAGCGCGCCGATGCGGCGGCCCCACGGCGCGATGGCGCGGCCGATGGCGCGGTAGTCGGTGCGTTCGGCGTGCTGCTCGTCCACCGCGCGCACGACATCCGGCGCCACGCGCACGAAGGCGCGCAGGGCCGTGGCCGAGCGGATGCTGTACTTGCGGCCGTGCCATGCGGTCTCGAACACCGTGGCCACCTGCTTCAGGTAGTTCACGAAGAACGTCTTCGACTCGTCGCGGAACTGCGCCGCTTTCCGCGCGCCGCCGAGCGCCTCTTCGTTGGCGAACATCCGCTTGAATTCCTGCGCGAGCGGCGCCTGCGCCACCCGGCCCTTGCCCACGCCGAGCAGCTTGATCTCGTTGTGGAGCGGCGAGTCTTCGCGGTCGTTGAGCGCGCGCACGACATCGTGCGCGGCGGCCAGCGCTTCGTCGCGGTAGAGCTGGCGGCCCGACAGCGTCACGAGGTGCGACGCGTTCAGCCGGGTGTGCTTGGCGTTGATCGTGACGAACATCTGCACGACGTGATCTTCCGGCAGCCGGTCGAAGATGATCGCCGGCACGGTGAACGACTCGTCGTGGAAGTTCTCGATGTCGGCGTGCAGCGCGAGCAGGCGGTGCTGCCCGTCGATGGCGCGCAGAATGCCTTCGCGCTCGGGCACCTTCAGCCGGCCGAGCGAGCTGCCGGCCTCGACCGCCTCGAACGACAGCTTCTCGTCGCACGAGATGATGACGGCGCCCGGAATCGACGGCAGGTCGCGCGCCTGACGGCACTGCTCGTAGTACTGCACGAGCTCGTCGATCTTCTTGCGGATGATCTGCCGCTGGTAGGCCTTCTCGCTCGAGGCGATGCGCCGTTCGAGCAGGTCCCACCGGATCTTCGTGGGCGCCTTCTTGCCGCCGCGCACGCCGCCGGTGCCCTGGTCGCCGTAGCTCAGCACCTCGAAGCGCACGAGCTTGTCGATGTCGCTGGCGGTGAGTGACGCCTGGTAGAACTGCACTCCGAACTGCTGCATCCGAATCGCGGCGACGCTGATCATAGGGGTCCGTTGGACGGCCGGATTTTACTGGCGCCTCCACGGGGATACCAACGTTTTTTTGGCGGACGGCCCGGCGAGGCCGGCTGGTGCCGCGCCGGGACGATCGCTGCAACCGATTGAAGATCAGTCACTTGGCGTGCCGAATCTGGGACGGAACGCAGGGACGAACGACGGCCAGGACGCGCAGAACCGTGCAGCCGAATTCGTCATCGGGCGAGTGCCCGATTCACGCTGCGCCCCGGCGCACCGCCCGCTCAGCCCCTCTGGGCGGTCAGGATCACATCCGGGTCGGCCACGGTCAGCCCCGTCACCGCGGCTCCCTGCCGGCTGAAGGCTACTCGCACCGATGGCACGCCCGAGGGATAGAACACCAGCCCGCCCGCATGGAAGAGCAGGATGCGGTTGCCGTCAGCGCGCTGGATGCCCAGGCGGTCGGTGCGAACGTCCACGTCGAAGCGGTCGCGCGGCCCGGGGCCGAAGGTGTAGCGGCCCACGACCGCGTCGCGATCGGCAGCGCTCAGGTCCGCCGTGGGCGGGCGGGTGTCGGCGCCCCCCACGCCTTCGAGATACGCGACCACCGCCGCCGCGTCCTTCCCGCCGGCCTTCGCATGCGCCAGCAGGGTGATGGCATGGGGCCCGAGCGTCCTCTGGATACCCGGCACGGTTTCGACCCAGGCCCGTACCACCGCGAGCTGGCCGAGCATCGCCGCCGAGAAGAGCGTCGGCTGGGCGCCGTTGGCCAGCAGGAACTCCGCAATCTCACGCCGGCCGGTGTGCGAGGCCGCGCCGAGCGCCGTTTCCCAGTCGCCGTAGCCCCAGTCGATGGCGGCCCGGGCGAGCGCCGGCTGGCGTTCGACCAGTTCGCGGACGCGTGTGATGTCGGTGTGCGAGCGGCCCACGACTTCCTGCGCGAGGGCCGGATCCTGGCGGGGGAACCACTCCCCCACCGTCGAGGCTGGCGCCTGCGTGCGGGCCACCGCGGCAGCTGGCAGCACCGCGCCGAGCAGCCCGCCGAGCGGCAGCGCGTGTACGAAGCGGCGGCGGCCAGGGAGGGAGGGACGAACGGCGAGGCGTCGGGTGTGCGTCATGCGGCGGATCCTGGCCCGGCCCGCCAGTGCGTGCAAGCGCGGAGCGCACCAGGGTTGGATGAGGGGCGAAGTGTTGTCGCCACAGCCACTTGGCGATGCGTCTCAGGACGCGTCCGGCGCCAGCACGAAGGCCCGCACCATACGCGCCGTCTCGGCGAGCACATCGGCCTCGAACGCGGGCACGTCGTCTGGCGCGCGCACGAACCGCTGCGCCTGCAGGTGCACGCCGTCGCTGAGCCGGATGAAGTGGACGATGAAGCGCAGGCGCGCATCCTGCCGCTGGAGCTGGCCGAGCACGACGTAGTCGGCGTCGACCGCGGCGGCCAGGGCCGTGAGGTTGCGGATGTTGCGGGGCTGGCGCAGCGCGGCGGCATTGCCGACGACACCCACGCGGCCCGGCGCCAGCTGCGTGAGCCCGGTCACGACCAGGTCCGAGAGTCCGGTCACGAAGCGGTCGTGCGCCGCATCACCGGTTTCGTTGTCGAAGATGGAGACGGCGACCACCGGCGGACGTGCCGTGGCGACG
>JALHON010000228.1 GCA_022842985.1 Acidobacteriota bacterium | reverse complement strand
GGCGCAACCGTGGCTGGATGCTCTACGCCGCCAGCGCCGCCGCGGCCGCCTGGACCGACTTCGAGACCGCCGTGCGGCTCAATCCGCGCGATGCCCGCGCCCTCGAGGGCCTGGTGCGGTCGGCGGCCATTGCCAGCCGTCAGAACGAGACCCTGCGGGCGCTCCAGAACGCCGCCGCGCCGCTCGAGCACGTCGAGGCCCAGGTGGCCCTCTCGCGCTTCCTGGCGTCGGGCGGGCGGGTCGACGAGGCGGCCCGGGTGGCCTTTGCGGCCGTCGAGCGGCAGCCGTCGAACGTGGCGGCGCTCGAGCAGCTCGCCTCGGTGCTCGCCGACGTCGGCGACCGTGAGCGGCTGCTGCCGGTGGTCTCGCGCATGCGCGCCGTCGCCCCCACCGCCGACGCCACGCGCTACTACGCCGCCAGCCTGCTCTTCATGGAAGGCCGCACGGAGCAGGCCATCGGCGAAGCCCGGGCCCTCGTGACCGCCAACCCGACCCACGCCAGGGGCTACAACATGCTCGGCGCGGCCCTCGCCACCCTCGGCCGCCGCGACGAGGCGCGGGAGGCGTTCCAGGCGTCGCTCCGCGTCGATCCGCGCGATCCGTCCACCTATACGAACCTGGCGCTGCTCGAACTCGAGGGCGGCAACCAGACCGCCGGACTGCGACGTCTCGCCGAAGCGCTCACGCTGGATCCGACGGCGGCGGCGGCGCGCGAGGCTTACACGCGCGAGAGCGCCCGCGCCCCGCGTCGCTGAGTCGTCGCGCCCTCGTCACGCCCTATCCAAATCGACGAACGATGATCCAGTGCGGCGTCGGGCCGCGCGGCTCATCCCGCGCGGACTTCGGCCGATTACTGGCGCGCGCTGTGACGAATTGCGACCAATTTCGATACGGCGTGAGGGCGTCGCTTCCGAAATCGCGCCTATACGAGCAGCGATTCGGCGGGCACGGAACTTGCGAGAACATTGACAGGAGAACGTGATTATGAGTGTCGTGAAGCTCCTGGGATTCGGCACCATGCCTTGCGGCTGTGTCATCGGCCGCTACCGCGACGTGGCGAGCACCCGCGAAGTGGTCTACGTCGAAGAGAAGGGCCCGCAGTGCGCGAGCGCGTCGCACCGCCAGAACCACACGATCTCCGCACAGCGCGACGGGCGCACCGCCGACGGCTACCAGCCGGCCGTGGCCGCCATGCGCGCCTCGTAGCCGCCCCCAGGCAGCCGCCCGCCCGGGCGCTGTACTCCATCGCGCGAAGGCGGTACAATCCGCCCGCGTGCCTCCTCGCGTTCCCCGCCCTTACGACACCGTCCAGGCCGGACGGGCCACGATTTCCTTTTTTCTCGGTGACTGCGTCGAGGTGCTGGCCGCGTTACCCGCACACCAGGTGGACGTCGTCGTCACCTCCCCGCCCTACAACCTCGGCATCCGCTACCGCACCTACGACGACGGCCAGCCGCGCCACGAGTATCTCGAATGGACCGACCGCTGGGTCGCCGCGGTCACGCGGACGCTCGCCGCGCAGGGCTCGCTCTTCCTGAACGTCGGGGCGAAGCCGACCGACCCGTGGACGGCGCTCGACGTGGCGCAGGCCGTGCGGCCGCACCTCCACCTGCAGAACATCATCCACTGGGTGAAGTCGATCGCCATCGACCAGGACGCCGCCGGCGGCCGGGCCGGGCTCACCGACGACCTGGCGGTGGGCCACTACAAGCCCATCAACTCGACCCGGTTCCTGAACGACTGCCACGAGTTCCTGTTCCACTTCACGCCCGATGGCACGACCCGGCTCGACCGGCTGGCGCTCGGCGTGAAGTACCAGGACCCGTCGAACGTGGCGCGCTGGCGGGGCGCGTCGGGCGGCCGCCGCTGCCGCGGCAACACCTGGTTCGTGCCGTACGAAACCATCCAGAATCGCGAGAAGGACCGGCCGCACCCGGCCACCTTCCCGCCGCGCCTGCCGGAGTACTGCCTGAAGCTGCACGGGCTCAGGCCCGACCTGACGGTGGCCGACCCCTTCCTCGGGCTCGGGTCGACCCTCGTGGCCTGCGCCCGGCTGGGCGTGCACGGCCTCGGCATCGAACTCGACGAGCACTACCTGAAGGAGGCCATCGCGCGGGTGCGGGCCGCCGCCGAGACGCCTGCCGGCAAAAGCCGCCGGCGCTCTGCGGTATAGTCTCGCGCATGTCACCACGCTCGCTGTACCTCTGGGTCAGCGTGCTTGCCGTACTGGCCGCGACACCCGTTCCGGGTGCCCTGGCGCAGACGGCAGGCGCGACCGCGGCGCCGACCCCGCCGCCTCCACCCCCACCGCTGGTGAAGGTCGGGCAGCCGATGCCCGACTTCACCCTGCCCTACCTCGAACCGGCGCCCGATGGCGGCCGTCCGGCCTCGAAGACGGCGACGCTCTCGTCGCTCAAGGGCAAGTCGTCGGTGGTCATCGCGTTCTTCCCGGCAGCCTTCTCGCCTGGTTGAACGACCGAGATGTCCCGGTACCGGGACAACTACGCGCAATTCGGCGCCAACAACGCCCAGGTCTATGGCGTGAGCGTCGATTCCACCTGGTCCAACAAGGCATTCCGAGAACAGATGGGCTTGGACTTTCCGTTGCTGTCTGATTTCAAGCGCGACTACACGCGCTCGTTGGGCGTGCTCGACGAGAATTCAGGCATGGCGCGCCGTGTGACGTTCGTCGTCGACGACGCCGGCATCGTGCGTCACATCGATCTGGCAGCAGATGCGCTGGATCCGACCGGGGCGCTCGGCGTCTGCTCGCTCCTGAAGAAGAAGTAGCCGGTGGGGGGCCAGAGCCGCCGCGGCGCTGGCCCCCGCCGTCGTATTCGCTGAACGCATAAGTCCTACCGTCAGATCGCGTTTGGTCCATCTCCGCAGAGTATGTATACTCTGCCCCGGGAGACGTCGTTTGGACCTACGCCAGCTCGAGATCATCCGCGCCATCGCCGAGACCGGATCCTTTACCGCCGCCGGCCACAAGCTCCACGTGTCGCAGTCGGCGATCAGCCGCCAGATCCTGCTGCTCGAGGACGAACTGAAGACGCCGGTGTTCCTGCGCATCGGCCGCCGCATCCGCATCACGCCGGCCGGCGAGTCGCTGCTGCAGCTGAGCCACCGGGTGTTCCAGGACCTGACCGACACGGTCGCCACCATCAGCGACAGCCAGGAAACGCTGCGCGGCACGGTGCGCATCCTCGGCGGCATGACGGTCTGTCTCTACGTCTTCCCCACGCTGCTCTCGGAACTCACGCGTCAGCACCCCGGCATCGACGTGAAGATCATGAGCGACCCGACCGACCGCTGCATCCAGCACCTGCGGGCCGGCACCGGCGACGTGGCGCTGCTCACGCTGCCGATCAAGGACGCCGACATGGTGACGGTGCCGGTGCTCCAGGAGGAGTTGCTGGTCGTCACCTCGGCCAAGCACCCGCTCACGAAGAAGCGCAAGGTCAACGCGCAGGATCTCTCGACGCAGCCCTTCGTGCTCTTCGAGTCGGGCTCGAACACGCGCCGCGTCGTCGACGAGTTCTTCGCCTCGTCGGGCATCGAGCCGCGCATCGTGATGGAGACCGAGAACGTCGAGATCCTGAAGGCGCTCGTGCGCCACGGCCTCGGCATCACGATCGTGTCGTACCAGTCGGTGGCCCGCGATGTGGCGAGCGGCCACCTCTACTGCGCGCGCATCGACGGCCGTCCGCTCATCCGCGAGACCGGCTGGGTCTATCCGAAGATGAGCCGCACGCCGCGTGCCGTGGACGAGGTGATCAAGGCCTTCGAGAAGGTGCGGCCCCGCCTTCGCCTGGCGCCGTAAAGGAACGCAACGCCAGGCTTCGGCGAGGCTGACGCCCGGACCGTGGTGACGCCGGCGTCGACGAGGCTCACGCCCTAGCGGGCGGTCGCGGCGACGCCGGCTTCGGCCAGCACCCGGCCGAGCGTGGCCACGGCCGCGGCGATCTCGTCGGCGGTCAGCGTGACGAAGCTCAGGCGCATCGTGCGCACGTCGGGCGTGGCCGTGTAGAACGGCGCGCCCGGCACGAACGCCACGCCGGCCTCGACCGCCTTCGTGAGCAGCGGCATCGTGTCGAAGCCCTCCGGCAGACGCAGCCAGAAGAACATGCCGCCGCGCGGCATCTGATACGTCGTGCCGGCCGGCATGTGCGCGGCGAGCGCGGCCGCCATGGCGTCGCGCTGCTGGCGGTAGCGCGCGCGGATCGTCGGCACGTGCGTGTCGAGGAAGCCGTCCTTGATGACCTCGTAGACGACGCGCTGGTTGAACCCGGGCGTGTGCAGGTCGGCCGCCTGCTTGGCCGAGAGGATGCGCGTGTAGAGGGCCTTCGGCGCCACCAGGAAGCCGAGGCGGAAGCCCGGCGTGAGCACCTTCGAGAACGAGCCGAGGTAGATGCTGCCTTCCGGCCAGCGCGAGGTCATCGAGGGCGGCGGCGGCTCGTCGAACCAGAGATCGCCGTACGGGTTGTCTTCGATGATCGGCACGCCGGCCGACTGGGCGGCCGCCACGATGGCGTCGCGGCGCGCGTCCGAAATCTGCCCGCCGGTGGGGTTCTGGAAGTTCGGCAGCAGATAGGCGAAGCGCGTGCCCGGCGCGCGCGTGGCGAGCGAGGCCACGGCGCTGGCCGTCGGGCCTTCCGCATCGCCCTCCAGGCTCACGAACGACGGCTCGTACGGCCCGTAGGCCTGGAGCGCGCCGAGGTAGGTGGGCGCTTCGACCGCCACCGGCGCGCCGGCATCGATGAACACCTTGCCCACGAGGTCGAGGCCCTGCTGCGACCCGGTCGTGATGAGCACTTGATCGGCCGACACGGCGTAGCCCGGCCGCGACAGCGTCGCCGCCACCCACTCGCGCAGCGGGGTGAACCCTTCGCTGGCGGCGTACTGCAGCGCGGCCTTCGGCTGCTGGCTGAGGACGGTATCGCAGGCGGCGCGGATCGCCTCCACCGGGAAGGTCTCGGGCGACGGCAGGCCGCCGGCCATCGACTTCACCCCGGGACGTTCGGCCACTTTGAGGATTTCGCGCAGGATCGACGGATTCATGCGCTCGCAACGGTGGGCCAGGGTCCAGACGCTCATGTGTGCCTCGGGGGAAAGTACCTCGATTATGCCGCCGGACCGCCCCCGCCTCCAACCGCCGCGGCAGGAAGCGGCCGGCCGATGCGCGAATCGAATCGGTGCAATTCGATCATTCTATTTTTCGTGTGGATGGCGGGTGGCTAGGATGGCGATCTGTATTTCCTGGAGGGCCATCCCATGTCACCGAGTCCCGACCGCGTCATCAGCATCGCACTCAGCGACGACGTGTGGCGTGCATTCACGCAGGCACAGCCCGAACCCGTGTCCTGGCTGAAATCGCGCATCCTCGAGTCGATCGAAGCGTCGCGCAGCGGCGCCGGCGACACGCCCGCGCAGCCGATCGGCCGCGCCTAGTCTGCTCACGCGGGCGGCCGGTCACGCGCCGCCCCGCGTCTCACCCCGCCCGGGGCGCTACCTCTTGGTCGGTGGCGCCGGCTGCCGCAACGTGTACGATGTCCGCGACCACACGTTGAGCCCTTCCCGCTTCACCTTCACTTCAATCTTCCGCGTGCGCTTCAGCGGGTCGGGGTTGCTCGAGTAGTAGCCCACGACGTAGTAGTCGCTCGTCTCGGCGTCGATCCGCTTCAGGCCTTTGTCGAAGTTGTTCTGGTTGACGATGGCGATGCCCCCGGTCTCGTCGGCCAGCACGCGCAGGCTGTCCTGCGTCTTGCGGAGGTGCGTCTGGAAGTCGGTCGGGTCCACCGTTTCGTCGAGGTCCTGGCCGGCCACCAGCCCGCGCGGGTCGATGGTGTAGAAGGTCGCGTTGGCGCGATTGGCCGAGCGCGTCAGATCGGCGAGTTCACGCGCCAGGTCGGCATCCGAGAACTGCTGGCCCTGATTCATGTTGCGGTTGATCTCCTGCCCTTCCTCGCGCGTCTGGCCCATGCGGCCGCCGTAGATCGGGTCTTCGCCCATGCGCTGGTTCTCGAAGGGGTTGAAGTCGAAGCCGTTGCTCACCCACACGACGGCCTTGCGCCGGTTGGTGATGCGTTCGAGCTGCGTGACGATGTCGCGCGCGGTCGAGAACGCCA
The DNA here is from genome assembly GCA_022842985.1 of Acidobacteriota bacterium. Taxonomy (GTDB): domain Bacteria; phylum Acidobacteriota; class Vicinamibacteria; order Vicinamibacterales; family UBA2999; genus CADEFD01. The sequence goes on along the minus strand of JALHON010000228.1, from coordinate 1,622 downwards.
CCTGGGCGCGGTAGCGCACTTCGGTCGGCCCCTGCGGACCATCCTGGCCCTGGATGATGTCGGACGGCTTGAGGGCGTTGCCGGTGATGCGCTTGATGGCTTCGTCGAGCACCTTGCGGTCGTACGTGAGATCGATGGCGAGCGACGAGGGCCCCGTCGAGACGATGCCGAACATGTCGCCTTCGTGCACGAGCGTGCGCGAGATCCGCTTGAACAGATCGCGGATGCGGCCGGTGTTGCGGAAGTCGAGGTGCAGGTCGTCGACGATGATGAGGAAGATACGGCCGGCGGCATCGTTGCGCGGACGCGCCGTGGGCAGGATGATGCCTTCCTGCGGGGGCGGCGGCGGCGCCGCCTGCAGGTTCAGCACGCGCCCGCCGTGCACGAGCGTCATCGACGCCATCTCCTGCTTCACGCCGTCTTCGTAGATCTCGATTTCGTCCTTCGTGAGATCCGCGATGAACTGGTCGTTGCCGTCGCGGGCGATGACGTCGGTCGTGACGAGATCGACGGCGCTGCGGAACACGCCGTCGGGATTGGCCGGCCGGCCCTGCGGCGGCGCCGGTTGCGCGGGCGCGGCCGGTGCCTGCCCCGCCGGTGCCTGGCGGGCATCGAGCGTGGCAGACCAGCTGACCAGGCAGACGAACGCGAACCCGGCACCGAAGGCGGCGAGGCGGCGGATGTTCATGGCCTCAGTATAGACGCACGGCCCGACGTGCCGGCCGCACAAAGCTCGGCGCGGTCAGGCGCCGGCGGCGGCCCGATCGAGCTCGGCCGTGAGGGCGTCGAAGCCGGGCTGCACCGAGCCCATGCCGGCGAGCACGGCCTCGGGCGACTCCCAGGCGTCGGGGTCGAGTTTCGCGAGGCGCTCCCGCCAGCCGGCCTTCACCCCGGGCTCGGCCGTGGCCGCCTCTATTCGGTCGGCGAGCGCACTGAACTGCTCGCGCAGGCTGGCCGCGATCCCGCGCCCGAGCAGCTCGCTCAGCAGGTCCGGACCATGGTCGTCGGCGATGACCGGGGGCGGCGGTGCGTCCGCATGCACCGGCGCCTCACCGGTGGACGCCGCGGGTGCAGAGGCCGGCGCCGGGCGCGGCGCCGTGTCGGACGCGACGTCGAGGTCGTCGTCGGCCTCGGGACGGCGCGGCTTCCGCTTGCGCGGCGGAATCGGCGCTTCCACTTCCACGGGCGTCATGGCGCCCACATCGAGGATGTAGGGCCAGTCGAAGTCGATGTGCGGGTACTGCTCTTCGAGGGCCCGCATGGCCGCGTCGTCGAGCGCCGGCCGTCCGATCTTCACGCCCGGCACCGTGCGGTACCAGTAGAGGATCTTCGGCCGTTCGCCGGGGGCGGCGACGTGAAGCAGGAACGTGTGCTCCACGCCCCGCCGGTCGGCGGTGAGTCGCAGGTACGGCACGCGCGACTAGCGCCGCTTTCCGGCCGCGGGACGAGCCGCGGCCTTGGCAGGCGCCGCCTTCTTCGCGGCAGGCTTCACGGGCGCCTTCGCCGCGGCCTTCGCGGGGGCGGCGCTCTTCGGCGCGGGCTTCGCCGCGGCCTTCACGGCGGACCTGGCCGGCGCCGCGACTTTCGCGACGGGCTTCGTCGCCGCCTTGGCCGCCGCCTTG
>JALHON010000227.1 GCA_022842985.1 Acidobacteriota bacterium | reverse complement strand
GCGCCCGCCGCGCTCGCGGCCGCCCGCCGCCGCGCCTTCGCCGTCAAGTGGCGGTTCAATCGCGGTCTGCGGGCGCTCGTGGACGCGCCCTCGCTCGTGCGCACGGCCACGCTGGCAGCGCGCGCGTGGCCGGGGGCGTTCGAGGCGATGGTACGGTTTGCGGGCGATGCCCGGCTCACCGCGTGAGGCTCCCGATGCCGATTGCCGCCATCATCAGCCTGGGCACCCTGGCCGCCGTGCTCGCCGTCATGGCGGGGGAGGCCGTGCTCTCGTCCTACAACGCCTCGCTGCTGCGCGCCCGCGGCGCCGTCGAACCGCCCGACGACGTCTACCGCACGATGCAGTGGGCGTATCCGGCGGCGTTCGTCGCCATGGCCGTCGAAGGTGCGCTCCGCGGACCGTCGCCGATGACGGCGCTCGGCCTCGGGCTCGGCGTCTTCGGCCTCGCCAAGGCCCTCAAGGCGTGGGCCATTTCCACGCTCGGCACGCGCTGGTCGTTCCGCGTGCTGGTGCCGCCGGGGGAGCCGCCGATCGTGGCCGGTCCGTATCAGCTGCTGAACCACCCGAACTACGTCGCGGTGTGCGGCGAGATGCTGGGCGCCGCGCTCATCGTCGGCGCGCCGGCGAGCGGGATCGTCGCGACGCTCGGCTTCGCTTGGCTGATGCGCCGGCGGATCGCCATCGAAGACCGCGCCCTCGGGCGCCGCTGAGCGGCCCGGTAAGATACCTGCCGATGCCGACGCCCGCGCCGCGCGCCCCGCTTCGTCCTGTCCCTGCCGTGCCGCGGCTCGTGGCGGTGCTCGACGGGCTCACGGCGCTCGTCGCGCTCGTCGCCGCCTCCACGCTCGTGACCGGCGGGTTCCGCGCCGACGTGCTCGGGATGCGTGTCTCGACCACGTCGTGGTGGCGTGTCGCCGTCGTCGCGCTCGTGCTGTGCGCGGTGCGTCATGCCTGGCGGCGGTCGCCCTCGATGCTCGCGCGCGCCTGGCAGGGGCTCATGCGCTGGCGGCACGATCCCCTCACGCGGTCCACCTGGCCGGTCATCGTGACCACACGGCTCGGCGTGCTCGTGCTCGGGCTGCTCGCCGTGCACGCCATCGGCTACCCGCAGGGGCGCGCCCCCATCCGCGTGGCCCAGGGGGAGGTGGCGAATCTGCCGGCCCGCTTCGATGCCGGCTGGTATCTCACGATTGCCACGCGGGGCTACGAGTACCTGCCGAACCGCTTCGATCGGCAGCAGAACCTCGTGTTCTTCCCGGCCTTCCCGACCCTGATGGCGTGGGTGTCGCTGCTCTTCGCGCGGCAGGTCGTGTGGAGCGGCGCGATTGTGTCGATCGTGGCCTTCGCGTGGGCGATGCGCTACCTCTTCCGCCTGGCGCGTGAGCTGATGGACGAGGAGCGAGCGGTCGTCGCCGTGGCGCTCCTGGCCGTGTATCCGTTCGCGGTGTTCTTCAGCGCGCCGTATACCGAAGGTCTCTTCCTGCTCACGATGCTCGGCGCCTGGTGGCACCTGCGCCGCGACGAGCGCTGGGCCGGCTTTGCGTGGGGCTTCGTGGCCGGCCTCACACGTCCGAACGGCTGTCTGCTCTCGGTGCCGCTCGCCCTCGTGGTGGTCGCGCCACTCTGGAAACACGGCCGGTTCCAGCGTCCCCCCGGCGGCTGGCTCGGTGTCGTCGACCGGCTGGTCGTGGCCGCGGCGCCCGGGCTCGGCATGCTGGCATATTCGGCCTACGTCTACGACCTCACCGGCGACCCGTTCATGTGGATCCGGCTCCAGGCGGCGTGGGGACGCGAGAACATCGGCGTGGCCGCGTTCCTGGCCGGCGAGTGGCGTTCGCTCGGCGAGCAGGGGCTCTACGGCTACGCGACGGGCGACGTCCCGAACTTCCTGAACGCGCTCGCGGCGCTGCTCGTCGGCGCGAGCCTCGTGCCGGTGGGGCGGCGCTTCGGCATGCCGGCGGCGGTGCTGCTCGCGGTGAACCTGGCGCCCTCGCTCGCAAGCGGCGGTTGGCTCTCGGTGGGCCGTGCCACGTCGGTGCTGTTCCCGCTCTTCCTGTGGCTCGCCGACGTCGTGCCGGCGCGCCACCGCCTCGTCTGGATCGGCGCATTCGCCGGGTTGCAGGCCTTTGCCGCCATCCTGTTCTTCACCTGGCGGCCGGTCTTCTGACGGGGGCCGGCCAATTCGCCGGTCCGGCCGTCTGTACCGGCATGTGTGACGAGGCCGTATACTGACCCCTCCGGGCCGTCCATGACCGTCACTCCGCTGGCACGCCGACCGTTCCGCGTCCTCGCCGCCCTGTTCGTCGTGGCGTGCATCCTTGCGGCGGGGCCCGCCACGGCTCAGGTGCCGGGCGGGAATCCCCGCACGGCCGCCACCCGCGCCCTCGACCGCGGCAACTACGCCGAGGTCCACGCGCTGCTGAAGGGCCTCGACACCGACACGGCCGCCGCCGTGCTACGCGCCCGCGCCTACGTGGCCGTGGGGCAGTATGCCGAGGCGGAGAAAGTGCTCCAGCCGGCGGTGTTCGAGAACCCGATCGGCGACGCCGCCGTGGAACTCGGCATCCTGCAGCGCATGCTCGGCCGCCGCGAGGCGCTGCGCACGCTGTCGCTCATCCTCGCGCGCGACATCATGGCCGCATCGGCCCCCGATTACGTGCGCGCCGGCCGGGCCGCGCGCGCCCTGAGGCGCTTCCAGGAGGCCAACGGGTTCTTCCGTCAGGCCAACGCGCAGGCGCCCACGGACGTCGCCGTCAACGTCGCCTGGGGGGAACTGTTCCTCGAGGCGCACGAGCGTGGCGAGGCGGCGCGGTCGTTCCAGGCGGCGCTGCGCACCGAGGCGGAACATCCCGACGCGCTCATGGGCCTCGCGCGCACGGTCAGCGAAGACAACCCGCCGCTCGCGAAGAAGCTGGCCGCCCAGGTACTCTCGATCAACGAGAAACACACCGGCGCCCGCGTGCTGCTGGCCGAACTCGCCCTCGACGAGACGAAACGCCCCGAGGCCGCCGCCGAAGTCGAGAAGGCGCTCGCCGTCAATCCGAACCACTTCGAGGCGCTGTCGCTCAAGGCCGCCATCGCCTGGCTCGACAAGCGCACCGACGACTACACCGCCACGACCAACGCGCTCATGAAGCTCAACCCCACCTACGGGGAGGTCTACCGCGTGGTGGGCGGCGTGGCGGCGCGGCAGTACCGGTTCGAAGACGCCGCGGAGCTGGCGCGGCGCGCCATCACCGTGGACCGCGAGAACGTGCGCGCCTATGCCGACCTCGGCGCACACCTGATGCGCACGGGCGACGAGCGCGGCGCCCGCCGCGCGCTCGAGACGGCGTTCCGCGCCGACCCGTTCGATCGCGTCACGTACAACCTGCTGGCGCTGCTCGACACGCTCGACGGCTTCGAGACGATCCGCGATGGCGATCTCGTCATCCGGCTGCATCCGGACGAAGCGGCGGTGATGCGCGAGTACGTGCCGGCGCTCGCCCGCGAGGCGCTGGCCTCGCTCTCGAAGCGCTGGAACTTCACGCCCACCGGGCCCATCCTCATCGAGATGTTCCCGCGCCATGACGACTTCGCGGTGCGCACGCTCGGCCTGCCGGGCATGATCGGCGCGCTCGGCGCCTGCTTCGGCAAGGTCGTGACGCTGGATTCGCCGAAGGCGCGGCCGCCGGGTGAATTCAACTGGGGCGCCACGCTGTGGCACGAGATCGCCCACGTCATCACCCTGCAGCTCTCGAATCAGCGCGTGCCGCGGTGGCTCACCGAAGGCATCTCGGTCTGGGAAGAAACGCGTGCACGTCCGGCCTGGGGCCGCGAGATGGAGGTCACCTTCGCCGGCGCCATCAACCGCGGCCAGGTGATGAAGCTGCGCGAGCTCAACTCCGGCTTCAGCAATCCCGAACTCATCTCGCTTGCGTACTACGAGGCGTCACTGCTGGTCGAACACATCGTCGCCCGCTTCGGCGAGCCGGCGCTGCGCGAACTCGTGCGCGTCTTCGCCGATGACGTGGACACCGAGACGGCCATCACGCGTGTGCTCAAGGTGCCCATGGACGATCTGCAGAAGACGTTCGACGGCTTCCTCGACACCCGCTTCGGCGCGCTGCGCCGCGCGCTCGTCACGCCCGAGGGCTTCGAGCCCGACCAGCCGCTCGACCGTCTCCGTCCCATCGCGGAGGCGAACCCCGGCAGCTTCCCGGTGCAGCTCGCCCTGGCCCGGGCGCTCGAAGAGAAGGAGCCTGACGCCGCGCTCGCCGTCTACCGCCGCGCCGCCGCGCTCGTGCCGATCGCCACTGGCGACAGCAGCCCGCAGGCGCGCATCGCCGCACTCCTGCAGGCGAAGGGTGACAAGGCCGGCGCCGCCGCGGCGCTCGAGGCGCTGACCACCGCCGACCACACCGCCGTGGTGTCGGCCCGCGCGCTCGTGTCACTGCTCGACGCCGGTACTGACGCCGCCCGCCGCCGCGCCGCGCTGGAAAAAGTGGTGGCCATCGACCCGTTCGATGCCGCGGCGCATTCCGAACTCGGCCGCTTCGCGCTCGCCGACGGGCAACTGCCGGCGGCGCTGCAGAACTTCCGCGTGGCCGTCGCCGCCGGGGCGCAGGACCGCGCCGGCGCGCACGCCGACCTCGGCGAGGCGCTCGAGAAGTCGGGCGCGAAGGACGATGCCAAGCATCAGGCGCTGCTGGCCCTTGAAGTGGCACCGAGCTACGTGCGCGCCCAGGAACTGCTGCTGCGCCTGGTGGAGCCGCCGCAGTGACGGCGGGCGCGGCCCGGCCCGCGGCCGCGTGGCGCCGCGCGCTTCGTCAGGCGCCCTTCGCGGTGGCCGTGGCGGGTCTGCTCACGTTCGTCGCGCCGGCGCTGTCGCTGCTCGTGAAGGACGCCGCGGCGCAGTCGGGCGTCTTCAAGGAAGACCGTTTCGCCGGCCTGCAGTGGACGTTCGTGCGCGTGAAGTACACGCCCACGCAGGGTGACCTCGCGATGCGCACGCGCTTCGGCTTCTGGGACGACCCATGGGCCATCGACGCGCCGGCCGCCGAGCAGAACCTGTCGCGCCGCGTGCAGACCGCCACCTCGATCGAAGTGGGTGAGCCGCTCGTGATGGCGCTCGACGATCCGCGCCTGTTCCAGTATCCGTGGCTCTATCTGGTCGAGCCGAGCAACGCCATCTTCAGCGACGACGAAGCGGCCACGCTGCGCGAGTTCCTGCTGCGCGGCGGCACGCTCACGCTCGACGACTTCCACGGCTCCTTCGAGTGGGACCTCACCGTGCGCCTGCTGGCCAAGGTGTTCCCGGATCGCGAGTTCGTCGACCTCTCGCCGCCGCATCCCATCTTCACGAGCTTCTACCAGTTCGAACGGTATCCGCAGGTGCCGGGCCTCGGCTCGTTCTTCAACGGCCGCACCTGGGAGAAGGGCGGCTACACGGCCCGGCTGCGCGCGATTCTCGACGACACCGGCCGCCCGATGGTGCTCGCCAACTGGAACACCGACATGGGCGACGGCTGGGAGTGGTCGAACGCCGAGGAGTATCCCGGCTATTTGAAGTGGACCACGGTGGCGTATCAGATGATGATCAACGAGATCGTCTATACGCTGACGCACTAGGGGCTGGGGACTGGGGGCTGGGGGCTGGGGCTCCCGATTCCCGCAACCCGATGAACGGCGCGCGATGCACGCCGATGGATGCGAATGAACCGGACGACTGAGGCACAGGGCGAGGATCTGGCGGGGCGGGTCGCGGCGGGGCGCGAGAAGATTCTCGAGCAGCTGCGGCTGGTCATCGTCGGCCAGGACGAGGTCGTCGATCAGGTGCTCATCGCGCTCTTCACGGGCGGGCACTGCCTGCTCACGGGCGTGCCGGGGCTGGCCAAGACGCTGCTCATCAAGACGCTCGCCGGCATCCTGGATCTGAGCTTCAAGCGCATCCAGTTCACGCCGGATCTGATGCCGGCCGACATCACCGGCACCGAGATCCTCGACGAGTCGGAGGGGGTGCGCGCCCTGCGCTTCGTGCGTGGGCCGGTCTTCGCCCAGATTCTGCTGGCGGATGAAATCAACCGCACGCCGCCGAAGACCCAGGCGGCGCTGCTCGAGGCGATGCAGGAGTTCCACGTCACCGCCGCCGGCCGCACCTACGCGCTCGACCGGCCGTTCTTCGTGCTCGCCACGCAGAACCCGATCGAACTCGAAGGCACGTATCCGCTGCCGGAAGCGCAGCTCGACCGCTTCATGTTCAACGTCACCATGTCGTACCTCTCGGAGGACGACGAAGTGAAGGTGGTCACCGAAACCACCGGGGCGCGGCGGGCGGCGCCGGTGCGCGTGCTCGGCGGGGAAGACATCCTCGCGTTCCAGGAATACGTGCGCGAGGTCGTCGTGGCCGAAGACGTGGCGCGTTATGCCGTGCGGCTCGTGGACGCCTCGCGCCCCGGCCGTGGGCCGAAGCTCGACTTCGTCGAGAAGTGGGTGAAGTGGGGCGCCGGCCTGCGCGCCTCGCAGGCGCTCATCCTCGGCGCCAAGGCGCGCGCGCTCATCCACGGGCGCTATCACGTATCGGTGAAGGACATCCAGGCGCTCGCCAAGCCGATCCTGCGCCACCGCGTCATCCCGAACTTCTACGGCGAGGCCGAAGGCATCACGTCCGACATCCTCGTCGATCGCCTGCTCGGCGCCGTGCCGCCGCCGGCGAGCGGGCTGTGAGCGCATGGCCGGTCCCGCGCGGTATCTCGATCCGAAGGTGCTGGCCCGGATCGGCTCGCTCGATCTGAAGGCGAAGACCGTCGTCGAGGGCGTGCTGAGCGGGCTGCACCGCAGCCCGAAGCGCGGCTACAGCGTGGAGTTCGCGGAATACCGGCAGTACCTGCCCGGCGACGCGCTCGCCACCATCGACTGGAAGGTCTACGCGCGCTCCGACCGGCACTACGTGAAGAAGTTCGAGGAAGACACCAACCTCGACTGCCATCTCCTCGTCGACATCAGCGGCTCGATGGCCTACGGATCGCACGGCGTCACGAAGCGCGACTACGCGTGTTATCTCGCCGCCTCGCTCGCCTATCTCATGCATCGCCAGCGCGACGCGGTGGGTCTCATCGCCTTCGACGAGGCCATCGTGCAGCGCCTGCCACCCTCGGCGCGCGCCTCGCACCTGCGCGCCGTGCTGCTCGGCCTCGAGCGCCTGCCGCAGGGCGCGAAGACCAACGTGGCCAAGCCGCTCGGGGATCTCGCGAAAGTGCTCGCGAAACGCGGCCTCGTGGTCGTCATCTCGGATCTGCTCGACGACCCGGCCGGTGTCATCCAGGGCCTGCGTCACTTCCGCCAGCGCGGCACCGACGTCATCGTCTTCCACGTGCTCGATCCGCAGGAGCTGCACTTCACCTTCGCTGACGTGGCGCGCTTCCGCGACATCGAATCCGCCAGTGAAGTGTTCGCCGATCCGGCGGCGGTGCGCGCCGACTACCTCGCGGCCGTCGGCAGTTTCATCGACACCTACAAGCAGCAGCTCGGCGGCGCCGGCATCGACTACCACCTGCTCGATACGTCGAAGCCGCTCGACCTGGCGCTCGTGGCGTATCTGAAGGCGCGGGGGCGCGGCTGATGTTCGGGCTCGGCTTCCTCGCGCCCGCGTTCCTGGCCGGCCTGCTCGCCGTGGCCGTGCCGATCGCGCTGCATCTCTTCCGCCGGCGCACCGATCGGGTGATCGACTTTCCCGCCGTGCAGATGCTGCCACAGGCCCATCCGCGCCGCCATGCCGAACAAGGACGTGCAATGGCTCGTGTACGAGTTGC
>JALHON010000226.1 GCA_022842985.1 Acidobacteriota bacterium | reverse complement strand
GTGCCGCCGATGAGTCTCTCGACCGACAACGCCGCGATGGTTGCGGCCGCCGGGCTGCGCCGCTTCGCGCGCGGCGAACTCGCGACCGACCGGCTGAACGCCGTGCCGTCGCTTGTGCTCGGCTGAGCGATGGCGCGCGACTATCCCGAGGCGCCGGTCGCCGCCGTGGGAGGTGTGGTCATCGACGGCGGCGCCGTGCTGCTCGTGCGCCGGGCGTTCCCGCCGCGCCAGGGCGAGTGGTCGCTCCCGGGCGGCCGCCTGGAACTCGGCGAGTCGCTCACCGAGGGTGTGGCGCGCGAAGTGCGCGAGGAGACGGGCCTCGAGGTGGAGGTCGGCGTGGTCGTCGACGTCTTCGACCGCGTGCACCGTGACGAGGCCGGACGCATTCGCTATCACTTCGTCATCGTGGACTTCCTCTGCCGGCCCCGTGGCGGTACGCTCGGCGCGGGTGACGACGCGGCGGACGTGCGCTGGGTACCGCGCGCGGCGGTGGCCGCGCTCGGCGTGAATGCCTACGCCGTGGGCGTGATCGAGCGCGCTTTTCGCCTGCACGCCGGCCCGCAGGCCGGGTAGGATTGTCGGCCATGGCTCTGGATCGTGCGGCTGCCTGGCAGCTCCTCACCGAATGGACCGCGAGTGACAGCCTGCGCAAACACGCGCTGGCCGTCGAGGCCGCCGTGCGCGGCTACGCCAGGCTCGCCGGCGAGAACGAAGACGACTGGGGCGTCGTGGCGCTGCTGCACGACTTCGACTACGAACGCTTCCCGACGCTCGGCGACCACCCGAACAAGGGCTGCGAGCACCTGCGGAGCCTCGGCTACCCGGAGTGGGTGATGCGGGCCATCCAGGCGCACGCGTGGGAAATCACCGGCGTCGAGGCCGACACGCCCCTGGAGAGGACACTCGTCGCCTGCGACGAGATGGCCGGGTTCGTGACCGCGGCCTCGCTCGTGCGGCCCAGCCGCAGCGTGCTCGACCTCGAAGCCGCCTCGGTCATCAAGCGGATGAAGGACAAGGCGTTCGCCCGCGCCGTGCCGCGCGAGCACCTGAAGAAGGGGGCCGAACTCATGGGCCTGCCGCTCGACCAGCACGTCACCAACGTCATCATGTTCATGCGCGAGAAGGCCGACGACCTCGGTCTGCGCGGTACGCTGTAGGCGTCCCGGTCGAACGTCGTCCGCGGCACTCTCGTATCTACCAGCGAATGCAGGCGCCCGTACCCTCCCACGACGGCTCCGGCCGGCCCGACGGCGCCGCCGTCGTCGAGCTGCGTGGCGTCAGCGTGATCTACGGCCGCCAGATGGCCCTGCGCGAGGTGTCGGCCGCCTTCCCGCCGGGCGCCGTCGGGCTGCTCGGCCCGAACGGCGCAGGGAAGAGCACGATGCTCAAGGCGCTGCTCGGCTTCGTCGTGCCGTCGCAGGGCGAGATGCGCGTGCTCGGGCTCGACGTCGCCACGTCCGCCCTCGACATCCGCGCCCGCCTCGGCTACATGCCGGAAAGTGACGCCCACATTCCCGGCATGTCGGCGGTGGCCTTCGTCGCCTACTGCGGGCAGCTCGCCGGGCTGCCGCCGGCCGATGCCATGCAGCGCGCCCACGAGGTGCTCTACTACGTGGGCCTCGGCGAAGCGCGCTACCGCAACGTCGAGACCTACTCGACCGGCATGAAGCAGCGCATCAAGCTGGCGCAGGCGCTCGTGCACGATCCCGATCTGCTCTTCCTCGACGAGCCGACGAACGGCATGGATCCGAAGGGCCGTGACGAGATGCTCGAGCTCATCCGCGATCTCGCGCACAACAAGGGCGTCAATCTCATCGTCTCGTCGCACCTGCTGCCCGACATCGAGTTCACCTGCGATCACGTGATCGTGATGGACAAGGGCGCCGTGGCCACCCAGGGCGCGCTCGACGCGGTGCGCGGGCCGCAGGGCCGCGTGTTCGAGCTGCGCGTGAAGGATGGCGCCGAGCGGATGCTGGAACTCCTCACCGCCGCCGGTTACGAGGTGCACGACTCGCAGGAAGACGTGATGCGCGTCTTCGTGCCGGGCGAGGCCGGCGCCGAGCCGATCTTCCGCCTGGCCGCTGCCAACGGCCTGCAGGTGCGGCATCTGAAGCAGAGCGTGCCCACCCTCGAAGACGCGTTCGCGCGCGCCGTCGGAGCCGAGTAGATGCCCATCCACGACCAGGGCTATCAGCGCTACGTCGGCGACCGCGCCCGCACGGGCGCGGCCTGGCAGGTGATCGCCCGCGCCGGCATCCGCACGGTGCTCGCCGAACGCCGGTTCCTCGCGCTGCTGCTCCTGGCCTGGGCGCCGTTCCTCGTGCGTGCCGTGCAGGTCTACGTGGCCGCCAACTACTCGCAGGCCTCGTTCCTGCAGCCGAAGGGCGAGACCTTCCGCGAGTTCCTCGAGACGCAGGCCGTCTTCGTCTTCTTCATCACCATCTACGTGGGGGCCGGGCTCATCGCGTCCGACCGCCGCGCCAACGCGCTGCAGCTCTATCTGGCCAAGCCGCTCTCGCGGTGGGAATACGTGGCCGGCAAGATGGCCGTGCTGCTCACGCTGCTCGTCTCGGTCACGTTCCTGCCGGCGATGATGCTGCTCGTCGTGCAGATCGGCTTTGCCGGCTCGTTCACGTTCATCGCGAACAACATCTACCTGCTGCCCGCGATCACGCTCTACTCGCTCCTGCAGGTGCTGCTGGCCTCCTCCACGATGCTCGCGCTCTCGTCGCTCTCGAAGAGCAGCCGCTTCGTGGGCGTGATGTATGCCGGGCTCATCTTCTTCACCGGCGCGCTCTTCCAGGCCGTGCGCGGCATCACCGGGCAGAGCTGGCTGGCGTGGCTCTCGCCGACCGACGCGCTCGAACAGCTGGGCGATGCGATCTTCCGGCTGCCGCTGCGCTACGACCTGCCGCTCTGGGCGGCCGTCGGCGTCGTCGTCGGGCTCATCGTGGCCTCCGGCGTCGTGCTCGAACGCCGCGTGCGCGCGGTCGAGGTGGTGAGCTGATGGCCGATCCGACCGCCGCCGCCGTGACGCCCATCGTGCAGGCCGAGCACCTGTCGAAGTGGTACGGGCAGGTGAGCGGGCTGAACGACGTCACCGTGTCGATTCCGCCCGGCATCACCGGCCTGCTCGGCCCGAACGGCGCCGGCAAGTCGACGTTCATGAAGCTCATGACGGGGCAGCTCACACCGAGCCAGGGCACGATCCGCGTGCTCGGGACCTCGCTCCGGGATACCCCGGCCGCCTTTTCGCGCATCGGCTTCTGCCCCGAGCAGGACGCCTTCTACGAGGGAATGACCGGCCTCGAGTGGGTGACGGCGCTCGTCAAGCTGAACGGGCTCTCCGAGACCGAGGCCGAGGCCGCCGCCCGCCGCGCCCTCGACATGGTCGACCTGGCGGAGGCCGCCGGCAAGAAGATCGGCGCCTACAGCAAGGGCATGCGGCAGCGCGTGAAGCTGGCGCAGGCGCTCGTGCACGACCCCGAGCTGCTCATCCTCGACGAGCCGCTCACCGGCATGGATCCGCTGCAGCGCCGCAAGACGATCCGGCTCGTGAAGGACTGGGCGAAGCGCGGCCGCCACGTCATCGTGTCGAGCCACATCCTGCACGAGATCGAGGTGATGACCTCGAACATCCTGCTCATCACCAACGGCCGCATCCTCGCTGAAGGCAACGTCCACCAGATCCGCGAGCTCATCGACACGCACCCGCACACGGTGCACATCAAGGCCGCCGACCCACGGGCACTCGCCGCGCGCCTCATCCACGACGAGGGCGTGACGCGCGTGGCCTTCGAGAGCGATGCGCTCACCGTCGAGACCCGCCAGCCGGATGCCTTCTACCGGCGGATCACCGACCTGGCGGCGTCAGGGGAAGCCGGCGCGATCGCCGAAGTGACCTCACCCGACGACAACCTCCAGGCCGTCTTCTCGTATCTGGTGCGCCAATGAGCGAGCCTGCCGCGCGCCCCGCTCCGCTCTCGACCGTCGCCGCCGCGCGCCGCGTGTTCGATCTCTCGTTCGGCGAGATGTTGTGGTCGCGGCGGACGATCTTCATGGCCCTCGTCGTCGGCGGGCCGGTGCTGCTGGCCATCATCTTCCGCATCGTCGAAGCCTTCGGCGCCCCGGCCCTGCGCGTGAACGGCGCCCGCGTGGCCGGCGGCAGCGTGTTCGGCGTGATGATCTGGATGCTCTACATCCGCTTCATCGTGCCGGTGCTCGGGCTCTTCTATGGCACGGCCCTCATGGCCGACGAGGTCGAAGACAAGACCCTCACGTATCTCTTCACCCGGCCGATTCCGCGCGGCTCGGTGCTGCTCGGCAAGTACCTGGCGTATCTCGCGTGCACGTCGCTCGTCGTGCTGCCATCGGTGATGCTGACCTACTTCCTGACCGTGCCGTTCGCCCAGGTGGCCGCGACCTTCCGGTCGCTGGTGCTCGACCTGGCGCTCCTCGGCGCCGGCCTGGCCGTCTACGGAGCGGTCTTCGCCTTCGTGGGCGCCCGGCTCAAGCGTCCGCTCGTGAGCGGGCTGGTCTTCGCCTTCGGGTGGGAGCAGCTCGCCCTGGCCCTGCCGGGCTATCTGCGGCAGTTCACCGTGGCCCACCACCTGCAGTCGCTCGTGCCGCACACGATGCCGGCCGACAGCACCCTGAGTGTCATCCAGGGCCTGTTCCGGCAGACCTCGTCGGTGTCCGCGGCCCTGACCGCCCTGGGGCTGATGCTGGTCGTGTTCCTGTGGCTGGCCATGCGCACCGTGGCCCGCCGGGAGTACGTGCTCGAGCAGTAGCCGCTCTGCCCGGGCGGCGCCCCCGGGAGGGCCGCCGCCGGCTGGGACGAACGGCTGAACTTGCCCGGGAGCGGGCCCGTATAATCCACCAAGGGGGAAGACCCACATGGCCGCGAAGACCCGCTACTTCGTGCTCACCGCCGCCGGCATCCTGACAGCCGGCCTTACGACTGGCCTCGTCGCGTCCTACATGGGCGGGCTGCCGGTTGCGCTCTCGCACCAGGCCGGTCCCGATGACCTCGCCTTCGTCCCCCCTGATGCCATCGCGGTCGGCTACGCCAACGTGCAGGAAGTGATGGCCTCCGAACTGCGCCAGCGCCTGCGCCGCATGCAGGAGGCCAACCCCGACAGCCCGGATCGGCACGATTTCGAAGAGAAGACCGGCGTCAATGTCGAGCGGGACATCGACGCGGTGGTGGGCGCGCTGCTCCCGGCCTCCGGCGACACGGGCGGCAACCCGCTGGTGCTGGCCCGCGGCCGCTTCGATCAGGTGCGCATCGAAGGGCTCGCCCGCGACCACGGCGGCGAGGTCAGTGATTACCAGGGCGTGCGCATGATTGCGCACACCGGCGACGAGAAGACGATGGCCCTCGGGTTCCTCGCCCCTGGCGTCGTGGCGGTGGGCAGCATCGAGGGCGTCAGGGGCGCGATCGACGCGAAGCGCTCGGGCCGCAACGTGATGTCGAACACCGAGATCATGCGCCTCGTGGGCGAACTCGACGGCAACAACGCCTGGGCCGTGGGCCGCTTCGACGCGATGGCCTCGAGCACGGGCCTGCCCGGCGAACTCCAGCAGCGGATGCCCACGCTGTCGTGGTTCTCGGCGGCCGGTCACCTGAATGGCGGCATCACCGGCACCTTCAAGGCCGAAGCCAAGGACGAGGAGGCCGCGAAGAACCTGCGCGACATGATGCGCGGCGTCGTGGCGATGGTGAAGCTGCAGGCCGACGGCAAGCCCGAGATGCGCGCCTTCGTCGACTCGCTGCAGCTGGGCGGCGAGGGCAAGACGGTGGCGGTGGGCTTCTCGGTGCCGGCCGAGATGTTCGACGCGCTCGAGAAGATGCGCGAAGCGCGGCGCCCGGCCGAGGTGCGCTAGGGGAACGGCCGGCGCGGACGCGCCGGCAACAACAGACGGGAACGGCTGACGCCAGCCACCAGCGCGCTACGGCGCGGCGGTGCGCTGGCGTTTCAGCGTGTCGATGAAGCTGGCGAGCACCTGCGACACGGGTTCGGACAAGTCCACGAACTCGATGCCCGTGTGGTAGCTCACGCCCGATGTGGCGACCGTGCCGATGTGCGAGTGCACGACCCGCGCCTTCACCACCACGGAGCGATCGCCGAGCGCGAGGCGGAAGTCGTGCAGCGAGTTGAGCTGCAGCGGCACGCCGATCTCGATGAGCGCGCCCCCGCCGCTCAGCTGGCGGATGGCCATCGAGTGATAGATCTTCACCTCCCCGGTGGCCGGATCGGGCAGCTCGAGGCGTTCGTGGGCGCGCTTGCGATCGTCGGTCATGCGGCTGGAGACTATAGCATCAGTAACGTCAGTGCCGGTCGAGCCGGCTCGGCGCGCGGCCCACGTGACGGCGGCGCGGGGTGACGTCGTCCACGCCCGGCAGCGCCTGGCCTTCGGATTCGGTCGTGTAGGTCAGCACCGGCAGCTGGCGCGTGGCCGGGTCGATCTGCAGCATGCTCAGGAACTGGAATGATGCGGCGTCTTCGATCTTGAGGCAGACGACCAGCAGGTCGGGTGTGTCGTCGAGGATGCAGCCGTAGGGCTCCTGGTCCATGCCGACGAATTCGACCTCGTAGGCGCCGGCGGGCAACATCGGTTCGACCCGCGGCAGCACGGCAGGGCCGCCGCCGACCACCATCACTCGCAGCGCCTGATTCGTGTGGCTGTTCGTTGTCACTGGCATCACCCGGTTCCTGTCTTCCTCACTTATCAAGAAGTGGGCCAACCCAGGAATCGGCGCCTGCGGCGAAAAACACAGGGGAATTCGTGAGGTGGGACCGGCGGGAGGCGGCGGCGTCGCGCCGGACGGACACTTCCCGTCACGTCCGCCTGGCACGGCGTGCGTACCAGGATGCCGCGAGGCCCACGCCCTCCCAGGCGCAGAAGCGCGCAATCGCGTCCGCGTGAGTTTGAACGCTCGTTTGATATCATCCCGGCCAGAGGGCCTCATGAAAACGATCGGTGTGCTCGGTTGCGGGTTGATGGGGGCGGGCATCGCGCAGGTGTCGGCGGCGGCCGGCCTGCGCACCATCGTGCTCGAGGTGAACGAGGCGGTACTGGCCAAAGGGCTCGGCCGCATCGAGAAGTTCCTGGCCGCGAGCGTCGAGAAGGGCAAGATGACCGCCGACGAGAAGGTGCGGCTCCTGGCGAACCTCTCCGGCACGACGGCCTACGCCGATCTGAAGGACTGCGACCTCGTCATCGAAGCCATCGTCGAGAACGTGGACGTGAAGCGCCAGGCCTACGCGGCCGTCGAAGCGGTGGTCGGCCCGCACTGCCTCATCGCGACCAATACGTCGTCGCTCTGCGTCACGGAACTGGCGGCGTCGACGACGCGGCCCGACCGGTTCGGCGGCCTGCACTTCTTCAATCCCGTGCCGCTCATGAAGCTGGTCGAGGTCATCCGCGCCCTCACGACCAGCGACGCGACGCACCAGGCGCTCTTCGCCTTCGCGCAGGCGCTCGGCAAGCAGCCGGTGACGGCGCCCGATCGCGGCGGCTTCATCGTGAACCGGCTGCTCATTCCCTACATGCTCGACGCCATCCGCTGCCTCGAAGGCGGCCTCGGCACGGTCGAGGACATCGACACCGCGATGAAGCTCGGCTGCGGCCATCCGATGGGGCCGTTCACGCTCACCGACTTCGTCGGCCTCGACACCACCTACTTCATCGCCAACATCATGTTCGAGGAGTTCCGCGAAGCGCGCTTCGCGCCGCCGCCGCTGCTGAAGCGGATGGTGCTCGCCGGGCACCTCGGCAAGAAGAGCGGC
>JALHON010000225.1 GCA_022842985.1 Acidobacteriota bacterium | reverse complement strand
GCGAGCAGCGCGACGCCGCCGTGCGTCGCCAGCACGCCCGTGGCGGCCATGGTGCCATCGATGGAGGCCGCAAAGCAGGTCGAGCCCACCGTGTGCGGATAGACGGCGCCGAGCGCGCGCACGAACGGGACGACCTCCGGATGTTCGCGCCAGCCGTCGGCAGCAGCGTGCGCCCAGGCCTCGCCGGCCTCGGGGCCGGCCGTGGTGATGGCGATGGCCGGATCCGTGGCGGCGTCATCGGCCGCCGTCAGCGGGCGGAACATCACGTCCGTGAGCTCGATGGGGACGTAGCCGCGACGGCTCAGGAGGGCGAGCGGCTCGCCGAGCGCGAGCGGGCTGACTTCGTGGTCCACGGCGGCACCGCGCGCGCGGAAGAACGTCTCGATGGCGTCAAGGGTCGCCTCCCCGGCTGGCCGCGCCATGCCCAGCCCGAACGTCTGCGTGAGGGGCGACCCGACGCCGTCGAAGAGGGCCGAGATGCCGTCGACGTCGCGCCACGTGGCGCCGACCGACGGCGACACGGCGGCGCGGGCCTCGACGAAGCGGGCGTTGGCGGCGGCCTCCGCGCCTTCGAGCCGGACGGCGAGCGCATGATCGACGAGTGGGGCAGACATCATGTGATGATGCCTCACCCACGCGCGTGGTGCGCGGCGGGGAATACCGTGCCGCGGTCAGGGGTTCTTCCATCAGATTGAAGATCGGAGTCATCGGCGCCGGCGTCTCGGGCCTCACGGCGGCCTGGCGTCTGGCGCGTCAGCACGACGTCGTGCTGTTCGAGCGCGAATCCCGCCTCGGCGGCCACGCCCACACCCATACCGTCACGGTCGGCGATCGATCGGTGCCCGTGGATACCGGCTTCATGGTGTTCAACGAGCGCACCTATCCGCACTTCGTCCGCATGCTCGACGACCTCGGCGTGGCCAGCCGGCCGAGCGACATGTCGTTCAGCGTGCAGTGCGCCCGTTGCGACGTCGAGTACTCGAGTGTCGGGCTGCGCGGCCTCTTCGCCCGCGGCCGCCAGGCGTTCACCACGCCGCACCTGGCGATGCTCGCCGACGTGCTGCGCTTCTTCCGCGCCGGCCGCGCCGCGCTCGCCGACGGCAGCGCCGGGCCACTCACGCTCGGCGCGTTCCTCGACCGGCACGGCTTCGGCGACGGGCTCATCCGCCACTTCGTGCTGCCGATGGGCGGCGCGATCTGGTCGGCGTCGTCGCGCACCATGCGCGACTTCCCGGCGGCCTCGTACCTGCGCTTCCTCGAGAACCACGGGCTGCTGGCCGCCGCGGGCCAGCCCGTGTGGCGCACGATCGTCGGCGGCAGCCGCACCTACGTGCAGCGCATCGCCGAGGCCCTCGGTGCCGGCGTCCGCGTGGCCACGCCGGCAACCTCGGTGCGCCGCACGGCGTCCGGGGCCGTCGTCGGGACGGCCGGGGCTGGTGCGGTGGAGGTGGACGCGGTCGTCGTCGCGACGCACGCCGACGAGGCGCTGGCGCTGCTGGCCGATCCGTCGGCGCAGGAAGTGGCCGCGCTGTCGCCGTTCCGCTACTCCGTGAATCCGACCGTGCTGCACGGCGATGCCAGGCACCTGCCGCCCACGCCCGCCGCGCGGGCGTCCTGGAACGTGCGCATGGCCGACTGCCGGGATGAACATCTGCCCGTCGCCGTCACCTACGACCTCGCGCGCCTGCAGGGCCTCGACGGCGTCGGGCCGATGTTGTGTACGCTGAACGGCGGGGGCATCGACGATCCGGTCTACGCGCGCATGACCTACGCGCACCCGATCCTCGATCGTCCCGCGCTCGACGCCCAGCAGGCCGTGGCGGCACTGAACGGCACGCGGCGCACGTACTTCTGCGGCGCCCACCTGCGCTACGGCTTCCACGAAGATGGCGTGATGTCGGCGCTCGCGGTGGTCGAGCGGCTCGAAGGACGCGCCTCATGAGCGCCGGGTCGGCGGTGCTGGTCGGGCGGGTGTCGCACAGCCGCCTCACGCCGCGGCCGCATGCCTTCGCCTACGACCTGTTCATGCTGCGCCTGGACCTGGCGGAGGTCGCCGGTCTCGACGCCCGCCTGCGGCTCTTCGGCACGCGCTGGTGGAAGGCCGTGCGCTTCGAGCCCGCGGACTTCATGGGCCTGGCCCGCACGACGGCGCCGATCGAAACGCGCCTGGCGGCCCTGCGCACGGCCGTCGTCGACGCCCTCGCTGCGCAGGGGATGCGCGCGCCCGTCGGCCGCATCGATCTCATCGCGCACGGGCGGATCGCCGGGTATGTCTTCAACCCGGTGAGTTTCTTCGCATGTTATCGCGACGACGACGGCACGCTCGCCGGTGTGGTCGCCGACGTGCACAACACCTTCGGCGAGCGGCACGCCTACGTGCTGCCGGTCGCGCAGGCCGAGGCGCCGGGCGCCTGGGCGGAGAAGAAGGTCTTCCACGTCTCGCCGTTCTTCACACTCGACGGCACCTACCGGTTCCAGATGACCTTCGCTGACGACGGCGTGGACATCCACATCGATCTCCACACCGACGGCCGGCCGGTGTTCGTGTCGCGCCTCGTGCTCACGGCACAGCCCCTCACCGACGGCGGGCTCGCGCGTGTGCTCACGCGCTTTCCGGCGATGACCGCGCGGGTCATCGGCGCCATCCACTGGGAAGCCCTGCGCCTCTGGCGCAAGGGCCTTCCGTATCTGTCGAAACCGGCCTACGACCCGGCACGCGCCCGTGGCGCGACGCGGGCGTAGGGCCACGAGGAGAGTCCGTAATGCTTGCGTCTCCCGGCGCCCGCGCCGATCGTACCGTCCGCGACGTCGAGTCGGCGGACACCACCACCTGGCTCGACCGGCAGATTGCCGGCCTCGCCCGCGCCCGCGTGCTCGCGGGGCTCAGCGGCTGGCGGCACGGCCGCCTCACGCTCACGCTGCCCGACGGCACGACGACCGTGCTCGGCGCGCCCGATGCGGAACCGCATGCGTCGGTGTGGATTGCGCGGGACCGCTTCTTCCGCCGCATGCTCTTCCACGGCGACATCGGCGTGGGTGATGCCTACATCGACGGCGACTGGGGCACCGACGACCTCGCGCTCGTGGTCGATCTCGCGCTGCGCAACCAGCACGACGCGCCGATGGAGTCGATGGCCACACGGTTGTGGAACCTGGCCGACACGTGGCGGCATCGCCGGCGGAAGAACACCACCACCGGCAGCCGGCGCAACATCTACGCGCACTACGACCTCGGGAACGCCTTCTTCTCGCTCTTCCTCGATCCCACGATGGCGTATTCGAGTGGCTACTTCGTGGCCCCGGGCGACTCGCTCGACGCCGCGCAGCTCGAGAAATACCGGCAGTGGGGCGAACGTCTGCAGCCGGCGCCCACCGACCACGTGCTCGAGATCGGCTCGGGCTGGGGCGGCCTGGCGATGCATCTCGCGCGCACCTACGGCTGCCGCGTCACGAGCATCACCGTGTCGGAAGAACAGCGCGCGCTCGCCTCGGCGCGCGTCGCCGCGGCGGGGCTCAGCGACCGCGTCGCGATCGAGCTGCGCGACTACCGGCACGTCGAGGGCCAGTATCAGCGCATCGTCTCGGTCGAGATGATCGAGGCCGTGGGCCGCGAGTTCTGGCCGGGGTTCTTCCAGGCCATCGACCGCGCGCTCGCGCCGGGCGGCCGCGTGGGCATCCAGGCCATCACGATTCCCGACGGCCGCTTCGACCAGTACGTGAAACACGCCGACTGGATCCAGAAGCACATCTTCCCGGGCGGCCTGCTGCCGTGCCTGCGCGAGGTGTGCGCGGTGACGGCCGCGCACACGCGCCTTGCCGTGACGCAGGTGGACGACCGGCCGCTCGACTACGCGGCGACGCTCGCCGCCTGGCGCACGCGGTTCTTCGAGCGGATCGACGAGGTGAAGCAGATGGGCTTCGACGACCGCTTCATCCGCACGTGGGAGTACTACTTCGCGAGCTGCGAAGCGGCCTTCCGCACGCGCAACCTCGGGCTGCTGCACCTCACGCTCGCACGCGTGGGCGAAGACCTGGCCTGAGGGTCAGTAGGTGAGGCGGAGGTCGGCCACGAGCGGCAGGTGGTCGGACGCCATGAGCGCCTGCCGCGTGCGCACGAGTTCGACGTTCATCACCTCGACCCGGCCCTTGTAATAGATATGGTCGAGGTGGAGGAGCGGGAAGAAGCCGGGATAGCTGCGCTTCTGCGGCAGGTGTTTCGTCAGGTCGAGGCTCTCGAGCCGCGACGACAGGATGTCGGTGGCCAGGCCGCGCGCCCACTCGTTGAAGTCGCCGAGCACCACGCTCGCGCCGTGGGTGCGGTTGTCGTGCACGAGGTCGGCGACCTTCGCCGCCTGCACGCGGCGCTCCCCGAGCGACGTGCCGAGGTGCACGTTGTAGACGTGCAGCACGTGCGCGTCGTCGAAGGCGACATCGACGCGCTGCGCGCCACGCGGCTCGCACGTCTTCCACGAGAGGTCGTACTGGACGTGCTGGCGCACCGGGAAGCGCGTCAGCACGACGTTGCCGAAGAGCGCGCCGCGCAGATGGCGCGTGGGCGCCATGACCCAGCCCATGCCGAGGGCGGCGCCGAGTTCGGCCGCCTGGCCGGCGCGGCGCTGGCTGGCGCCGACGACTTCCTGCAGCGCCACGACGTCGGCGTCGAGCCCGGCGATGACGGCAGCGACCCGCTGCGGCAGCGTACGCGCGTCCATGCCGCGGCAGCGGTGCACGTTGTACGTGGCGATCCGCACGGTGCGGACGCGGCGTGGCTCATCTTGCGGCATCGGCGCTCACCCTACTACTCTTGACGAGCGGCCGGGCACACGGCAAGTGCCCGCCCGCGGAGGTCCGATGGCAATCCTGCAGAGCGAGCGCGAAATCACCTGTCCCTGCTGCCGCGCCACGCTGGTGGTCGATCTGAACCTGGGGCGTGTGGTCTCGCACAAGGAGACCGCCTCGGGCCAGGCGCCGGAACTCCACAACGCCCAGCGTGTGCTGCAGGAACAGGCACGGCGTCGCGAAGCGATCTTCGAGCAGTCGATGGCCTCCGAGAAGTCGCGCGACGACGTCCTGTCGCGGCGCTTCGAGGAAGCGCTCGAGCAGGCGAAGAAGGAACCGGTGGTCAAGCCGGTGCGCGCCATCGACCTCGACTGAGCGCCGTCCGCCGTCACGTCACGCCTCCGGCCGGCGGCGCGCCGGCACGTGGAACTCGGCGGGCAGCGGCTTCCAGCGCTCGCGGCCGCGGTAGTAGAGGGGCTTCGTGCCGTGCGCGGTGCGATAAGCAAGATAGCGCTGTTTCAGCCGGCGATAGCGCGCATCGGACGTGCGGATGCGGTGATGCGGCCAGTCGATGAGCAGCTGTTCGACGGCCCACACGTTCCCGGTCGCGAAGCGCCAATCGTAGCCGCCCATGGCCGCCAGATGCACCACGCCGTAGGCCCGCACGCGGCCGGTCGCGTCCACGTAGGGATCGACGTAGCTGAGCGCGAGGGCGCGCGGCGTCGCGAACACCGGCCGGCGGCCGTGCAGGCCCGGGTCGCGCGATCGCGCAACCGACCCCCAGCCCTCCGGGCCCCGGTAGATGAAGATCACATGGTCGAGACGGTCCACCGACTCGAAACTGAGCAGCAGCGGCGGATAGCCGTGCTGCTCGAGGATGACGGCGGCGGTCAGGGCGGCTTCGAGGCAGTGCGCCGAGCCGCGCGCGACGACGCCGCGGAACGTCCGCAGCGTCTCCCCGCCGGCTTCGGTGTTGTAGGGCAGCGCGTTCAGCCAGCGCTGCACGGCGAAGGGCGTGCGCAGACGGTTGATGACACCACGCTCCGCGGCCGAGAACGCCGTGGCGGGCGGCGGCACGAGCCGTGGCGCGAGCGCCTCGCGCAGCGACTGCGGCCTGGACGGAATAGCGCGGCGCATCGTCACTTCGCCGGCGCGGCGAGCGCCCGGCGCAGGTCGTCGGCCAGCTGCGCGGCCGTCCAGTCGTTCCCCGAGTAGACGGCGGCGACGCGGCCATCCGGGCCGATGACGGCGGTGCGCAGGTTGTGCGTGATCGAGCCGTCGGTCTCGCGGATGACGTTCACGCCGAACTCGGCGGCGAAGCGGTCCACGATGGCCGGCGGCGCCGTGGCAAACGCCCAGCCGGGTTTCGCGCCGGCCTTGGCGGCATGCGCCGTGAGCACGTCGGGCGTGTCGTTGGCCGGGTCGAAGCTCACCGAGAGCAGCCGCACCCGCCCGGCGAGCGCCGCATCGGCGGTGGCCAGCGTCTGGATCTCGGCGAAACGCGCATCCATGAGCGGACAGAAATCGGGCAGCGGACAGCGCGTGTAGATGAAGGTGACCACCCCCGCCGCGCCCTTCCAGTCGGCGAGTGACGCCGGCTGGCCCGACTGGTTCGTGAGGGCCACGGTGGGCACCGGATCGCCCGGCGCCAGCACGTGGACCCCTTCCGCCACGGGACGCGCCGTGGCCGCCTCGGGCAGCGGGGCGGTACCGGTGGCGACGACGTTCTCGAGGAACACGCGGGTGGGTTCGACCACGAGCGTCGCGGTCACGAGGTCTCCCGGCCGGCGCTGCAGGATGGAGGCGCGATCGGCCACCTGGAAGGGCATGGTCATCGCGTCCATGTAGCCGGCGACCGCGCCATGCTTGAGCAGCACCTGGCCGGTATCGAGCTGCACGCCGAGGAGCTGCCCCTCGATGGGGTAGCGTTCGGCGGGGACGGGCGGGTCGGCGCATCCGGCCGCAAACGCCAGGATGAGGAGCACAACTCCGCGACGGGCCATCACCGCCGACTGTACCACGCCCGGGACCGCCCGCTGGAGTCTCCCTTGAGCTTGACTCCGGGTCTGCTATACTTCGCCAGCTTTCACGTCCCTGAGGGAGCCCTGTGCTGGTCGGCGAAACGCTGTTTCCCCCGTCCCGCGTGGTGAGCTGGTCGCGGGGGGAGTCCCGGCGTTCGCGCGCGTCGGGCTGATCGACCGAAGCGCGGCAGGAGCGAGTGACCGATGGGCCGTAGACTTTACGTGGGCAATCTTCCTTACAGCGCAACCGACGAGGATCTGAACGAGCTCTTCAGCCGCGCCGGCGCGGTGGCGAACGTGCATGTGATGCGCGATCAGGCCACGGGCCGCGCGCGCGGATTCGCGTTCGTTGAAATGACGACCGACGAGGGCGCGCAGAAGGCGATCGAAGACCTTGTCGGCCTCACCCCCGACATCGCGCGCGTCGTGCGCGATGGGGCGGAGCAGGAAGTCTCGCTGAGCCAGGTGAAGGTCGGGGACATCATCCGCGTGCGTCCGGGCGAGAACCTGCCCGTTGACGGCACCGTGGTGGTGGGTCGCTCGGCGATCAACCAGGCCTCGCTGACAGGTGAAGCCATCCCCCATGAGGTCGCCCCGGGCGAGCCGGTCTACGCGGGCACGACGAACATCTCGAGCGTCATCGAGCTTCGCGCGACGATGATCGGTGAGGATTCGACAATCGGCAAGGTCACGCAGCTCATCCGCGAGGCGGAGGCCAGCCGCACGCCGCGGCAGTTGATGATCGAGCAGGTCGCGTCGTTCTTCGTCCCGGTCACACTCGGCCTGGCGTTCATTGTCTGGTACATGACCAAGGACCTGGAGCGAGCCATCACGGTGCTGGTGGTCGCGTGCCCGTCGGCACTGCTGCTTTCCAGCCCCCTGGCGCTGGTGGCCGCGTTCGCCGCGGCCGCGCGTCTGGGCATTCTCATCAAGCGGACGAACTATCTGGAAGAAGCGGCGGCGATCGACACGGTGGTGCTCGACAAGACGGGCACGC
>JALHON010000224.1 GCA_022842985.1 Acidobacteriota bacterium | reverse complement strand
ATCACCCTGACGCTCGAAGGCGAGGCCAACGACTTCGTCGGCAAGGGCCTGTCGGGCGGCCGCCTCGTGGTGCGCCCGCCCGCAACGGCCAGGTTCGCCGCCGAAGACAACGTCATCATCGGCAACGTCGCCCTCTATGGCGCCACGAGCGGTGACGCCTTCTTCTGCGGCGTCGCCGGCGAACGTTTCGCCGTGCGCAACAGCGGTGCACACGCGGTGGTCGAAGGCGTGGGTGATCACGCCTGCGAGTACATGACCGGCGGCCGCGTGGTCGTGCTCGGGGCGACCGGCCGCAACTTCGGCGCCGGCATGAGCGGCGGCCTGGCGTTCGTGTTCGATCCAGCCGGCACGTTCCCGCGGCGCTGCAATACCGGCATGGTGGATCTCGACCGGTTCGTGGACGAGGACGAGATCACCCTGGTCCACGAGCTCGTCGCGCGCCATGTCGTGCTCACCGGCAGCGCGCTCGGCGCGCGCGTGCTCGAGCGCTGGGAAGAGGCCGTGCGGCAGTTCGTGGTGGTGGCGCCGCGTGACTTCAAGCGCGTACGCGACACCGAAGCGGCGCGCCGGGCGGCGCGTCAGGCCGCCGGCAACCTGGTGGGGGCGTGAGATGGGCAAGGCCACGGGATTCATCGAGTTCGCGCGCCTCAAGTCGCCGTCGCGGCCGGTGGCCGAACGGCTCGGCGACTTCCGCCACGTCCATCTGCCGTTGGCGGCCGAAGAGCTGACGCGGCAGAGCGCGCGCTGCATGGACTGCGGCGTGCCGTTCTGCCACCAGGGCTGCCCGCTCGGCAACCAGATTCCCGAGTGGAACGATCTCGTCTATCGCGGCGCCTGGCGCGCGGCCAGCGACCGCCTGCATGCCACGAACAACTTCCCGGAGTTCACGGGTCTGCTGTGCCCGGCGCCGTGCGAAGGCGCGTGCGTGCTCGCGCTCAACCGCGACGCGGTCACGATCAAGTCGATCGAGCTGGCCATCGTCGATCGCGCCTTCGAGGAAGGCTGGATCGTGCCGGAACCGCCGGTCATCCGCACGTGGAAGAAGGTGGCGGTCATCGGCTCTGGACCGGCCGGCCTGGCCGCGGCGGCCGAACTGAACCGCGCCGGCCACACGGTCACGGTGTTCGAGAAGGCCGATCGCATCGGCGGCCTGCTCCGCTACGGCATTCCCGAGTTCAAGCTGGAAAAGCGCGTGCTCGACCGGCGGCTGGAGCTGCTCGAGGCCGAGGGCGTGGTCTTCCGTCCCGGCGTGCACGTGGGCGTGGACGTGGCGGTGGCGGACCTCCGGCGCGACTTCGACGCCGTGCTGCTCGCCGGCGGCGCCGGCCAGCCGCGCGACCTGCCCGTGCCCGGGCGCGACCTGCAGGGCGTGCACTTCGCGATGGAGTACCTCACCGGGCAGAACCGCGCCTGCGAAGGCGACGCGGCCGGCGAGGCGCGAATCAGCGCCAGGGACAAACATGTCGTCATCATCGGCGGCGGCGACACCGGCGCCGACTGCCTCGGCACCGCGCACCGCCAGGGCGCGCGCTCGGTGACACAGCTCGAGCTGATGGCGCAGCCACCGGCCGATCGCGCGGCCGACAACCCGTGGCCGCTCTGGCCACACATCTTCCGCACGTCGACAGCCCATGAGGAAGGCGGCGAGCGCCAGTACGCCGTGGCGACCACGCACTTCTCCGGCGATCCGGGCGGACACGTCCACCGGCTGCACGGCCACCGCGTCACGGCCGCCACGCCGGGCGGCCGTCCGAGCTTCGCCACCGTGCCCGGGTCGGAGTTCGACATGCCGGCGGATCTCGTGCTGCTCGCCATGGGCTTCACCGGGCCAGAGAAGAGCCGGCTCATCGATGAGCTGGGCGTGACGATGACCGACCGGGGCACCGTCTGGCGTGACGAGGGCTGGCAGACGAGCGTGCCGGGGGTGTTCGCCGCCGGCGACCTCCAGCGCGGCCAATCGCTCATCGTCTGGGCGATTGCCGATGGCCGGCAAGCCGCGGCCGCGATCGACCGATACGTGGCTCAGGGGTAGGGCCGCCCCGCCGGGTTCACCGCGGCGTCACATCCCCGGAATACCCTCGGTGGCAGGTGCCACCACGACCGTTGGCCCGCGACGAAGGACGAATACGCAGTCATGGCAACACGAAAGACCACGCGCTCCCGCACCACGCCCGCCCCGGAAACGCCCGCCGCGCCGCCGGCGCCGAAGGCCCGCCGCCCAGGCGCCCCACGCCGCGCGCAGCGCGTTGGCACGGAAGTGCCGGCCGGCCTCACGATTGCGCCGCCCACGGAAGAGGAGATCAGGGTGCGCGCGTATTTCCTGTCGCTCGAGCGCGGCGGTCCGTCGCCCGATCCCGCCGCTGACTGGCTCCGCGCGGAGCAGGAGCTCGTGGCCAGCCGCGCTGCCGGCGCAGCTCACTCGTAGCCGTCAACGCGGCTCTCGGGTGAAGCGCGCGCGCAGCGCCTCGCGATCGACCCTGAGCCCATCGAGATACACGTCGGCGATCCGCCGCGTGTGCAGGATGTTCTCGAGCGGGTTGGCCTCGAGCACGACGAAGCTCGCCCGGTGGCCGGGGGCGAGCCGGCCCAGGTCCTGCTGCCCCATGAGCGCGGCCGGGCGGCTCGTGGCGGCCACGATCGCCTCGGCCGGCGACATCCCGAGCTGCACCCAGCGCGCCAGCTCGACGTGTTCGCCGGAGCCGAACGTGTGGCCGGGCTGGATGCCCGTGTCGGTTGCGAGCACCACGCGCGCACCGGCCGCGAGCATGCGGGGAAAATTGATCGCCATCTGGCGCTCGCGATCGGCGGCGTTCGCGGGCAGCGGGCCGCAGCTCGGCACGAGGGGACGACGTTCGAGGGTGGCCCGAATCCGCGCCACCACCGCGGGCGGTATGGCCTGCTCGAAGAACGGGTCGGGCGAGCAGAGGGCCGTGGGGTCGCCGAGGCCGATCACCGTCGCCCAGTAGGGCCGCTTCGCCTTCACGAGTCCGAGGAGCGCGTCGTCGAGCGGCTGGCGCTGCACCATGTGCACGAGCACGTCGGCGCCGGCGGCGAGCACGGCCTTCTGATCGTCCAGCTGGATGGCGTGCGCGTGCACGAGCATCTTGCGCGCGTGCGCTTCGTCCACGACCGCCCGATACGCCTCCGGCGACAGCTTCGGGTAGGTGCCGTTGCGATCGTCCACCCACATCTTGACGTGCCCGATCCCCTGCGCGGCCATGCCGCGCACGGCGGCGCGCGCCTCGGCCGCGGTCGTCACCTCGTGCACGACCCCCAGCGGCTCGGTGGCCTCGCGCAGGATGTGGTCGGGTCCACCGTGCGGGGGGGCGATGCCTGGCATGAAGAGCAGCCGCGACGCCCCGCGGTAAGCGCCCGCCCGCTGGTCGCGCTGGAAGGTGAGCATCTGCGCCGTCGGACTCGAGCCCACCGTGGTGGTGGCAGCCACACCGTAGAAGGCCTCGCGCAGCAGGTGGTCTTCGACGTTGGCCGGGGTGTGATTGGCGGCCCCCCATGAGGTGTAGCCCTCGTAGCCAATGTGCACGTGCACGTTGACCATGGCAGGCATCACCGTGCGGCCGCTGAGGTCTACGCGGCGCGTGCCAGGCGGTGCCGCCACGGCACCAGCGGCGCCCACCGCACGAATCCGGCCACCCTCGACGAGGATGGCGCCGCGTTCGATGGGCGGGCTCGAATCCCCCAGGATCAGTCGGGCCCCTTCGAACAGGACCGTGGAGCCGGCCATCTGGGCCAGGGGCAGCGCGGCGAGCGCCAGCCACGAGACTACGGATGTGATCGATCGACGCATCGGTTCCCCTCCCTTCGACGGTGGCGGACGAGCCGGAATGGTATCCGAGGCCGCGGGCGTCAAGCCGCGAAAGCTTTGCGCGATAGGCAATTCCTATCCCCGCTTTCCGAATTTGCTCTTTGTCGATGGTCCACGGTGGCCGGTACTCTGGCTGAGGGTGATGACACTTCCGACTGGCTTCAACAGGGTGGCCAATGGCCGCTTCTCCGGCGGTATCCGCGAGACTCCCGATGCCAGATGAAGCAAGTGTCGTGCCCGAAGCTTCCCGCATTCCCCACGTGGAGGCCAGCGCCTCCTGGCATGCACGCCCGAGCGAAGCCGTCGCCGACGCATTGGGCGTCAGTCCTGAGCAGGGCCTCGATGACGACGACGTGCGGCGGCGCCACGACCGGGACGGCCCGAACGAACTCGTCGAACAGCACCGGCGTCAGGCCGGACAGATCCTGCGCGACCAGGTGATGTCCACCATGGTGCTGCTGCTGGTTGGCGCCGCGACCATCAAGGGGGTGGTCGCCGTCGTCACCGGCAACAGCCGGGAGTGGATCGATGCCGGGGCCATCGCCGCCATCGTCGTCATCAACGTCGGCCTCGGGTTCGCGCAGGAACATCGCGCGGAACGGGCGATGGCGGCGCTGCGGCGCATGGCGGCGCCGGTCGTGCAGATGCGGCGGAACGGGCGTCGGGGCCAGTGTGCCGCCCGGGATCTGGTGGCGGGAGATGTCATCC
The DNA here is from genome assembly GCA_022842985.1 of Acidobacteriota bacterium. Taxonomy (GTDB): domain Bacteria; phylum Acidobacteriota; class Vicinamibacteria; order Vicinamibacterales; family UBA2999; genus CADEFD01. The sequence continues at coordinate 3,276 of JALHON010000224.1, read as the reverse complement.
TCCTCGAGGCCGGCAGCCTGGTGCCCGCTGACGCGCGCCTGGTGTCGACGGCCGGTCTGCGCGTCCTCGAAGCCGCGTTGACCGGCGAGTCAGTGCCCGTCGACAAGACGAGCGAGCCAGTGGCCGCGGACGCCGCCCTGGGTGATCGTCGCAGCATGGTGTATCTCGGCACGGCCGTGGCGGTTGGCCGCGGTACGGCGGTCGTGGTTGCGACGGGGATGCGCACCGAGTTGGGGCGGGTGGCAGCCCTGCTGCAGGACGTCCGCGCAACCGCGACACCGCTGCAGCGGCGCGTGGCCACTCTGGGAGCCTGGATCGCCGTCGCCGTGTTGGCCGTGATTGCCGCGATGGTGGCCGTGGGCATCGGCCGGGGCGCTGCCCCGCTCGACATGGTGCTGAGCGGCGTCTCGGTAGCGGTGGCCGCGATTCCGGAAGGGCTGCCGGCGGTGATGACCATCACCCTGGCGCTCGGTGCGCAGCGGATGCTCTCCCACCGGGCGCTCATTCGCCGTCTCCCGGCCGTTGAAGCGCTGGGCTCGGTCACGACGATCTGCTCGGACAAGACCGGAACGCTCACTCAGAACCGGATGCAGGTCGTGGTCATCGATCTGGCCGACGATGAGATCCTCGTGACGGACGCGGCCCGGCTCGGCGAGCCGCCGCATGATGCCGGCACGTCTGGTGGCGCCGGCAACCCGGACGTGACGGCCCTGTTGACGGTGGCGGTGCTGTGCAACGACTCGGTGATGTCGACAGCCTCAGGGCCGACACCGGAAGCGACCGGCGATCCCACCGAGTCGGCGCTCGTGCTGCTGGCCGAATCCTGGGGCCTGTCCAAGGCCGCTGCCGACGCGGCGACGCCCCGAATCGCCGAAGCGCCGTTCACGTCGGAACGGAAGCGCATGACGACCGTGCATCGCCTCGACGGCGGTGCGGCGGCGGACGCGGCGCCTCTCTGGCAGCCGGCGCACGGCGCCCCGTACCTCGGCGCGGTCAAGGGGTCGGCCGACGGCCTGCTCGCGCTCTGCTCGTCGGTGCTGACGCGGGGCGCGATCGTCCCGATGTCGGCGGACTACCGGGCGCGGATCGCGGCCGCCGTCGACCGGCACGCCAGCGGCGGGCTGCGCGTGCTCGGTATCGCGTTCAGGCCGCTCCTGACCCCGGACGTGTCGGACGTGCAAACGCTGGAGCGCGACCTGACGTTCATCGGGCTGCTCGGGCTGCTCGATCCGCCGCGCCCGGAGGCTCGCGATGCCGTGGCTCGCTGCCGCGACGCCGGAATCCGGCCAGTCATGATTACCGGCGATCATCCGGTGACGGCGCTGGAAATCGCTCGCCAGGTGGGTATCGCGACCTCCGGCAGCACCGCCTGTACCGGCCGCGATCTCGATGGATGGTCCGACGATGTGCTGCGCGCCCGGGCCGCGGAGGTCGCCGTCTACGCCCGCGTGGCCCCCGAGCACAAACTGCGGATCGTCGACGCGCTGCAGCGCAACGGCGAGGTGGTCGCCATGACCGGCGACGGCGTCAACGACGCGCCGGCCCTCCGGAAAGCGGACATCGGCGTGGCGATGGGCATCACCGGCACCGACGTGGCCAAGGAAGCCGCCGACATGGTCATCGTCGACGACAACTTCGCCACCATTGTCCGGGCGGTCGACGAGGGTCGGACGATCTACGACAACGTCCGGAAGTTCGTGAAGTACATCGTCACGAGCAACTCGGCCGAAGTGGCCGTGATGTTCCTCGCGCAGGTCGCCGGCATGCCGATGCCGATGACCACGCTGCAGATCCTATGGATGAATCTCGTGACCGACGGCGTTCCCGGCCTGGCGCTGGGGCTCGAGCCATCGGAGGAGGGCACGATGCGCCGCGGGCCGTTTGCGCCCGGCGAGAGCGTCTTCAGCCGCGGGATCGGCCGCCATGTGGTCGTGATGAGCGCGCTGCTGACGGCGCTGGCCTTCGGTGTGGGCTACTGGGCCTGGCGTGATGGCCGGGCGTCGTGGGGCACGATGGTCTTCGTCACGCTGACGCTGGCCCAGCTGGGCCACGCGCTGGCGGTACGGTCGCACCGGGCGTCGATCTTCGCCATCGGCTTCTTGGGGAATCCGCTGATGCTGGCAGCCATACTGATCACGCTGGCGCTGCAGATTGCCGTCGTCTACTTGCCATGGGCCCAGGCCATCTTCGGCACCATGCCCTTGAGCGGAACGGAACTTGCCGTCTGCGCGGCCGCGAGCGCGGCGCTGTTCTGGGCCGTCGAACTCGAAAAATGGCTGTTGCGGCGTTTCGAGCCGAGACATGCGGGGTGAGCGGCACTCACCGGGCGAGCAGAACAGCCACGGGACTCCGGTCCAGGGTTCCCTCGGCAACGCTGCCGAGCAGCAGGTGCCGAAGTCCCGACACGCCACGAGCCCCGACGGCGACGAGGTCGGGCCTGGTGGAGTCGACGAGGGCGAGCAGGCCGCGGAGCGGGGCTCCCGCGGAGACGGCGTGGTCCACCCGCCAGCCGGCGTCCGTGAGATCGCGAGCGGCCCGCACCTGGGCCCACCGGGCATCGGCGACCCGCGATCGGTTGATACGTCGGAGCTCGACTGCCAGCGCGGACCGAGTATGCGTCGGCAGGAGACCTGGAAGTGACGGCGCGATGGTGCCCACGGCCGTGAAGAGCGTCACGCGTCCGTCTGCGGGAGGTGCGAGCGCGGCGATGAGACCAATCGCCCGTTCGGCGAGCGGCGACCCGTCGAAGCCGATGACGACGTGGCGAATCCGGGCTGGCGGACGCCGCACGACGAGCACGGCACAACCGGCACGACGAACCACGCCCCGCGACACGCTCCCGGTCAGCAGGCGGCGCACGGGACCGTGCCCGCGCCACCCCATGACGATCACGTCGGCTCGCCGTCTGGACGCCTCCTCGACGATCGCCTCGACCGGGGGGGCATCCACGACGCGGACGTCGGCGTCACGCCATCGCGCCTTGAGCCTGTCCGCCGCGGCGGCGGCGATCGCTCCGCGCGAACGGTCCAGGGCCGCGACCAGCTTCGTCGACCCGATCCCGCCGTCGACCGGACTGGCGACGACGGCCGACGCCAGACTGGCGGCTGGCCAGGGGAACACGGCGGCAGCCGCCAGTGCCGCGTTGGCGGTCGATGAGCCGTCCGTAGCCACGAGAATACGAAACGCCCGCGAACGAGACATGAGCTCCCCTTTCTGCCGACAACGCCGGCCGGACCCGCACCGCGAAATCTGCCGCTGGACCGCCGGCTGATCGGC
>JALHON010000223.1 GCA_022842985.1 Acidobacteriota bacterium | reverse complement strand
GTGATCTGGTGATACGTCATTGCGCGTCCCCTTCTCTTGGCGGATTTGAGGAATCGCAAGTATCCCGGGTCGCCTCCCTTCGGCGCCAGTGTGTTGCACTTACTTTATGAATTCGCCCCCCGTTACATCTGCCGGGGCCGGCGTGTCCGGGTGTATCGTGGCGCCGTGCTGACTCGCGTCCTCGCGCTTCTCGTCGTGGCCGCCGTCCTGGCTGACGGCGGAGACGGCGCGCTCCAGGCCCGGCAGATGTCCGCGCCGGCCTTCGATGTGCTCATCACCGGCGGTCGCGTGGTGGATGGCACGGGCGCCACGTGGTTCCGCGCCGATGTCGGCGTGCGCGGCGACCGCATCGCCGCCATAGGCGACCTCCGCGCCGCCACCGCCACGACGCGCATCGATGCCACGGGCCTCGTCGTGGCGCCGGGGTTCATCGACCCGCACGTTCACGCGCGCGAGCGGATCTTCACCCTCCCCAACGCCGAGGGGTATCTGCTGCAGGGCCTGACGACGGTGGTCGATGGCAACGACGGCAGCTCGCCGCTGCCGCTCGCGCCGTGGTTCGACAAGGTGCAGGCGACGACGGTGTCGCCGAACGTGGCGCTCTTCGTGGGCCAGGGCACGGTGCGCGAGTCGGTCATGGGCACGGCCAACCGCAAGGCCACGCCGGCCGAGATCGCGAAGATGCAGGCGATCGTGGCGGCGGCCATGCAGGACGGCGCCATGGGGCTCTCGACCGGCCTTGCCTACGTGCCCGGCACCTTCACGCCCACGGACGAGATCGTGGCCCTGGCGCGCACGGCGCGCGAACACGGCGGCATCTACATCTCGCACATGCGTGACGAAGGCGGCGGCGTGCTCGACTCGGTGAAGGAGACGATCGCCATCGGCGAGGCGGCCGCCATCCCGGTGCAGATCAGCCACCACAAGGTGGGCGGACGGAAGCAGTTCGGGCAGAGCGTGCAGTCGCTCGCCCTCATCGCCGCGGCGCGCGCCCGCGGCATCGACGTCACCTTCGACCAGTACCCGTATACCGCGTCGCAGACCGGGCTGTCGCTCATCTTCCCGCGCTGGGCACTGGCCGACGACAAGCTCAACGAACGCCTGGCCAGCGCCGGGCAGCGGCGCGAGATCAAGACGGGCATGCTGTCGTTCATCGACGAGCGCTTCGGCGACGACCCGTCGCGGATTCAGCTCGTGCGCTGCGGCCACGATCCGGCGCTGGCCGGCAAGACCATCGCGGACCTGCTGAAGGCCGCCGGGCAGCCGCTCACGCAGGGCGCCACCGCCGACATGGTCATCGAGCTGCAGCTCAAGGGCGGCTGCAGCGCCATCTTCCACGCCTACGATGAGCCCGATGTCGAGCGCTTCATGCAGTCGCCGTTCGGCATGATTGGCTCCGACGGCAGCCTCACCGCGCCGGGCGACGGCTCGCCGCATCCGCGCGCGTTCGGCACCTACCCGCGCGTGCTCGGCCACTACGTGCGCGAGCGCAAGGTGCTGACGCTCGAAGAGGCCGTCCGCAAGATGACGTCGTTCCCGGCCGCGCGGCTCGGTCTCACCGACCGCGGCCTGCTCAAGACGGGCCTCATCGCCGACATCGCCGTGTTCGATCCGGCGACGATCATCGACAAGGCGACCTTCACCGACCCGCACCACTACTCGGAAGGCGTGCGCCACGTGCTCGTGAACGGCCGCGTGACGATCGCGAACGGCGTGCATACCGGCGTCCGCGCCGGACGCGTCCTCCGCGGACCCGGCGCCGCCATCCGCTGATGCTCCGCCCGGGGTCAGACCCCTTACAAAACGCGTAAGGGGCCTGACCCCGCGTGGCTATTTCCGCAGCGGCTGGCCCGGCTTGACCGTCTGGCTGGGCGGCGGCGTCTCGCCCGCTTCCACCCAGCGCACCAGCCGGTCGAAGGCGTCCTGCACCGTGGGGATGTAGGACGGGCCCTCGCGCATGGCGTTCGCCACGTCCGGGTCGAGGCCCATCCGCGTCGCGATGTACATGAACGACTGCGTGCCGTCGTCGTCGCCAGACATATGCCACACGCCGTCCACGAGATACAGCCGATGCTTCTCGGCCGGCGACACGCGGGCGCGGTACGCCTGCAGTTCGGTGATGACGAAGTCGTCCCACGTGCCGGCCACTTCGATCGTCGGCACGCGCACGGCGCCCGTCGAGTTGCCGGCCGCCCCGGGCGCGGGTGGCGCAGGATTGGCCGCGGCCCGCACGGCGCCGGACGCGGTGTAGGGCCAGAGACGCCGCGCCGCTACGGGGGTGCCGATGGCCTCGGCGAACGCCACGACCTTCGGATCGGTGTCGGGCAGCCCCGGATGGGTCTTGGGATCGATGCCCGGCCAGAGTGCGGCGAGCTTCGCCTGGCGCGCCGTGCGCGTGGGCAGGTCGCCGTTGGCCCCGGCCACGATGACCACCCCGTCGTAGGGCGAGCCCTGCAGCTCGGCGGCCGCCCGCGCGATGCCGCCGCCCATCGACAGCCCCAGCAGATACCGCCGCGCCGGCGGCCGGCCGAGGCGGCGTGCGATCTCGAACGACGCGAGGTTGCCGAACTGCGTCGTCAGCGCCAGGCCGTCGGTGGCGCTCATGGCACCGTCGCGGTCCACGCTGGCGTAGGCGAAGCCACGGGACACGGCATGGCGGCCGATGACGTCGTCGAGCGCCGTCTCATCGGTACCGATGACCTTGCCGGCGGGGTCGAAGTTGTTGCCGCCCGACCCGCCGTGCGCGCCGATGACGAGCGCGCCGTTCCAGCCGGCGGCGGGGTAGCGGATGACGAAGCGTTTCGCCACGGGCGCGCCGGCCACGGCCAGCGGCACCGTGCCCTTCACCTGGACGACGCCCGCCTCGCGCGTTTCCACGGCGGCGGCGAACGGACCGGCCGGCGCCTGCGCGCCGACAGGGGACGCGAGGCACGCCACCGCGGCGAACGCGCAGGCAAGGCGAGACGACAACGGGACGCGAGGGGTCAATGGCATGTGACGGTCGGCGTGAGGGGCGAGGATAACACCGGCGCGCGCCCCGGTCCCGGGCCCCGAGTAAGATGCTGTCATGGCAGACGTGAAGGCAAAAGCCGGCCTCGAAGACATCGTCGCAACCGACTCGAGCATCTGTTTCATCGACGGCGACCGCGGCGTGCTCTCCTACCGCGGCTACGACATCCACGACCTCGCCCGCTTTGCGACCTTCGAGGAGGTCTGCCACCTGCTGTGGCATGGCCACTTGCCGCAGAAGCACGAGCTGGGCGATCTGCAGTCGCAGCTCGCGGCGGCGCGGCCTCTGCCCGAGCCGATCATCCGGCTGATGAAGATGTTGCCGCCGGGCGATGGCATGGACGCGCTGCGCACGCTCACCTCGGCGCTCGCGCACTACGACGCCGACGCGCACGACAACTCCCCGCGCGCCTCGTACCGGAAGGCCGTGCGCCTCACCGGGCAGATGGCGAGCCTCGTGGCCACGTGGGGACGCCTGCAGAAGGGCGGCGGACCGATCGCCCCCGATCCGGCGCTCGGCCATGCCGCCAACTTCCTCTACATGCTGCTCGGCGAGCGGCCCGATCCGGTGGCCGTGCGGGCGATGGACGTGGCGCTCGTGCTGCACGCGGACCACGAACTGAACGCCTCCACCTTCGCCGCGCGCGTGGCCGCCGCCACGCTCACCGACATGCACTCGGCGGTGGTGGCCGGCATCGGCACGCTCAAGGGGCCGCTGCACGGCGGCGCCAATGCCGAAGTGATGAAGATGCTGCTCGAGATCGGCGAGGACGCGCCGCCCGACCGCATCGATGCCTTCGTGCGCGGCAAGCTCGCCCGCAAGGAGAAGATCTCGGGTTTCGGCCACCGCGTCTACACGACCGAGGACCCGCGCGCCACGCACCTCCGCCAGATGTCGCACGACCTCGGCAAACGCGCCGGCAACCTCAAGTGGTTCGCGATGTCCGAGCGTATCGAAGCGATCGTGAAGGGCGAGAAGAAACTCAACCCGAACGTCGACTTCTACTCGGCGTCGATGTACTACACGATGGGCATCGCCATCGACCTCTACACGCCCATCTTCGCCGTGAGCCGCATCTCGGGCTGGTCGGCGCACGTGCTCGAACAGCTCGCGAACAATCGCCTCATCCGCCCGCGGGCCGAGTACACCGGCCCCGCCTACCCGCAGACATGGGTGCCGATCGAGCAGCGATGACGCGCGCGGCCACCCGGGCGCTCCCGCGGGCGCGGCCCCCGGCGGTGGTTGTCGCGAATCGCCTCGCGACGCGGCGCAAGACGACGATTCCAGGAGCACGGCCTGATCTGCGGGTCCGCTGACATGCACGAACTGTTCGCCAACATTCCGAACGACATGCTCGCGCTGATGGTCGCCATCCCGGTCATCATGGCCGCGGCCGCCATCACCCTTGGCTGGAAGGCCCGGCAGGCGGCGCTGGCGCGGCGCGCCGGTGGCGGGCCGCGCGAGATGGGGGAGGACGCCCTGGCGGCTGGCATCACCGTCGCGGTCGTGCCCCTCGGCTTCGCCCTGCTGATGCTCTGGGGGCGCTTCGGCTGACCAAAACGCCAGCGTTTCGGCCCCGCCGTGGCGGAGCCGGCGTCCCTGAGCCATAATGAGTGGTTCACCCAACCGTGTCGAAGCAGAGCCGCGTCCGTAATTTCGCCATCGTCGCCCACATCGATCACGGCAAGTCCACGCTGGCCGATCGGTTCCTCGAGTACACGGGTGCCCTCCAGGCCCGTGAGATGGAAGCCCAGGTCCTCGACAGCATGGACCTCGAGCGTGAGCGGGGCATCACCATCAAGGCCCATCCCGTCCGCCTGAACTACACGGCGAAGGACGGCCAGAAGTACATCCTCAACCTCATCGACACGCCCGGGCACGTCGACTTCGGCTACGAAGTCACGCGGTCGCTCGCCGCCTGCGAAGGGGCGCTGCTGCTCGTGGACGCCTCGCAGGGCGTCGAGGCGCAGACGCTCGCCAACGCGTATCTCGCGGTGGATGGCGGTCTCGAGGTCATCCCGGTCATCAACAAGATCGACCTGCCGAGCGCCGAGCCCGAAGAAGCGCGCCGCCAGATCGAAGAGATCATCGGGCTCGACGGCGACGGTGCCATTCTGGCGAGCGCCAAGGAAGGCCGCGGCGTCGGCGAGATCCTCGAAGCGGTCGTCAGCCGCGTGCCGGCGCCGACCGGCGACACCGAGGCGCCGCTCAAGGCGCTCATCTTCGACTCGTGGTACGACGCCTACCGCGGCGTCATCGTGGTGCTGCGCGTGCTCGATGGCACGCTGCGCCCCGGCATGAAGATCCGCTTCATGGCCACCGCCCAGGACTACGAAGTCGAGCAGCTCGGCGTGTTCACGCCGAAGCCGCTCGAGATGGCCGAGATCGGCGTCGGCGAAGTGGGCTTCATCAACTGCGGCATCAAGCGCATCGCCGATGCCCAGATCGGCGACACCGTCACCGAGAGCGCGCGTCCCGCGGTGGAAGCCTTCCCCGGCTTCAAGCCGCTCAAGCCGATGGTCTTCGCCGGGCTCTACCCGGTCGAGAGCCACGCCTACGGCGAGCTGCGCGAAGCCCTCGAGAAGCTGCGTCTGAACGACTCGGCGTTCTTCTTCGAACCCGAGACCTCGGCGGCGCTCGGCTTCGGCTTCCGCTGCGGCTTCCTCGGCCTGCTCCACATGGAGATCGTGCAGGAACGTCTCGAACGCGAGTTCGACATGGACCTCATCACGACCGCGCCGGGCGTGCTCTACCGCGTCACGACCACCGATGGCACGGTGCGCGAGATCGACAGCCCCGCGAAGCTGCCCGACCCCGGCTCGATCCAGCTGCTCGAGGAGCCGGTCATCACGGCGATGATCCTGACGCCCGGTGAACACGTCGGCGGCATCCTGCAGCTCTGCCAGGACAAGCGCGGCGTGCAGAAGGCGCTCGAGTACAAGGCCGCCAACCGCGTGCTCATCACCTACGAGCTGCCGTTCAACGAAGTGGTGCTCGACTTCTACGACCGGCTGAAGACGATCTCGCGCGGCTACGCTTCGCTCGACTACCACGTCACCGGCTACTGGGCCTCGCCGCTCGTGAAGCTCGACATCCTGGTCAACGGCGAGTCGGTCGACGCGCTCTCGATGATCGTGCACCGCGACCGCGCCTACGAACGCGGCAAGGCGCTCGTGGCCAAGATGCGCGAGCTCATCCCGCGGCAGATGTTCGAAGTGGCGATTCAGGCGGCGATCGGCGCCCGCATCATCGCCCGCGAGTCGGTGAAGGCCATCCGCAAGAACGTGCTCGCCAAGTGTTACGGCGGCGACATCTCGCGCAAGCGCAAGCTGCTCGAGAAGCAGAAGGAAGGCAAGAAGCGCATGAAGCGGGTGGGCACCGTGGACATCCCGCAGGAAGCGTTCCTCGCCGTGCTCAAGCTGACCGGAGAATAGGCGTGACCACCGTGGCGTTCGAGAAGTCGACCGTGCGCGAGTACTTCGAGTCGATCGTCGTCGCGGTCGTGCTGGCGCTCTTCATCCGCACGTTCGTCGTGCAGGCCTTCAAGATCCCGACCGGTTCGATGGAGCCGAATCTGCTCGTCGGCGATCACCTGCTCGTGAACAAGTTCGTCTTCGGACCGACGGCCACGGCCCTCGAACGCGCGCTGCTGCCGGTGCGGCCGGTGGAACGCGGCGACGTCCTGGTGTTCAAGTTCCCCGAAGACCCGGAACGCGACTTCATCAAGCGCATCATCGGCCTGCCCGGCGAGACCATCGAGGTCAAGGGCACGCAGGTGCTCATCAACGGCACGGCCATCGCCCAGCCGTTCGCGCACTTCCTGCTGCCGCACGATCCGAACGCGCCGCTCATTCCCGGTGACCCGCGCGAACACTTCGGGCCCTACACGGTGCCGGCCGGCCACTACTTCGCGATGGGCGACAACCGCGACAACTCCCAGGACAGCCGCTACTGGGGGGCGCTGCCGGCCCACTACGTGAAAGGGCGTGCACTCATGATCTACTGGTCGTTCGACGACGCCCCGGCGGGCGGCGGCGCCGGCCAGATCCTGAGCGGCACGCGCTGGTCGCGACTCCTGCACCAGATTCACTGAGCCGCCGCGCCGCCTGGCGCTCCGCCGCTATAGTCCGCCGCCGCAGCCGCCGATACGCCCGGGTGGAACCCCCCGAAGGCAGGCCAGGCTGACATGTCCACGATCATCAAGCTCCTCATCACCGCGCTCGTGCTGAACGCGTGCTTCCAGGGCGGTCGTTCGGCGTGGGGCTTCTACCAGTTCCAGGACGAAGTGCAGCAGGCGGTGCTCTTCAGCACCTCGCAGTCGCCCGAACAGCTCAAGGCGCGCATCGCCAACGCCGCCGCCGAGATGCAGAAGGAACTGGACCCGGACACCTTCACGGTGACCTACCAGGGCACGCAGGCGAGGATCCGCGCCGCCTACACCGATGAAGTGGCGCTCCTGCCGGGCGGTTCGAAGTACAAGTGGCTGCACGAACTCGACGTCGACATGCGGCGCATGGCCTACTGACGCCGCGCCGCGGGCGCCGCCGCTAGTCCTGCAGTGCCGCCATCGACGCGTGCGCGGCGCGGGCCACCGCGTCGAGCGTGCGCGTGAGCTGCCGCGTCGTCTCGCGCACGAACGTCTCGTCGGCCAGTCCTTCGATGTTCGCCCGCACGTTCGAGGCGGCGCCGTCCGCGGCCGCCCTCAGCAATCCCACCGCCACAAAGATGTCGCTCGTCGCCACGCGCGCGCCGGCGGCGGCGACGTCGCGCGTGCGTTCGAGCGCCTCGGCGCAGAGCCGCGAGGTCTCGAGCGGCACGCGCGTGGCTTCA
>JALHON010000222.1 GCA_022842985.1 Acidobacteriota bacterium | reverse complement strand
GTGCGTGTGGGGGGCGCGCCGCCCCGACGGGCTCGGCGTGCTCGTCTCGATCGTGGACGTGGGCGCGCTGGCCGCGTTCCTGCTGCTGCAGGTGTCGGTGGTCGGCTACTTCGTGCGCCAGCGTCTCGCGCCGGCCACACCACTCCACACGATCGTGCCCGTGTGCGGCGCGGCGGTCATCCTGTGGGTGCTGGTCGAAGCCTCGGCGTTCGCGCAGCAGGTGGCGGCCGTGTGGCTCGCGGCCGGTGTGGTCGTCTGGCTCGCCGGCCGCCGGCGATAGGCGCGGGGAAGTTTCCGGCGGCTGCGGAATGTCGGGGCTGGCGCCGCCCGGCCACCGCCCCCGACCGATGTCGTGAAGGGCACATGGCGTTGGCACGAGAGCTGCCATGCTGCAGAGTGTGACTACCTGCTCGAGTCTCGTGCGCGGCGGTCTGTTGCTGGCGATGATTGTCACGGCGCCAGGCCGCGGGCCCGTCGTGGCCGCGCAGCCCGCGGCTGCGGAGGCCGTGCGGATCACGGCCGTGACGCGCACGCTCGGCGCCTCGGCCGCGGAAAGCGACGGCGTGGCCCGCGTCTACCGGGCCCGTGCGGCGGCCACCGTCTGGACGACGCCGCAGGGCACCCTGAGCGATGCGGCCATGGCGATGACGGCGCGCTTCGAGGCCGCGGCGACCCATGGGCTCGATCCGGCGGCCTACCGGCTGCCGGGCGTGCTCGACCGCGCCGCCCTCGCGGGAGACGGCCTGGCGGCGCGCGACGTGGCCCTGACGCTCGCGACCCTGCGCTACATGCGCCACCTGCATCTTGGCCGCGTCGATCCGCGGCGCCTCGGCCTGCGCCTGCAGGTCTGGGACGAGCCGCACGACTTCCCGATGCTCCTCGCCGATGCCCTCGGCGCCGGCCGCGTGCCGGCGGTCGTCGACGGCCTGGCACCGCCGTTTGCCGTCTACCGCGCGCTCATGGCCGCGCTCGCGCGCTACCGCGCCCTCGCCGGCGAGGCGTTGCCGCCCGTGCCCGCGGTGAAGACGTCCGTGCGCGCGGGGCAGGCCTGGCCCGGCGTGGACGCCGTGGCACGCCGGCTCGTCGTGCTCGGCGACCTCGACCCGTCGGCGGCGCCGCCCCCGGGCACGGCGATCTACGGTGAGCCGCTCGTGACGGCCGTGCGGCGGTTCCAGGCGAGGCACGGCCTTACGCCCGACGGCACGATCGGCGCGCGCACCGTGGCCGCGCTGCAGGTGCCGGTCGCCGCGCGGGCCGAACAGATCGTCCTCGCGCTCGAGCGACTGCGCTGGCTGCCCGATCTGGGCCCGCGGCGCGTGGTCGCCGTGAACATCCCCATGTTCCGGCTGTGGGCGTGGGAGGCCGGGCAGCTCGACGCCCCGCCCGTGGCGACGATGGAGGTGATCGTGGGCCGCGCGCTGCGCCACGAGACGCCGGTCTTCGTCGAGACGCTCGACCACGTGATCTTCCGGCCCTACTGGAACGTGCCGGTGTCGATCGTGCGCAACGAGGTACTGCCGGCGCTCAGCCGCCGGCCCGGCTATCTGGCCGCGCAGCAGATGGAGATCGTGCGCGGCCCGGGCGACGACGCCACGGTCGTGCCGGCCACCCCCGAGGCCATCGCGGCGCTCGCCGCCGGCACGCTCCGGCTGCGCCAGCGGCCGGGGCCGCACAATTCGCTGGGCCTCGTGAAGTTCGTCTTCCCGAACAGCGAGAGTGTCTACATGCACGGCACGCCGGCGCAGGGGCTCTTCGCGCGCGATCGCCGCGACTTCAGTCACGGCTGCATCCGCGTGGCCGATCCTCCGGCGCTGGCGGCCTGGGCGCTCACCGGTGTGCCCGGCTGGACGCCGGCGCGGATTGCCGCGGCGATGGCGGCCGAGAGCTCCGAGCGCGTGCCCGTGGCGGCGCCGATCGACGTCGTGCTCTTCTACATGACGGCGTCGGTCGGGCCCGACGACGACCGGCTGCACTTCGCCGAGGACATCTACGGGCACGACCGCACGCTGGCGCGGGCGCTGGCCACGGCGCGGTGAGCGCCGGCGCTCACCAGTGCCGCAGGCGGCCCGTGTCGACGTGGACGAAGTTCGAGGCGGGGTAGTAGCCCACGCCGCCGCCCTTGAGTTCGAGCGCGACGGCGCGCAGCGTGCGCAGGTCCACGCCGGCGACGCGGATGTCGATCGCCTGTCCCACCATGTGCAGGCTGCGCGCGGCCACGCCTTCGCTCCTGCGCCGCAATGCCGCGTTCGTGGTCGGCGAGCGATACCCCGAGATCACCTCGAAGGACTGACGTGTGTCGAGATGGCCGGCCACGCGGTGCAGCAGATCGAGCAGGCCGGGATCGATGGGGTGGACGTCGCCCGTGCGGAAGTCGCGCAGCAGACGGTTCACGGCGGCGAGCGCATCGGGCAGGTAGGTTTCACCGACGGCGTACTCGACGTGCAGGGTCTCGCCGGTGTGGAGATGCCGCAGGCCCAGCGTGCGGGGGAGGGCGGCGGCCCGGGCGCGGCGTGGCCGCGCCACCAGCGTGCCGCCGGCCACGGCCAGGGTCTTCAGAAAGCGACGACGGTTGGATCGAGTCATGGCCGCACCTCACACACGATCAAGTAGGACGTGCTGGCCGGCACGGCGGCCGGGTACGGGGGCCACGGCGCGCCGCCGCGGGCTATTCGCCGCGGCTTCCGGGCCACCAGTCGGGTCGTGTCTCACGCAGCCAATGCACCGCCCACGCGCCGAGCGACGCGCCGATGGCGAGTCCGAAGATGGGCAGCACGATGACGAGGGTATCGAGCGACATGTGAACCTCCCGGCGGTGGACGCCGCCACTCCGTGCGTGAGCAAGGCCCGCGCCAGCGCGCCGGCACCGGCCGGCGGGCGATTCCGCGTCAGGCGGCAAGGAATCCCCGCTGCCGGCGCCGGGAATTCCGCGGGTCCGGCCCGAACATGGTGGAAACGCGCCTGCCGCGCCGTGGTGTCCGGGTGCATGCGCTGGCACGAGAGATGGATCAGGTAGAGGTGGAGGCGCGCCATGGTCCGTCAGTTCTGGTGGGGAGTCGCAGTGGTGCTCGCGGGATTGGTGGGTGGGGCCGACGCGTCCGCGCAGTCGCAGAGCCGATGCGCCGACTGCCACTTCGCGAACCCCGGCTCGGTGTCCGCGAGCCATCTGTCCGAATGGGATCTGTCGGGACACGGCCGGAAGAACGTCGGCTGCGAGAGGTGCCACGGCGGTGACCCGAGATCGTTCGAGCCGTTCGTGGCGCATCAGGACATCCTGGCGCGGACCAACCCCGCCAGCCCCGTGCACCCGACCAATCTGCCGAAGACGTGCGGCACGTGCCACGCCGGGCCGCTCGTGGCGTTCCAGCGCAGCAAGCATTACGAACTGCTCCGGGCCGGCAACAAGAACGGGCCGACGTGCACGACCTGCCACGGCGAAGCGGCCGGCAACCGGCTGTCGCCGAAGGCGCTCGAAGGACAGTGCGCGACCTGTCACGGCGCCGGCAAGATCGCCCCGCACCCGGAATTCCCGGCCCGCGCGCGGCTGGCCGACGAGGGCCTGCGCGAGGCCCGGGCACTGCTCAAGGACGCGCGCAACGCGATCGCGCGGGTGAAGGACAAGGCCCGCCGCGCGTCGCTCGAGCAGGCCGCGCAACAGGCCGAGGTGCCGATCATCGAAGCGACGCAGGCCGGTCACGCGTTCGTCTACGACCAGCTCGATGAGCGGCTCACCACCGCCCGGGCCCGGATCGCCGCGCTCTTCGAGCGGCTCGCCAATCCGGACGCCCGGTAGGCGCCAGGCGCGTCACGCACTGCCGGCGGACTCGCGGTCAGCGGGTCCGCCGGTGTCGCGTACGGCTGGCGCCACGACGTACGCACGAACGGACCGCGGTGGGACGCGGTCCGTCGCACGGGCACGCCGCCCGAGCGGGGTCAGGAGTGGGCGAGGGACGACGGCCGGCTGGCCGCCTGCAGGAAGTCCGCGAAGAGGCGGCAGGCGTCGCTGGACGTGAGGATGCCGAGCACCCGGCCGTCGTCGATGACGAGGGCCGAACCGATGTGCCGCGCGGCCATCGCCCGCAGCACCTGTTCGAGCGGCTCACCGGGCGGCACCGAGTAGGCGTCGAAGGTGCAGACGTCGCGCACGAAGAGTTCGTCTTCGGGCGGCAGGCCGAGGTCCGGATCGAGCGCCCGCTTCACGTCGCGGTCACTCAGCATGCCGACGAGCGCGCCGCGGCGGACCACCGGCAGATGATGGATCTCGTGGTCCACCATGAGACTGCGGGCCTGACGCAGGGGCGCGTCGTCGTCGATGACCCACGGGCCGCGTGTCATCACATCCCCGACGGTCAGCGGTGCGGTCATGGGAGCCTCCGGGCGGTCATGGCGCGATGAATTCGTGTTCCGGGTGACGCACGGTCAGCACGGGGCAGGGCGCCTTGCGCACCACGTTCTCCGCCACGCTGCCGATGAGCAGGTGGGCCACCGGCCCGCGGCCGTGCGTGCCCATCACGATGAGGTCGATGGGCTCCTCTTTCGCGTAGGTGATGATGGCGAGGAACGGCGCGCCGATGGTGGTGACGCAGGTGACCTGCGCCGCCGTGCGGCCCGACTCCGCGAGCAGTCTCGCCAGCTGCGTGTCGGACTCCTCGCGCGCCGTCTTCTCGAAGTCGGCCTGCGAGACGGCGTAGACCTCGGCCGCCCACGGCTGGTCGAACGGACTCTGGACGGCGTGCAGCAGATGCAGGTGCGCGTCGAAGCGCTCGGCGAGCGCCAGACCGTAGCGGACGGCGGCGGCCGAGCAGTCGCTGAAGTCGGTGGGCACCAGGATGTGACGGAGCGCAATCGTGCTCATGGCGCGGGCCTCGTTCGGTCAGGCGGGCGCGACGGCCGGCGCCGTGCCGGGCCGGCGGCGGTCCGCGGCTTTGGGATGCACGGCCAGCACCGGGCAGCCGGCGCGCCGGATGACGTCGTTCGTGGTCGAGCCGAACGCCATGAGGTCGATGGCGCCGCGGCCGCGCACGCCCATGACGATGACGTCGGCCTGGCCGGTCCGGGCGGCCTCGACGATGCGTTCGCTCGGCTTGCCGAGGCTGACCTGTTCGTGCACCCGGCACCACTCGCGCACCTCGGACGGCACGGCGGCGGCGAGCACCGTCTTCGCGTGGGCCTCGCCGAGCCGGCGGTATTCCTCGACGTCGAGGGCGCCGAACTCGCCGGAGGCGGGCACCGGCTCCACCACGTAGAGCAGCGTGAGCTCGCCGTCGGTTTCGCGGGCGAGCGACAGCGCGAAGGTGACCGCGTCCTGCGAGGCCGCCGAGCCATCGACGGGGCACAGGATGCGTGAGAAGAGGGCACCGGTTTCGGGCTGCGAGGCCGGCGGTACGACCATCACGGGGCACGGCGCCTTCCGCACGATCTTCTCGGCCACCGACCCGAGCAGCAGATGTTCCACGCCGCCCCGGCCATGGGTGCCGAGCACGAGCAGGTCGGCGGCCTGCTCCTCGCACACGGCGAGGATTTCGCGCGCGGGATGCCCGCCGCGCACCGAGGTTGCCGTATCCACGCCGCGGGCGCGGGCGCGATCGCCGGCGGCCGCGAGGTCGGCGAGCGCCTGTTCGCGCTGTTCCTCGAACAGGCGGACATCGACCGGGATCTCGCCGTAGGGCGCCATGATCGGCATCGGCGGATCGACGTGCAGCAGGTGCAGCGAGGCGTCGTAGTGTTCGGCAAGTGCGACCGCGTAGGCCTCGGCCTTGGCCGAGACCTCGGAGAAGTCGGTCGGGCAGAGGACGCGGGTGAGAGTCAACATGTGCCGATCTCCTTCGCCGCCATGACCGTGGCAGCCACGCGGTCGAGGTCCACAGGTTTGGCGAGCAGATCGCGCACGCCGAGGCGCCGGGCTTCAGCGAGCGCGTCGCTGGCCCAGTAGGCGGTCATCATCACCACCGTCACGTCGGGCCGGCGCTCGCGGATGGCCTTGAGCACGCTGAGCCCGGTCATGTCGGGCAGCTTCACGTCGAGCAGCACCACCGCGCGCGGCGCGGCCGCCGCCACCGCATCGATGGCCGCGGCGCCGTCGCCGGCTTCGCCCACCTCGTGGCCGTCGCGCCGGAGGCGCTGGACGAGCGCCCACCGGAGCAGGTCTTCGTCGTCCGCCACAATGACATTCGCCATGGACATCGTCCCGGCCTGCAGGAGAGCAACGGTCGTGCCGAGTGGCGATCCGCGCCCTTTCCGGGTGGAACGCCGCCGCCGGGGCGTGCGACGGGCAGTTGTCCGCGTGAGGCCGGGGAAGATTCCTCCCCGGCCGCGCCGCGGCGGTGGCCGTCTAGGCCGGCTTCTCGTCGCTCATCGGCCGCCCGAGCTTGTCGAGGCCGAACTTCTCGAGCCGGTAACGGATCTGATCGCGGTTCATGCCGAGCAGCTGCGCCGCCTGCGTCTGGTTGCCCTGGGCGCGCTGCAGCGCCTGCACCACGAGATCGCGTTCGAGCATCTCGAGGTTCACCCCTTCGAGCGGCAGCGTGAAGCCCGAGGTGATGGGGGTCGGCGCGGCCAGCATCGAGAAGTGTTCGGGGCCGAGGACGTCACCCTCGGCGAGCAGCATGGCGCGCTCGACGGCGTTGCGCAGTTCGCGCACGTTGCCCGGCCAGCTGTAGGCGTCGAGCGCCTTGAGCGCGGCCGGCGCGACGCTCTTGACGTTCTTCTTGAACTCGCGGTTGAAGGCGCGCACGAAGTGGTCGACGAGCAGCGCCACGTCGCCCGTGCGTTCGCGCAGCGGCGGCAGCGTGATCGGCATGACGCCGAGCCGGTAGTAGAGGTCTTCGCGGAACTTGCCCTCGCGTACCGACTGCGTGAGATTGCGGTGCGTGGCGGCGATGACGCGCACGTCGACCTTGAGATCGCTCAGGCCGCCGACCCGCTTGAAGGTCTTCTCTTCGAGGAAGCGCAGCAGCTTGGCCTGGAGCGTCGGGCTCATTTCGCCGATTTCGTCGAGGAAGATGGTGCCGCCGGCGGCCGTTTCGAACAGCCCGCGCTTCTGCTGGCGGGCGTCGGTGAAGGCGCCGCGTTCGTGGCCGAAGAGCTCGCTCTCGAGCAGATGCTCGGGGAGCGCCGAGCAGGTGATGTTGACGAAGGGGCGCGCCGCGCGGTCGCTGTTGTAGTGGATGGCCTTCGCGGCCAGGTCCTTGCCGGTGCCGGTCTCGCCCTGCAGCAGCACGGTCGAGGCCGGGCTCGCCGCCACCTTGGCCATCACGGTCTTGACGGCGCTGATCGCCGGCGACTCGCCGATGACGCGGTCGAACGCGTGGGGTTCGCTGTCGCGGGCGCGCAACGCCTTGACTTCGCGGCGGAGCTGGCTCGTCTCGAGCGCCTTGCCGATCGTCAGCAGGAGCTGCTCGAACTCGAACGGCTTCTTGGCGTAGTCGTAGGCGCCCTGCTTGATGGCTTCGACGGCGGTCTGGATCGAGGCGAAGGCCGTGAGCAGGATGACCGGGACGGTGGGCTGCTGCTCCTTGAGCTGGCGCAGCACCTGCAGCCCGTCGGTATCGGGCAGCTTGAAGTCGAGCAGCACGAGGTCGATGGCATCACCGAACGCGGCCAGCGCATCGGCGCCCGAGCCCGCTTCCACGACGTCGTAGCCGCTCGCCGTGAGCCGCTCGCGGAGCGTCCAGCGGATCAACTGTTCGTCGTCAACGACGAGAATGGTGGCGGGAGACATCCCGCTAGTATATTCGGGCCTCGCAGCGCTCCGGCCTCGGGATACACTCCTCGGCGCGCCGATGTCTCCAACCTTCGAACACCTCGATCCGCGGCGGCTGGCCGCCGCCGTCGAACTGGCCGCCGGCGCCGTGCCGGCCGCCGACGACGCCGCGCTGGCGACGG
>JALHON010000221.1 GCA_022842985.1 Acidobacteriota bacterium | reverse complement strand
TGGCACCGGCCGGCGCCGCCGGCAGCGTGATGCGGATGGCCGTGCCCTGCGACAGCGTGCTCGAGGCCTCGATGCTGCCGCCGTGCGCCGTCACGATGCCGTGCACCACCGCCAGCCCGAGGCCCGTGCCGATGCCGGCCGGCTTCGTCGTGAAGAACGGCTCGAAGACACGGTCGAGTGTGGCGGTATCCATGCCGCTGCCGGTATCGCTCACCGTCAGACAGATCCCGGGGCGGCTGAGGCCGGGCGCGGTGTCGCGCGTGACGTCGATCGTGAGCACGCCGCCGCCCTCGCGCATCGCGTGGGCGGCGTTGCTGCCGAGGTTCATCAGCACCTGGTGGAGCTGCACGGCGTCGGCCTGCACGGGCGGCAGGCCGTCGTCGATGTGGGTGCGGATCTCGATCATCGCCGGCAGCGTCGAGCGCAGGATGCACACGGCTTCCGTCACGATGGGGCCGAGCGCCACGACGTCGCGCTGCTCGTCGCGGCGGCGGCTGAAGGCGAGGATCTGGCGGACGAGCGCTTCGGCCCGCTGCGCCGCGCGCACGATCTGGTCGAGCATCGGCCGCGCCGGATGGCCGTCCGGAATGTCGGCGGTCGCCAGGTCGGCGCTGCCGGTGATGAGCATGAGGATGTTGTTGAAGTCGTGGGCGATGCCGCCGGCGAGCGTGCCGATGGCTTCCATCTTCTGCGACTGGCGCAGCCGCGACTCGAGCTGCGCGCGTTCGCTCTCGGCGCGCCGGCGCTCCGAGATGTCGCGCACACCGACGAACGCGCGGCCGCCGCCGCTCGGCATCGCCGTCACCACGGCGTCCACGGGCAGCGCCACGCCGCTCTTCGTGCGCAGCGTGGTCTCGAACCGCGTCGCGCCGGTGCGCGCCTGCTGGTCGGCGCGGCGCTGCCGCTCGACCGGCGACGCGCCGTCTTCGAGATCGGTCAGGCGCTGCGCCACGAACTCCTCGTGCGTGTAGCCGAGCATCCGGCACGCCGCGTCGTTGGCTTCGATGACCCGGCCCTCGGGATCGACCACGAGCATGCCGTCACTCGCCGCCCGGAAGAGCGTGTCGCTGCGCGCCGACACGGCCGCCAGCTCGGCGGAGCGCTCGCGCACTTTCTGATCGAGCATGGCCACCGACTCGTCGAGGCGCTCGACCATGGCGGCGATGTCCCGCTGCAGCGACGCCACTTCGGCCGGCGCGTCGGCCGGCAGCACCGGCTGCGTCACGGCGTGGCCGCGGCCGATCCCTTCCGCGGTCTGCGCCAGCAGCTCGATCGGCTGCGTGATGCGGCGCGACACCCGGGATGCGAGTGGCGTCGCGAGCAGCATGCAGACCAGCAGCCAGCCCGCCGTGAGCATGTAGAAGGGCACGAGCGGCGCCTGCATGGCCGCCACCGGGCGGCGGATGTGCACCTGCCAGCCGAGCGACGGCACGTCGCGGCGCACCGCGACGTGGCGCGCCGGGCGGAGGCCCGGTTCGCTCGCGGCTTCGCTGAACTCCGTGACCGCCTGCGTGCCCGTCGCGCCGATCCAGGCCAGATCGCGGACGTTCGCGAGCAGCGCGGCGGCATTCGGTCCGGTGGAGGCGATGACCTGCCCGGCGCGGTCGAGGACGACCGCGGACGTCGAGGTCTCGGCCAGGGACTGATCGAGCCATGCGCTGAAGGACCGCAGGTTCAGGGCGCCCTGCACGACACCCGCGAACGCGCTGTTGCCCGACGTGTATGGCGCGCTGAAGACGAGGATCGGCTCGGCCGTAAAGCCGCGGCCGAGAAAGCCCTCGCTGCGGAAGGCCTGGCCGGTCCGGGCCGGTTCGGTGAAGTAGGCGCGATCGGCAATCGGCGGCAGTCCGCCGGCCGGGCGCGGCACGGCCGATTCGAGCCGGCTCGACGCCGCCAGGATGCCGCCGGCGGCATCGCTCACGAGCATGGTGGCGAAGCTGGTCGAGCCCGTGTGGTGGAGCGCGAGCGTCTGGTCCAGCTCCGCGCCGGCCGACGGCCGCACCGAGAGCTGTCCGGCCAGCGTCCGCACGTCACCCTCGGCGGCGGCCACGTAGTCGGCCAGGCGCGTGGCCGTCGTCGTCGCCCGCGTCGCCAGGTCGTTCGTGCCGCCGGTGACGAGGTCGCGGGCGTACATCGTGCCGAGGCCGAGGCCGAGCAGGATGACCGGGATCGTCGACACGGGCACGATCGCCCGCGCAATCTGCGCGCGCAGCGGCACGGCGGCGCGGCTGGCGAGGGTGGCGCGGAACAGCGCCCGCACTCCGGGGGCGACGAGCAGCAACTGCGCCAGCGCGGCGCAGAGCGTGCCGTTCACGAGCTGCTTGGCGATGAGGAGCCGCGGATCGAGGCCGGTGGGCGGCGGGGTCACGAGCCCTGAGCCGAAGACGGCGTAGACCAGCAGCCAGTAGGTCGCCGTCGCCAGCACCGGCGCGGCGCCGCGCCGCACGGCCACGCCGACGAGCAGCGCTTCGATCGCCAGCAGGGCGCTGTAGGCCGGTGCGGGCGTGCCGACCGTGGCGGTGAGCGAGGCCACGGCGCCCCACGGGCCGCCGAGGCTCATCGCGGCGAAGAGCGACACCGCCTCGTCGAGCCGCAGCGCGAGGCCGTCGGCGATGTCCGGGGCGTTCAGCAGCAGCACGCGGCCCAGGGCCCCGAGCAGCAATGCCGCGGCCAGACGATTGGCAACCGTGCGCGCGGTGACGGCGAAGGTCATCTCAGCGGGAAGCTCTGCCCGAGATTATGGGGCCGGATTCGTGCGGCCACGGACGGATAATCGGCACATGCCCAGCCGACGCGAGTTCCTGTGGACCACCGGCGTCACGCTCACCCGGGCTATGGCGCCGGCGCTCGCGGCGCAGGCCGGCGAGGGCACGATCGACGCCACCCGCCTGCGGCGCCGCCTCGAAGGACTCAGTCGGTTCGGCCGGCCCGCCGGCGGCTCCTTTGCCGATGGCGTGAGCCGCGTGGCCTATTCGGACGCCGATGTCGCCGCTCGCGCGTGGCTGCTCGACGAGATCCGCGGCGCCGGACTCACACCACGTCTCGATGCCGCCGGCAACATCTTCGCGCGCACCGGCGGGCGGGCGGATGCGCCGCCGATTCTCATCGGTTCGCACATCGACTCGGTGCCGAACGGCGGCAACTTCGATGGCGATCTCGGCACGCTGGCCGCGCTCGACGTGCTGCAGGCCGTGGCGTCGGCGGGCGTCACGACCACCCATCCCCTGGAACTCGTAGTCTGGGCGCACGAAGAAAGCACGGCGTTCGGCCGCGGCACCGCGTGCAGCCGCATCGTCGGCGGCGATCTCAAGGCCGGGGACCTCGATCAGGAGTGGAACGGCATGACCCGGCGCGAGGCGCTGCGCCGCATCGGCGGAGATCCCGACCGCATCGAGACGGCCGTCGCGCGGCCTGGAGCCTGGCACGCCTATGTCGAGCTCCACATCGAACAGGGCGGCACACTCGACACGGCCGGCGTGCCCATCGGCGTCGTCGAAGGCATCGTCGCCATCCACCGCTACGACGTGACGATCGAGGGCATGGCCAACCATGCCGGCACCACGCCGATGGACGCGCGTCAGGACGCGCTCGTCGCCGCCTCGCAGCTCGTGCTGGCGGTGCGGCGCGTGGCCGCTGCCCGCCAGGGCCGCCAGGTGGGCACGGTCGGCCGTCTCGACGTGCAGCCGAACTCGCCCAACGTCGTCCCGGGCAAGGTGGTGCTCAGCGTCGAGTTCCGCGATTTGTCGCCGCGCGTGCTCGACGGCCTCGGCGAGGCCCTGCGCGCCGAGGCGGCCGCGATCGCCCGCGACACGCGCACCACGATCGATCTGCGGCTGGCCTCGACGAATCCGCCGGCTCCGGCACACGCCGGCGTGATGGCGGCGATTCAGGCCGCGGCGGCGCGGCGCGATCTGCAGTCGCGCGTCCTGCCGAGCGGCGCCGGGCACGACGCGCAGATGATCGCCGGGCTGTGTCCGATGGGCATGATCTTCGTGCCGAGCGTCGGCGGCATCAGCCATTCGCCGCGTGAGTTCACGCGCTGGGACGACTGCGTGCGCGGCGCCCAGGCGCTGCTCGATACGGCGCTCGTGCTCGACAGGCGCGACAGCGTCTAGCGGCGGAGGCAGCCACCTCAGAAGCGGACGCGCAGGGCGAACTGCCAGCTGCGCGGATCGCCCACAGCCGTCACCTGATTGAAGGTCGCCGACGGCGAGGCCGGATACGCGCCACTGCCGAAGTTGCCGTTGCGCGCGGTCTCGTTCACGGCGTTCGTCAGGTTGAACGCCTCGGCGCTCGCTTCGAGGCTCGCCGCCCCGGGCAGGTCGAAGACGCGGCTCAGCCGCACGTTGAGGCTGAAGAACTCGTCGCCGACGCCCGTATTGCGGCCGATGAACTCGCCGTTCACGATCGGCCGGCCGGCCGTGCCCTGGATGGTCGTGACGCCCGAGGTGATGTTGAAGGGCGCAGCCGAATAGGCCTGCAGCATCGTGCTCACCTGAAAGCCGTGCGTCAGGTGCTGCCACGGTGTCGTGGCGGCCGACATCGGCGTGTTCAGGCTGCCGGTCAGGACGAACAGGTGGCGGCGGTCGTTGTCGGCGCGGCCCCAGTCCTTGTCGAGATCGAAGGGGTCGATCGGGCCACTGAAGAAGAACTCGCCGAGGTTGTTCTCGGCCTTCGACAGCGTGTAGCTCGCGCGCACCGAGCTCCACGTGCTGGGCCGTTCGGTGAAGGACACGAGCAGCGCGTGATACGTCGAGCGGCCGTCCGAGGAGTACTGGCTGTTGTTGCCGTAGGTGGCGACAGGACGGCAGCCGTTGTTGGTGCCCGCGGCCACACACGACGGCACGTTCTGGTTGATCGCGAGCAGCAGCCCGTCGCCACGCAGATACGAATAGCCCACGCTCACCGTGCCGCGCTGGCCGACCTGTTGCTCGACCTCGAGACTGGCCTGGCGCGAATACGCGTTCTGCAGGTCGCGCTGCATCGTCGTGATGTTGGGCAGGGCGGTGCTCGCGACCGCGCCCGAGAGGATGTTCGGGAACACCGGCGCCCCGGCCTGCGTGGGCGACAGGCTGATGCCCGTCTGCCGCAGGTTTGCGAGGTCCGTCGTGTTGCCGGCCGAGAGCAGCGCGTTGGCGAGCGCGCGCAGCGGCACGCGGTCGAAGAACAGGCCGGCGCTGCCGCGCACGACCAGCCGGCGTGCGGCGCCTGGCGTCCACGCGAAGCCGGCCCGCGGCGACACGTTGTTGCCATCGAGGTCGATGCTCTCGAGGTCCTGCAGGTCGTAGCGCAGGCCGAGGTTGAGTGTGAGCGACGGGGTGACGCTCCACTCGTCCTGCGCGAAGAGCCCGAGATTCAGGTTGCCCTGATCGACCACGGTGGTGCCGAAGTTCTGCGAAAAGCCGAGGTTGTTGTAGGTGCCGCTCAGGAAGTTCGCGAGCGACGAGAACGCGTAGGAGCCGCGGGTGGCGCGCGGGAAGGTGATCGAGTCGTCGTTGTAGAGCACGTCCACGCCGGCGCGCAGCGCGTGGGCGCCGCGCTGCTGCGACAGGTTCGTCACGGCCTGCACCATCGTGTTGCGGCGACCCTGCGGGCTGCCCGAGAGTGTGCCGAACGCGGCGACGCCGGCGATGTTCACGGCCGGGCCGATGCGGTCAGACGGCAGGGCGTCGAGGTGGCTGCGCGTCACCTGGACGCGCGTTTCGTTCACCGTGCGACTGCCGATCGTGAGCGTGTTGCCGAAGGCCAGCGCCTGGTCGAGGTTGTCGAGGCCGGCCGAGGCCGACGGTGCACTCAGGCCGCCGGCGCCGCGCGAGTTCTCGGACGACACGTCGTAGAGGCTGTAGCGCAGGCTCATCTGATCGCGGCCCGAAAAGGCGTGGTCCACCTTGCCAAGCACGTTCAGGCTGCGCACCGGGTTGTCGTAGATGCCGGTCGTGACCAGCGCGCCCGGATACCCCACGGCCTGCAGCCTGGCGTTGATGATGTCGGCGTTCGTGGCGCTGATGGTGACGAAGCCCGTCTGGTCGAGATTGCGGCGTTCGGCGTTGGCGAAATAGAAGGTGCGGCCGCGGCGGATCGGGCCGCCGAGGCTGCCGCCATACTGCTGCTGCGACATCGGCAGCGTCGTGCGCGAGAGGGCATTCGCGGCATTGAAGGCGTCGTCGCGGAAGAAGCCATACGCGGTGCCGCGCGGCTGGTTCGTGCCGCTGCGCGTGACTACGTTCACGTAGCCGCCGAGCGCGCGGCCCAGTTCCGCCTGACCGCCCGAGGTCACGACCTGGAACTGCTCGACGGCATCGACGCCGTACGGCATGCCGCTCAGGCCGGCGGCGTCGTCGTTCGCCGACAGGCCGTCCACGATGAAGCTGTTCGAGAGATTGCGTTGGCTCCCCACCGAGAGGCCCACGCCCGGTACCGCCGAGGTCTCGGCGAAGAGCTGCGTGCTGTTGATGTTGGGCGGCGCCACACCAGGCGCGAGCAGGGCGATGTCGAGGAACTGCCGGCCGTTGAGCGGCAGGGCGCTGATCTCACGTTCGGAGACGGTGGCCGCAATCTGGCTGCGGGCCGATTCGAGCACCGGCGCATCCGCCGTCACGCTGACCGACGATGCCACGCCAGCCACGTCGAGTGTGAACGGCAGATCGAAGGCGGCGCCGAGGGTGAGGGTGAGGCGGCGCGTCGCAGCGGCGAAGCCGATCATCGAGGCCGAGATCTCGTAGGGGCCGACGCGGAGGTATGGAAACCGGTACCGTCCGCCGTCATCCGTCGTGGCCTCGGCCTTCACGCCGGTGTCGAGATGGTGCGCCACCACCATGGCCCCGGGCACGCTCGCGCCCTGGGTATCCACGACGCGGCCAGCGACCGACGCGTAGTTGATGGTTTCCTGGGCCCGTGCCGTCAGCACGGACGTGACGATGAACAGGGTAGCGAACGCGAGGCGACGCGGGAACGACCACGGGCGGAGCGGAAGACGCATCCGGGCAGTCTGTCGCCCGGATCGTCGGTCGTCGTGCGACGTTCTGTCGCGGAGTCGGCTGGTGCGACGATCTGTCGCACGTGGAGCGACCCGCGCGCGACCGGCGTCCCGGCGTGCGTTACCGGACGCGTGCCGGCGTCGTCGGCAGCAGGCCGTGGTCCACGAGCGTCGGCGGCACGCGGCGCGCCCCGATCGTCTCCCACGCCTGCACGATGCCGAGCAGGTCGCCGTCCTTCCAGGGCCGGCCCGAGAATTCGAGACCGAACGGCAGTCCGTTCGGATAGGCGCCGGCCGGCACCACGATGGCCGGCACGCCGATCATGTTCACCCAGCTCGTGGCGGAGTGCGGCCCTTCGCTCAGGCGCCCATCCTGCGGCATCGTCTCGTCGGGCGGCGGCATCTGGATGGCGGGATAGACGTAGCCGTCGAGTGTCAGGCGATCGAGCGGTTCGAGATACGCGGCGAGCGTCGCACGGCGCGGCGCGTGGTAGTCGCGCTCGGCATTCGGGTCGGTGGCGAAGAGCCGCTGGTCGATACGCACACCGCCGAGCAGGCGGAAGTGATCCTCGGTGCCGATGGACGACGTGAAGAGCGGCGCGCCGACGGCGGCGAGATAGGCGTCGGCCGTGCGATACGCCGGCGGACCGAACGTGCCGAGGAAGCGCTCCGTGCCATCCCGCATGTAGGCGTAGGTGGCGACGCGGCTCGCGGTGCGCGCGAAGTCCACCGGCAGTATCGTGTCGTCGACGAGCACGGTGGCGCCGGCCGCGCGCAGCTGCTCGACGGCGCGCAGGAAGGCCTCGCGCGTCGCCGGCGCGAGCGGCATGTTGGCGGCCGTGCGCAGCGTCTCGGCGGCGCCTGCCGGCACGTCCGCGGGAATGCCGTGGAAGGGCACGCCGTCGCCGGC
>JALHON010000220.1 GCA_022842985.1 Acidobacteriota bacterium | reverse complement strand
CCGGCCCGCGCGCGGTGGGAGACCGCGCGGCCCCGGCCCGCGTGCAGCGTATCGTCCGCGGGCAGGCGGTCTCGAGTACGCCGCACCAGGATCTGATGGGCATCATCACGCCCTCCGACCTGCACTTCGAGCGGCACCACGCCGGTGTGCCCACGATCGCGCCGGAGACCTATTCGCTGCTCATCCACGGGATGGTCGACCGGCCGACGATCTTCACGCTGGCCGATCTGAAGCGCTTCCCGACGCACTCGCAGATCTATTTCCTGGAGTGTTCGGGCAATCTCGGCCGCACGGCCGGGCCCGAGACCACGCCGGGCATGCTCGCCGGCCTCACGAGCACGAGTGAGTGGACGGGCGTGCGCCTCTCGACCCTGCTGCGCGAGGTGGGCGTCCGCAGCGGCGCCCGCTGGCTGCTGGCGGAAGGCGCGGATGCCGCCGTGCTCACGCGCAGCGTGCCGATCGAGAAGGCCCTCGACGACGCGCTCATCGCGTTCGGACAGAACGGCGAAGCGCTGCGTCCGGAGCAGGGCTACCCGGCGCGTCTCTTCCTGCCGGGCTGGGAAGGCAACGCCAGCGTGAAGTGGCTGCGGCGCATCGAAGTCGCCGACGCGCCCTTCATGACGCGTGAAGAGACCTCCAAGTACACCGAGCCGTTCGCCAACGGCACGTCGCGTCAGTTCAGCTTCCGCATGGACGCGCGCTCGCTCATCACCGCGCCGGCGTTTCCGAACCGCCTCGAACGCGGCTGGGTCGAGATCACCGGCATCGCGTGGACGGGCGCGGGGCGGATCGCACGCGTGGACATCTCGACCGATGGCGGCAAGACGTGGGCGCCCGCGCAGCTGCAGGAGCCGGTGCTGCCGCTCGCGCACACACGCTTCCGCCACATGTGGCAGTGGACCGGCGGCGAGGCCGTGCTCATGAGCCGCGCCGTGGACGAGACCGGCTACATGCAGCCCACGAAGGCCGAGCTGCTCGCGCAGCGCGGACCAGGCACGGCGACGTATCACCTCAATCCGATCACCGGCTGGGTGGTGCAGGCCGATGGCAAGGTCATCTACAAGGAGGAGTCGTGGGCATGACTCGCGTGATTCGTCGTGGCGTCCTCGCGGCGCTCCTCCTCACGGCGGCCGGCCAGGCGCTCGCGCAGCCACCCGCGCGCTACGGCATCGGCCGGGCGGCCACGCCGGCCGAGATTGCGGCCCTCGACATCGACGTGCGGCCGGATGGTACCGGCCTCCCGGCGGGCTCGGGCACGTCAGCCGCCGGCGCCACGATTTATGCCTCGAAGTGCGCGCAGTGCCACGGCCCGACCGGCAAGGAAGGGCCCAACGACGTGCTCGTGGGCCGCGTGCCGGGCGACGGCTTTCCGTTCGCCGCGGACCCGAAGGTGCCGCACACGATCGGCAACTACTGGCCCTATGCGACGACCGTGTTCGACTACATCCGCCGCGCCATGCCCACGACGGCGCCCGGCTCGCTCACGAACGACGAGGTCTACGCCCTGACCGCGTTCCTGCTCAACGCCAACGGGATCATCGAGGCGGGTGCGGTGATGGACAAGGCGTCGCTGCCGAAGGTGGCGATGCCGGCGAAGAAGTACTTCGTGCCGGACACGCGGAAACAGTCGGCCGCGAAGCCGAAACCGTAGCCCGTGAGCGCCGCGGGGCGTTGGGCGACAGATGCGCATCAAATCGCACGGGCCGCTGATGTACGCGGGCATGCTGATGGCCGGCTTCATCACGCTGGCCATCATGGGCATCTACATCAGCGCGATGTGGCGGGCCGGCCGTGACCGCTGGTTCGTCTACGCCTTCATCTCGCCGTTCGTGCTGGTCGGGCTGACGCTCGCGTTCTTCGGCGGACGCTTCCTGCTCCGGTTGGCGTCATTCGGCAGCTGGCAGCTCGACGTGCCCGGCAGCGGCGGGGTGCTGGGCCTTCCGTTCGATGTCACGTTGTTCCCGACCGGCACGCGCACGCCAGACGGCGAGCTGACCTGTCATCTCCGCTGCATCCAGATTCGCAAGTTACCCTCGATGCGCAACTCCAACGGCCGCTCTGACATCACGACCCTGTGGGAAACCACCTGGACGACTCGTGCAGGGACAATCCATCCAAACATCGGTCTGCCGCTCCGGCTGCCTCTGCCGGCATCGGGCGAGCCCACGAACATCAGCCCGCAGACCGGTGCCGGCACGCAGTGGCAGCTGAACGTCGTCGTGCCAGTCGGCGGCGTCAACGACGAATCGGTGTTCGACCTGCCCGTGCGCGCCTGAGCGCTACCCGCGCGCCTTCCACGCCGCCAGCACTGCGGCCTCGCGGTCGGCGGCGAGGCCGGCGCGCAGCTGCGCCTTCCGCTCGTCGCTCTGTGCCGCGTAGAACGCCATCGTCGCCTTCACGGTGTCTTCGAACGGACGGAAGGTGAGTCCGGCGGCGAGCGCCTTCGCGATGCTGCGCTGCGTGAAGCCGGCCAGCTCGCCTTCGGGCGGCACCCACACGGGCAGGTCGCTCCACGGGTCTACCTTCCGGGCTTCGAGGAACGCACTCGTCACGTGTGTGAAGGTGGCCTGCGCGCCGAGCGCGGCGCGCGTGCGCTCCAGCATCTCGCGCACGGTGAAGCGGGCGGCCGGACCGGTGGCGTTGAACACACCGTAGACCTGCTGCTCGGCGCAGCGGATGACCCACTCGCTCAGATCGCGCGCATCGATGAACTGCACCGGATGGTCCGCCGGCGGCGCCAGCACCTCGCCGCCGCGCGCGATGCGCACCGGCCAGTAGGTGAAACGGTCGGTGGCATCGCCGACGCCCACGATGAGGCCGGGGCGGATGATGGTGGCGCGGCCGGGAAAGGCCTTCTGCGCTTCCTGCTCGGCGAGGGCCTTGAGCGGCCCGTAGAGCGGACCGAACTGCGGGCCGTCCTCGATGTCGGGCGTGGTGGTCGTGGCGAGCGCGGCCGTCTCGTCGGCCCCCGGGGTGTCGTTGGCCGCGTAGGCCGAGATCGTCGAGATGAAGATGTACTGACCGGCGCGTCCCTTGACCGCCGCCGCGGCTTCACGCACCCAGCGCGGCCGCGTGGTCGGGTTGTCGATGACGACGTCCCACTCGCCGGTGGCGAGGGAGGCGTAGCTGCCGGGCGTCGGCGCGCGGTCGCCGATCCGCTCCTCGATGCCGCGCAGGTCCTTGAAGAGCCCGGGATTGGTCCTGCCGCGGTTGAAGAGCGTGACCTGATGGCCGCGTTCGACGGCGTAGCGCACCTGGTGCGGCCCGATGAAGCCGGTGCCGCCGAGGATGAGGATGCGCAGCGGCCTGCCGCTGCGCGGCTGCGCCGCGAGAGAGGCGCCGAGTTCGAGCCGACCGCCGAGGCCGAGGGCGCCGGCCGCCATCGCCGACGTCGTGAGGAACGTGCGCCGTGTCGCCATGGAGGCGAGCTTAGATCAGGCGTCGTCGCGTGCGGCGCCGCCCATCACGCCGTTCGTCACTGAGTTCGTCCGGCTGCCGGCGGCGGCACGACCACGAGCGACACGGCCATCGCGGCCACGGCGGCGAGCAGGCCCCAGATGGCCGGTGTCATCCACGACGGACCGGGGTGGCCGAACGTCTGCACGGCGAGCACGCCGAGCACACCGCAGACCGTCGAGGCGACGGCGCCGGCCGAGCTGGCGCGCGGGATGAAGAGCCCGGCGAGGATCGGCACGAAGAGGCCCACGCCCATGAGCGTGTAGAAGATGCTGAGCGCGGCGATGACCGACTCGGCCGTCATCGCCAGCACGACCGCGGCGGCGCCAAGGCCCACGGCGGCAACACGCGCCACGAGGAGCTGCTTGCGCTCATCCGCCGACGTGTCGATGAAGCGCGAGTAGAGATCGCGCGTGACCGACGTCGTGAGCATGAAGAGCACGGCATCGGCGGCGCTGATCTCGGCCGAGAACACGGCCGCGAGGCCCAGGGTGCCGATGGCGGGCGGCACACCCTGGAGGAGCAGCGTGGGCAGCGCGAGTTCCGGTGAGGCGAGCTCCGGGAAGCGCACGCGCGCGATCATCCCCATGCCGACGGGGACGATCGCGTAGAGGAAGAGGCCGAGCGCGTTCAGGCCCACACCCCAGCGCACTGCCGACGCGTCACGCGCGCCGTAGACCTTCTGCAGCAGGCCGGGCGACACGACGAACGCCGGCGCGAGCATCGCGAGATAGACCCAGCCCGAGGCGCCGCCGCGCATGAAGCCCCAGTACGTCTCGGTGGGCTGCAGCGCTTCGATGGCCGGCCAGCCGCCGGCCGCCGCCCAGGCGAAGGGCAGCGCGATGCCGAGGCCGGCAAGCTTCACGACGAGCTGGACCAGGTTCACCCAGGCCGACGTGAGCAGGCCGCCGGCGGCGAAGTAGGTGGTCACGACGACGCCGCCGATGATGCAGCCCCAGAGCTTCGGCACGCCGGCGACGACGCCGAGGATCCACGCCAGCGCGATGAGCTGGCCGCTCAGGATGAAGAGGGCGCCCACCCACAGCAGCAGGCCGATGAGCACACGTTCCGTGGGACCGAAACGGTGCTCGAGGTAGTCACCCACCGTGCGCAGGTTGTGGCGCACGGTGATGCGGTGGATGGCCGGCCCGATCCAGAAGGCCAGGGCGATCGAGCCGATGGCGGCCGAGCCCACCCACCACCAGGCGGAGAGGCCGTCGCGGTAGCCGAGGCCGGTCGCGCCCACGGTCGAGCCGGCGCCGATGTTCGCCGCGAGCATCGTCGAGAAGACGAGGCCCGGGCCGAGCGATCGCCCGGCCACGAAGAACCCCTCAGCCGTGCGGACCTTGCGGCCGATCCACAGGCCGAGGCCGATGATGCCGGCCGAGTAGGCCAGCAGCAGGAAGAGAGTGGTGGTCACAGCAGGAACCCCGCAATCGTCGCCGTGACGAAGTTGGCGAGCGTGCCGGCCACCATCGCGCGGATGCCGAGGCGCGCCAGGTCATGGCGCCGGTTGGGCGCGAGCGCGCCGATGCCGCCGATCTGGATGCCGATCGAGCTGAAGTTGGCAAAGCCGCAGAGCGCGAAGGTGGCGATCGTGAACGACCGCGGGTCGAGCACGTCCTTGAGCGGCCCGAGCTGCGAGTAGGCGACGAACTCGTTGAGCACCATGCGCGTGCCGAGCAGGTTGCCCACCGTGGTGGCGTCCTGCCACGGCACGCCCATGCTCCAGGCGAGCGGCGCGAAGCCCCAGCCGAGGATCTGCTGCATGCTCAGGCCGACGAGCCCGAGTCCGGCGTTGAGCATCGCGACGAGCGCCAGGAACGAGATGAGCATCGCGCCGACGTTGAGCGCCAGATGCAGCCCTTCGGCGGTGCCGCGGCCGGCCGCGTCGATGATGTTCACGTCGGTCTTCTCGACCTCGAGCGACACCGTGCCCATCGTCTTCGGCTGCCCGGTCTCGGGCACGAACATCTTGGCCATCATGAGCGTGCCGGGCGCCGTCATGATGACCGCGGTCAGCAGGTGGCGGGCCTCGATGCCGAAGAGGATGTAGGCCGCCATGATGCCGCCGGAGATGTGCGCCATGCCGGAGGTCATCACCGTCATGAGTTCCGACCGCGTCATCTCGGGCAGGTAGGGGCGGATCGTGAGCGGCGCTTCCGTCTGCCCCATGAAGATGCTGGCGGCGACGTTCAGCGACTCGGCGCCGCTCGCCTTCATCACCCGGCGCATGCCGACGGCGAAGAGGCGCACCACGAACTGCATCACGCCCAGGTAGTAGAGGATGGCGAAGAGCGCGGCGATGAAGATGATCGTCGGCAGCACCTGGAAGGCGAAGATCACGCCATACTGCGCGCCTTCGGGTCCGAGCACCGTCGTCATGATGCGCGGCCAGGCCTCCTTGTTGCCGAGCGGGCCGAAGACGAAGCCGGCGCCGACGTTGGCGAAGTCGAGCAGGCGGTTGATGCCCTGGCCGAGCGCGATGAAGAGCTGCTGGCCGGGCGTCGTCTTGAGCACGAGCAGCGCGAAGAGCACCTGCAGGCCGAGGCCCCAGGCCACGGTCTTCCGGTCGATGGCGCCGCGGTCGGTCGAGGCGGCGAAAGCGATCGTGAGGATGACGAGCAGGCCCACGAGGGACTGCACCTTGGGGTCGGCCGCCACGTCGGCGGCCACGGCGGCCACGGCGGCCACGGCCAGCGCCGCGCCGGCCACGAGGAGGTGCTGACGGGTCCAGGGAGCGGTGGCCTCGGCCGGGTCGTGTGCTGTGCTCATGCGACGACAGGGTATGTCGGCGCCGGCCCGCCTGTCACGCGGCGGGGCGCATTCCGGTCGCGGGCGCCGGCGCGGTGCCGAATCCCTCGCGTTTCATCCGCCCCCAGGAATGATCGCCCTGGACGTAGCGCACGAACGCCTTGAGACGGAACCACACGGTCACCTGGCGGTAGCCGAACGGCTCGATGAAGGCGAAGCACACCAGCCGCAGCGTGTCCATCGGGCGGCGGTAGCGGTGGAAGCTGACTTCTTCCATCAGGATGGCGGCGAGCGACAGCAGCGTGCCGAAGAGGTAGGCCGCCACGAAGAAGAAGAACGCGAAGCGCAGCGAGAGCACGCCGGCCAGCGTGCAGAGCACCGTGATGACGAGGCCTACGGCCTCGACCACCGGCGCGAGCAGCTCGGCGAAGAGGAAGTAGGGCATGGCGATGAGGCCGGTGGCGCCGTAGCGCGGATTGAAGATGAGAGCGCGGTGCGCGACCATCGTCGAGATGAGGCCGCGGTGCCAGCGCTCGCGCTGCCGGCCGAAGACGGCGAGGCTCGTCGGTACTTCCGTCCAGGCCACGGGATCGGGGATGAAGACGACCTTCGCGGCAGCGCCCTGTTCCCTGAGATACCGCTGCAGCCGCACGATGAGCTCGAAGTCTTCCGTCACCGTGCTGGTCGCGTAGCCGAGGATCTCGGTGAGGTAGTCGCGGCGGAAGAGGCCGAACGCGCCCGAAATGATGAGGTTGCCGCCGAGCAGGTTCCAGCCGAGGCGTCCGAAGAGGAACGCCCGCAGGTACTCGACCGTCTGGATGCCCGAGAGCCAGCGGCTGTCCACCCGCGCGTCGATGACGCGGCCTTCCTCGACCGTGCACGAGTTGACGACGCGGATGGTGCCGCCGACGGCGGCGATCTTCTGGTCGAAGAGGAACGGCCGCGCCAGCCGCAGCAGCGCGTCGGGCTCGATGAGCGTGTCGGCGTCGCAGGCGAGCACGTACGGGAAACGCGCCGCGTCGAGGCCGACGTTGAGCGAGTCGGCCTTGCCGCCGTTGTGCTTGTCCACGACGAGCAGCTTCGTCCACGTCTTCGAGCGGTAGTAGGCCTTCACGCGTTCCGTGCGCAGGCGGCGCATTACCGCGGGCGGCACTTCGTAGAGGTCGTAGGCGTCGAGCAGACGCTGCATCGTGTCGTCGGTCGAGCCGTCGTTCACGAGCACCACTTCGAAGTAGGGATACTGCAGCGTGAGCAGCGCCCGCAGACTGTCGACGATCGTGACCGCCTCGTTGTGCGCCGGCACGAGGATGGAGACACGCGGCACGGCCGAGGACGTGAGGCTGCGCGCCAGCACGTCTTCGCTGCCGAAGCGCCAGTGCGCGAAGAGCTGCGGCGCCGCCAGCACGAGCAGCAGCGCGAAGAACGAGTTGACGAGCAGCATGTACCAGAGGATGGCGACGTCGGCCGTCGTCACCAGATACACGAACCACGCGGTGAGGTCTGGCGACACCGGTCAGACCTCCGACATCTCGACCACCGCCGCCGACGACAGGCCGGCGACGAGCGTGGACATGTCGCGCGCCAGCGGGTCGCTGCCGCGGCTCACGAGCAGCAGCCGCCCGCGGGCCTCGCCGCCAATCTGCGCGAGCGCCAGCGCGGCGCGGTAACGCACCCACCACGC
>JALHON010000219.1 GCA_022842985.1 Acidobacteriota bacterium | reverse complement strand
CCGCCGCGCTGCACCTCGTGCTGCGCACCCCGGCCGTGGCGGCCGCGCCCGCGGCCGCGCCCGTGAGCCGCTGGCTGCAGCAGGCCCGCGCCGAGGCGCTGAGGTAACCGTGCAGTACACCTTCGTCATCGGCGAGCGGACGCGCACCGTGCACCTGCAGCGGCAGGGCGGCGGCTACCGGGTGACCGTGGACGGCCAGACGTTCGACGTGCATGCCGCCGACGTGGACGGGCAGGCGCTGTCGCTGCTCGTCGGCAGCACCACGGCGCAGGGCGCCGGCCGAAGTCTGCCGGCCGTCGTCGTACCCGGCAGGACGCCGGGCGAACTGCAGGTGGCGGTGCACGGCCGCACGCTGCCCGTGCAGGTCGTGGCCGCGGAGCGCTCGCGCCGCCGCGGCGGCGGCCCCGGTGATACCAGCGGTCCGCAGCGCATCGTCGCGCCGATGCCCGGCAAGGTGGTGCGCGTGCTGGTGGCGGCGGGCGACCAGGTGCAGCCGAAGCAGGGGCTCGTGGTGGTGGAAGCGATGAAGATGGAAAACGAGCTGCGCGCCGCCCGAGCGGGACGGGTCGTGTCGGTCTCGGTGGTCGAAGGGCAGTCGGTCGACGCGGGAGCGGTGCTGGCCGTCGTGGAGTAGGCCGTGCCGCGTGGGTTGCTCCGGCGCCTGTCGATCGCGCTGACGCACGTGCGCCGCGTCTGGCTCGTCGCGGCCGTGACGATCGCCGTGACGCTCGTCTCGATCGTCACGGTGGACGTCGGCCCGGTCCTCCGCGCCCGCGCCGAGGCCGAAGCCTCGCGCTTCATCGACCGGCCGGTGCACATCGGCCGGCTCGGCGTGAACATCGGCCGCGGCCAGCTGGTCATCGACGATCTCGTGGTCGACGGCATCACCGCCGCGCACGACCCGTGGCTGGTGGCGAAGCACCTCGAGCTCTCGCTCACCTGGAAGGCCATCCTCGGCCGCGAAGTGCTCATCGACAGCGCCGAGATCTCCGACTGGCGCCTCATCGTCGAGAGTTATCCGAACGCCATCCACAACTGGCCGCGCCTGAGCGGCCCGCCGCGGCCGCCACGCACCGGCCCGCCGCTCGTCACCACCACCATCCAGAACGTGCGCGCCACGCGCGGGCATCTCATCGTGCGCGACTTCGGCTCGTCGTGGGGGCTCGATGCGCCGAACCTCGAGATCGCCGCGGTGAAGGACACCGAGTACCACGGCACGATGACCTTCAACGGCGGGACGCTGCTCATCCAGCAGTACGAGCCGATGTGGGCGCACTTCTCGACCGGCTTTGCCGTGCGCGACGGCATGGTGGTGCTCGAGAACATGGCGCTCGACGCCGACGGCGCGCAGCTGCGCGGCACCGGCCGCATCGATGCCGCGAAGTTTCCGGAAGCCACCTACACGCTCACCTCCACGCACCAGCTGCCGCGCACCCGCGCCATCTTCTACGCGAAGGACCAGTTCCGTCTGAGCGGCGAGGGCCACTTCGCCGGCACCGTCCACATGTTCAAGGGCGGCTACGAAGTGAAGGGCGGCTTCGAGAGCCGCGAGGCTGGCTACGACGACTTCCGCTTCCAGGACTTCCGCGCCGACGTGTTGTGGGTGCCGACGCGGCTCGACGTCACCGACGTGCGCGCGAAGTTCTACGGCGGCCGGATCGGCTTCACCTACGTGCTCGAGCCGCTCGGGCAGACCACGCGCAAGGCCGACGCCGTGTGGGACGTCACCTACACCGATGTCGATCTCACGACCTTCACCACCTTCCTCGAGACGCGGGGGATGCGGCTGGCCGGGCGGGCGAGCGGGCGCCACCTCACGAAGTGGACGCTCGGCGGCTTCAGCCAGAGCACCGGGGAGGGCACGCTCACCGCGGTGATGCCGGGCGGCGTCACGCCGATGGGGCGCGAGGTGCCCGATGACGCGGAGGCGGCGGCGAAGCTGCGGGCCGAGATCCAGGGGCCGTTCAGTCCGCACACGGCCCTGGCGCCGGTGCCGGTGGCCGGCGAGGTGACGTACACGTTCACCGGCGATACGATCGCGTTCGCACCCAGCCGCTTTGCCACCGCCGAGACCTTCGTGGCCTTCGACGGCACGACCGACTGGGGCAAGGCATCGCGCCTGCCGTTCCATGTGTCGAGCCGCGACTGGCAGGAGAGCCACCGCTTTCTCGCCGGCATCATGACGATGGTGGCGGCGCCCACCGCGTCGGTGCCGCTCGGCGGTGTCGGCCAGTTCGATGGCGTCATGCTCGGGGACCTCGGCAATCCGCGTGTCGAAGGCTCGTTCAGCGGCCGCGCGATGCGGGCGTGGAACGTCTCGTGGGGCGCGCTCGAGGGATCGGCCGTCATCGAGAACTCGTACGCCTACGTGCGCAACGCCGTCGTCACCCAGGGCCAGGCGCGCATGGACGTCGACGGCCAGTTCGCGCTCGGCTATCCGCGCAGGGACGGCGGCACCGAGATCGACGCGCGTATCCGCGCCTCCGAATGGCCGCTCACCGACTTCCGCGCCGCCTTCGAGCTCTACGACTATCCCGTCTTCGGCGCCCTCGGCGGCGAGATCCGGCTGAACGGCAGGTACGAGGAGCCGTTCGGCTTCGGCCGCATCACGCTCGATCGCGGCATCGCCTACGACGAGCCGTTCGCGTCGGGCGTGACCAGTCTGCGGTTCGAGGGGCCGGGCGTGCGCCTCGACGGGCTCGAGGTGAAGAAGGCCGGCAGCACCATCACCGGCGCGGCCTACGTGGCGTGGGCCGGGACGTATTCCTTCAACGCCGACGGCCGCCGTCTCGCCGTCGACGCGCTCGACCTCACCTACTTCCCGACGCTGCCGCCGCTCACCGGCTTTGCCGACTTCAGCGCCGCCGGCAGCGGTACCTTCGACGAGCCGCGCTATGACGTCAAGGTGAACGTCTCGGACCTCTTCATCGGCGAAGAAGGCATCGGCGAGATGACGGCGCAGGTCGGGCTGCGCGGGCTCACCGTGCTCTACAGCTTCGATGTGGCCTCGCCGCGTCTGGCTGCTTCGGGCTCGGGCCAGTTCGGGCTCACCGAGGCCGGCGAGATCGAGATGACGGTGCGGCTCTCGGATACGTCGCTCGACCCCTACGCGCGCGTGCTGATGCCCACCCTCTCGCCGTACACGACCGCCATCGGCGGCGGCAGCGTGCGCGTCTGGGGCGCCGTCTACACGCCGAACGCGCTGCACATCGCCTCGACCATCGACGACCTGCGGCTGCGCCTCTTCGACTACGAACTGCGCAACCGCGGCGAGCTCAAGGTGGGGCTCGACGGGCAGATCGTGCATCTCGACGCCTTCGGCATGACCGGCGATCG
This sequence comes from Acidobacteriota bacterium, assembly GCA_022842985.1. Classification (GTDB taxonomy): domain Bacteria; phylum Acidobacteriota; class Vicinamibacteria; order Vicinamibacterales; family UBA2999; genus CADEFD01. The sequence continues at coordinate 4,578 of JALHON010000219.1, read as the reverse complement.
CACCTCGCTCGACGTCACCGGGCGCATCGACCTCGAGCGCGACGTCGTGACGCTGCGCGCCAACGGCGACGCCAACCTCGCCGTCATCCAGGGCGTGCTGCCGCAGGTGCGCGGCTCGGGCCGCGCCGAGATCTCGGCCGCCATCGGCGGCACGACGTCGACGCCGACGATCTCGGGCAACGCGCTGCTGACCGACGGCCGCCTGCGCACCTTCGCGTTCCCGCACGCGCTCGAAGCCATCAACGGCATCGTCACCTTCGATGCGACCTCCGTGCGTCTCGACGGCCTGCGCGCGCGGCTCGCCGACGGCACCGTGCAGTTCGGCGGCCGCATGGGCCTGAGCGGCCTGACGCTCGCCGACTACGACCTCACGATCACCGGACACGACCTGCGCTTCCGCTATCCGGAGGGCCTGCGCTCGCTCGTCGAAGCCGCGCTCACCGTGCAGGGGCCGGCCGAGGCGCCGGTGCTCGGCGGCTCGGTGCTCGTCAGGAACGCCGTGTGGACGCCGGCCTTCGACGGCACCACCAGCGTCTTCGGCTCGTCGAGCACCGCACCGCTCGCCGTCGAGGCCGGACCGATCGTGGCGGGCGCCGCCAGCGCGCCGGCGGCCACGCCGGCGCTGCGCTTCGACGTGCGGCTCGTGGCGCCCTCGACCTTCCGCATCGAAAACGACGTCGCCCGCATCGTCGCCAGCGCCGATGTGACGCTGCGCGGCACGCCCGAGAAGCCGCAGGTGTTCGGCCGCGCCGACATCGAGCGCGGCGAGGTGCGCTTCGAGGGCCGCCGCTACGTGGTGTCACGCGGCAGCCTCGACTTCACCAATCCGGACCGCATCCAGCCGTTCTTCGACGTCGAGGCCGACACCCGCGTGCGCGTGCCCGGGCAGACCTACCGCGTCACGCTGCGCATCGCCGGCACGACCGAACGGCTGCAGCCGGAGTTCACCTCCGACCCGCCGCTGCCGTCGGCCGACGTGCTGTCGCTGCTGCTGTCGGACCGCACGCCGACCGGGGACGTCGAGGTCACCTCGATCAACGCGCCCAACCGGCGCGAGGTCGATTTGCTGCAGTCGCGCGCCACCCGTGCGCTCACCGGAGCGCTCTCGGCCGAAGTCGGCAAGGTCGTGCAGGAGACCTTCGGCGTGGATACCTTCCAGATCACGCCGCTGCTCGTGGATCCCTACCAGCAGGTCTCGGGGCTGGCGGTGAATCCCGCCGCGCGCGTCACCATCGGCAAGCGGCTGTCGGATCGCATCTACCTGACCTACGTGCGCAGCCTGTCGAGTTCCGAGCGCGATCAGATCATCCTGCTCGAGTACGACCAGAGCGACACGATGGGCTGGGTGCTGTCGCAGAACGAAGACGGCACCTACGCGCTCGAAGTCCGCAAGCGGGTGGCGTTCTGATGCGCGGCGCCCGGGTGCTGCTCGTGCTGGGGTTGGTGACCGCGGCCGCCCGCCCGGCCGCGGCCGACATCGGCGCGCTGCTCGGGCGGCGCGTGAACGACGTGCGCGTCGAGGCCGGCGGCGTCACGGTGACCGATCGCGGCGTCGTCACGCTGGTCGAGACCCGGATCGGTGACGTGCTCACGATGCGCGACGTGCGGCAGACGATCGAACACTTCGTCACGCTCGGCCGCTATGCGGATGTGCGCGTCTACGGCGAACCCGACGGCGACGGCGTGCGTCTGCGCTACGACGTCGTGCCCGTCGAGCGCGTGGCCCGCCTGACGTTCCTGGGCCACCCCGGCATCGATGCGCGCGGCCTGCGCAGCGACCTCATCGACCGCTTCGGCGCCGCGCCCGCGGCCAGCCGGCTGCCGGAGATGGCCCAGGCCGTCGTGGCGCGCTATCAGGCGCGCGGCTATCCGGCGGCGCGCGTCGAGACGCGCACGACGCCCGAGGGCCGCGATGGCACCGTCGCGGCCACCTTCGTCGTCACCCCGGGCCGCCAGACCGTGGTGGGCAGGGTCACGGTGGACGGTCCGGCCGAGGCAACGCGCGGGCTGGCCGCGCGTCTCGGCCTGGTCGCCGGCCGGCCGCTCGATTCCGACACCCTGACCACGCGGGCCGACGAGGCCGAGGACGCGCTCAAGGGCGACGGCTACTACGAAGCGATCGTGACCACGCAGGTCACCATGCCGCCGGAGGGCGGCGGCGCGGCCGATGTGGCCGTGCGGGTGAACCTCGGCGACAAGGTGACGATCGCCTTCGAGGGCGACGCGCTGCCGGGCGACCGGCGCCGCAGCCTCGTGCCGATCGACCGGCTCCGCTCGGTCGACGAAGAAGTGGTCGAGGACGGCAGCCGCAACATCGAGCAGTACCTGCGCCTCGAGGGCTATCGCGCCGCGAGCGCGCCAGCGGCGCGGCGGCGCGCCGGCGGCGTGCTGCGCATCATCTTCGACGTCACGCGCGGGCCACTGCACGTGCTCGGCCGCGTCGAGACCGCGGGGGTGACGGCGCTGCCGCGTCAGGAACTCGAACCGCTGCTCAAGCTGCAGCCCGGGGAGCCGTACGTGGATGCGCGCATCGCCGCCGTCGGCGGCGCGCTCGTCGAGTACTACCGGGTGCGCGGCTTCGCCGCCGTGTCCGTGCTGCCGCAGGTGACCTTCCCGGGCGGCACCGACCCCGCCCGCGTGCCCGTCGACGTGCGCTTCGAGGTCGCCGAAGGCCCGCGGACGATCGTGACCGGCGTGCGGCTCGAGGGCGCGAGCGCGCTGCCCGAGTCGGAGCTCACGGCCGACCTGGGCCTGACGACGGGGAAGCCGTTCTACCAGCCGCAGCAGGCGATCGACCGTGATGTCATCGAACGCCGCTACCGGAACGCCGGCTTCCAGCGCGCGTCGGTCGAGGCGCGCCCGGTGCTCAATGCCGAGCGCACCGGCGTCACGGTGACCTATGTCGTGCGCGAAGGGCCGCAGACGCGCGTGGATCACGTGCTCGTGAGCGGCGCCGAACGCACGTCGCCCGATGTCGTCCGCCGCGAGATGACGCTCGTGCCCGGCGGTCCGCTCGGCTACGACGCCATCATTGAGAGCCAGCAGAAGCTGAGCGCGCTCGGCCTCTATCGCCGCGTCCGCATCACCGAGGCGCCGCACGGCCTCGACGACACGGCGCGCGACGTCCTCGTCGAACTCGAAGAGGCGCCGGCCACCGGCGTGAGCTACGGCGGCGGCCTCGAGGTGGGGCGCCGGCCGCGCATCGGCGACAACGACATCGCGACCGACCGCTTCGATATCGCGCCGCGCGGCTTCTTCGAAGTGACGCGGCGGAATCTGTGGGGCAAGAACCGCTCGGTGAGCGCCCTCACGTCGGTGAGCCTGCGGCCGACGGACCCGGGCGTGGACGCGGCGCCCGAGGAGGAGGGCGGCTACGGCCTCAACCAGTACCGCGTCGTGGGCACGTTCCGCGAGCCGCGGGCGTTCGGCACGGCCGGCGACGCCCAGGTGAGCGCCTTCCTCGAGCGCGGCATCCGCTCGTCGTTCAACTTCGACCGCCAGGGCGTGCGCGCCGAATACGCGCGGCGGTTCGGCAACCGCGTGACGATGCTCGGCCGCTACACCTACGACTTCACCACGCTCTTCGACACCAAGATCGCGGTGGAGGACCGGCTGCTCATCGATCGCCTCTTTCCGCAGGTGCACCTGTCGTCGATCTTCGGGTCGGTGCTGCGCGATTCGCGCGACGACGTGCTCGACCCCGAGAAGGGCGCCGTGCTCGGCGCCGATCTCGAGCTGGCGCTGCGCTCGCTCAGCTCGGAAGTGGGCTACGCGAAGTCGTTCGTGCAGAGCTTCCTGTACAAGCGCCTGCCGGGCGCCCGGCCGTGGGTGGTCGCGGCCGGCGCGCGCGTGGGGCTGGCCCGCGGCTTCGAGCGGCGCGTGCCGCGCCTCGACGACGTCGGCCAGCCGGTCATCGGCGACGACGGCAATGCGATCGTCGATGTCGTGGCCGATCTGCCGGCCGGCGAGCGCTTCTTCGCCGGCGGCGACAGCACGGTGCGCGGCTTCGCCCTCGACCGGCTGGGCTCGGCGGCCACGCTCAACGCGGAAGGGTTCGCCACGGGCGGCAACGCGCTCGTCGTGCTCAACACCGAGCTGCGCACGCCCTACGCCAAGGGCGTGGGCCTCGTGGGGTTCGTCGATGCCGGCAACGTCTTCCTGCGCGCCGGCGACGTGGACCTGACCGATCTCCGCACCTCGGCCGGCCTCGGCATCCGCTACCGCTCGCCGCTCGGCCCGCTGCGTTTCGACATCGGCTTCAAGCTCGACCGGCGCGACTTCTCGCGCGGCACGGAGCGCCGTGTCGTCTACCACCTGTCGCTGGGGCAGGCCTTCTGATGCCCGCCTCGCCGCGCCGTCTGCTGCTGACCGCACTCGTCTCGCTGGCCGTCGCGGCGCTGCCCGCGCGCGCGCAGACGCCGGCGCCGCGAGCCGCGGAAGAGCTGCTCGAGCGCACGCTCGCGATCGTGGGTGGCGCGGTCGTGACGCAGTCGGACGTCTCGCTCGCGCGCGCGCTCGGCCTGGTCGAGGGACCGGATGCCGCCACGGCCGAGTCGGCCCTCGCCGCGCTCGTCGATC
>JALHON010000218.1 GCA_022842985.1 Acidobacteriota bacterium | reverse complement strand
GCGCCGGCTGCGCCCCGCGCTGCCGCGCCAGCCAGGCACTCGCCACGCCGCCCGCGCCGCCCAGGCCGGCGACCCAGATCCAGGTAGTCAATGTGACGTCCATGCCAGCTAGAACGCCGGCAGGCCCGAATTCGTACGCCGGGCCCCGCCGAAAGGCTTGCGCCGATGGATGCCGGAGAGGAGAATTCAGGGGCCGCCCCCCAGCCACTGCACCAAAAGACCGTACGAGCCTCTCATGGACTCCGGCAGCACGCCGCCTGGCGGCCCCGCGTCGAATCCCGCGTCGGATGAGCTGCTCGTGCGCGCGCGCGCCGGCGACGACCACGCGCTCGACCAGTTGTTCGCCCGCTATGTGCCGCGCCTGCACCGCTGGGCGCACCGCCGTGTGCCGACCTGGGCGCGCAACGCCGCCGATACCGCCGACTACGTGCAGGACACGGTGCTGCACACTCTCAAGCACCTCGGCTCGTTCCAGCCGCAGCGCCAGGGGGCGCTGCTCGGCTACCTCCGCCGTTCGCTCGTGAACCGCGTGCGGGATCAGTTCCGGCATGCCGCGCGTCATCCGGCCCCCGGTGAACTCGACGAACGCGTCGTCGACGGCGCCCGCTCACCGCTCGAACTCGCCATCGGCAGTGCCGACCGCGAACGCTACGAAGCCGGGCTGAAGCGCCTGCGCCGCGCCGATCGGCAGGCGATTCTCGCGAGCATCGAGCTCGGCTACAGCTACGAGCAGATCGCCCTCGTGCTCAACAAGCCGTCGGCCGAAGCGGCACGGCTCGCGGTGCGGCGGGCGCTGCTGCGCCTTGGCGAGGAGATGGCGCGTGGAGCCTAGCGGCAAGGCGGCGCCCGATGCGCTGGCCGCGGCGCTCGCCGATGGCGCCGCGATCGACTGGCGTGCCGCGGAGGGTGCGGCCGAGGGCGCGGAGGACGCGAACCTCGTCCATCAGCTGCGCGTCATCGAGGCGATGCGCGGACGCCGGGCCAACGCCCCGGCGGCGCGGCGTCCGTGGCTGCGTCAGGGGGTGATGGCCGCCTACGTCGCTGGCGTGACGCTTGCGGCCATCAAGGTGATCGTGGCGTTCGCGGGCATGCCGGCGGCCCTCGACCAGGCCCCCGCGCCCGTAGGCCTCTTCGCGCTCAATCTGGCGATCTTCGGCGTTGGCGGTCTGCTGCTCGTCTTCGGCGGCGGGCGCGACCGCCGCCTGCAGCTGCTGGGCGGGCTCTATCTCACGATGGCGGCCGCCTTCGCGGACCCCTTCTTCGGCGGCATCCCCGGACCGGCGGGGATGATCGTGGCGGCGCTGGCGGTGCTCAGGCCGGAGTCGCTGCTGGTTCTGGGCGTGTGGCTCTTCGCCTGGAGTTTTCCCGCCGAGCCGCTCAGCCGGCGCGCCCGCCAGTGGGCCGGCGCCTTCATTGCCGTGTCCGCCATCACGGCGTGGGGGCTCTTTGCCCTGAACCTCGTCGGCACGCAGGGCCTGGCGCTCGTGACGCAGCCGGGCCCGCGGGCGCTTGTCGAGCTGTTCGATCGTCAGGCCCCACGGTCCATGTACTGGCCGCTGCTCCTCGGGCTGACGGTGCCGGCCGTGGCGTTCCTCGTGGCGCGCTACCGCAGCGAGACGGCGGAGCGGCGGCGCAAGGTGGCCTGGTTCCTCGGCGCGCTGGCCGTCGGGTTCGCGCCGCTCATCGTGGCCGCCATCGCCACGCCCTTCCTGCCGGCCCTGCAGGACGAGTCCGTACGTCGCCGCGTCGGCCTCATCGTCTATCTCGCGCTCGGCTCGATCGTGCCGATGACGGCCTACGCCGTGGCCGTGAACCGCGTGATGGACCTGCAGTTCGTGATTCGCGCCACGCTGCAGTACGCGCTGGCGCGCTACGCGATCTGGGCGGCGATCCTCGGGCCCGTGACCTACCTTGCGCTCGACATCGTCGTGAACCGGAGCCTCACGTTCGTGCAATACGTGGACACGCGGCACCCGATCGGCCTCGTCGCGTTCTCCGGCGTGGGACTGCTGGCGCTGACGTTCCGGCCGCAGCTCATCGGCCTCGTGGACCGCTGGTTCCTGCGCGAGCCGCTCGACTCCGCCGAGGTGATGGCGCGCCTCGAGCGGCGCTTCCGCACGAGCGAGAGCCTGCGCACGATCAGCGTCGCGCTCGCCGAGGAGCTCACGACCGCGCTGCACGCCGGGCGCGTCACGGTCCTGCTGCTCGGCGAAGACGCCGCCACGCTCGTGGCGCTCGACGGCGCGGCGCCGCCGCTGCCGCGTCAGTCGGTGCTGCGCGACCTGCTGCAGGCCACGCGCGGCGAGGTGATTGTGGACGCGCGCGCGGCGCTGCCGCGCCTGCTGCCCGAGGCCGACCAGGACTGGCTGGCCGCCACCGGTGCGCAGATCCTGTCGCCGCTCGTCGGCGCCTCGGGCGACCTGCTGGGCGTGGTCGCCATCGGCCCGGGCACGAGCGGCCTGCCGTATACCGAGCGTCACATCGCGCTTGCCACGGCGATGTGTGGCCAGGCGGCGATGCAGCTCGAGAATCGCTGGCTGCGCGAGACGCGCGCGGCCGCCGCAGGGGCGCCGGCGGCTCGTGCGGGCGGCGTGGCCTGGCAGGACGAGCCGGCCGCCTGGTGCCCCAACTGTTCCGAGACGTCCAGCCCCGACACGCGCCGCTGCCGCTGCGGCACGGCGACACGGCCGGCCGTGCTGCCGCTCTTCGTGAACGCGAAGTTCCGCCTGCAGCGGTTCCTCGGTGCCGGCGGCACGGGCGTCGTCTACCTCGCCACCGACATGGCGCTCGACCGCAAAGTGGCCATCAAGACCCTGCCGCCGATGCGCCGCGAGTACGCCGAGCGCCTGCGCCGCGAGGCGCGGGCCATGGCGGCGGTGCTGCATCCGAACCTCGCCACGATCTACGGCGCCGAGGAGTGGCACGACACGCCGCTCCTCATCGTGGAGTACCTCGAAGGTGGCACGCTGCTCGACTGGCTGGCCCGTGGCGCCATGCCCGTCGATGAGACGCTCGACCTCGGCATCATGCTGGCCGACGTGCTCGACCGTGTGCACGGGTCGGGCGTACTGCACCGCGACATCAAGCCGAGCAACATCGGCTACACCGCCGACGGCGTGCCGAAACTGCTCGATTTCGGGCTGGCCGCCATGCTCGACCGTTCGAAGGGCCCCGACGCGGCCGCCGCCGTCATGCCCGATGCCGCCGAACTCGCCGCGCGCTTCCGCGACCTTCAGGCGTCGTCCACGCTGACCATCACGCACCAGGTGGTGGGCACACCGCTCTACCTGTCGCCCGAGGCGCTGGCCGGCGCGCCGCCGCGCGAGGCCTTCGACCTGTGGAGCCTGCACATGGTGCTCTACGAGGCCATCGCCGGCCGGCACCCGTTTGCCGGACGTGCCGTGCCCGACGTGGTGGACGCCATCCAGCACACCACCGTGAGCGACATCCGCGACGTGCGCCCCGAGTGCCCGGCCGCCGTGGCCGCGTATCTCAACGACGCGCTCTCGCGCGTGGCCGGCCGCCGTCCGGCCACCGCCGCCGACGCCCGCACGGCCCTGCGCGCCCTGCGCGCCCGCCTCCCCTAAGCCCCGCCTCCGCTCGTCCCGGCGGCCTGTGTACGAGATCAGGCCCCCCGGCGTTCTCTCCTGTAGCGGCCCAACCGCGCACGAGGAAACGCCATGTCCGTGGACCAGATCGATTTCATCGTCAACGACTGCCTGCTCGCCGCGGGCCAGGGCATCGGCACGGAAAAGTCGGTGGATTTCGCGGCCATCGCCTGGTGGCGCGATCGCTACCGCCGGTTCTTCCTCCACGCCATCACGGTGCTCGGCAACTCCTACGAGGCCGACCGGGCCCGCGTGACGGCCGTGGGCCGCTACCTCGGCCAGCGCGCGCTCTTCCACGCTGCGTCATCCCCCTCCATCGACCTGCGCGCCGCCGAGCTGGCCTCACACGACGTCGAGACCGGCTGCCGCATGAACGCCGTGCGCGAGGGGCTCAGCCCCGGCATGCCCGCCGCCACGGCCTGATTCCGTTCGTTCGCTCATTTCAGTCACGGAGGATCCGATGAACACCGACATGACCCGCTCAGACGTCCGCCCGACCGCTCCGGGGTTCGACACCACCATCGACGGCGGCCCCGACCAGACGCTGGCGCTCGAACGTGTCGTCGATGCCATCGTCGACGATTGCTGCTTCGCCGTCGGCCAGGGCGTCGGCCTGCGTGCCACGCTCGACTTCGACGCCATCACCTACCTGTGCGAGCACTTCCGGCCGAAGTTCCTCATGGCGATGCGCCACTTCGGCAACCGCTGGCTCGAAGACCGGCAGACCGTCACCGCGGTGGCCATGATGCTCGGTGAGCGGGCCGTGCGGTATGCCAACGGCGCGGCGACGATCGGTCTCGACGACGTGCGCCGGGCCGCGGCCGATGTGGAGCGCTACTGCCAGCTGCACTCCGCACGCCGCACGCGCGGTCGCGGTGACGCCAACACCGAAGGCGCCACCGCCCGGATCGCCGGCTACTGGTGCACCTGGGATCCGAAGCCGTAGCATCACGGCCGTGCGCGGGGCGCTTCCTTCCGGAGGAAGCGCTCCGCGTGTCTGCGAGCACGTCCCCCCGAAGTGAAGGCTACGTGAGCAAGCCCGAGACCGATGGCGGCCGCGAGGCGTCGCTGCACCAGCTGGCGGCCGGCACGGTGCACGACGTCAACAATCTCCTGGTGCTCGTGATCGGCTGCGCCGAAATGGCGCTCGACGACGAGACGTTGAGCCCGCGTACGCGGCAGCTCATGCAGGAGATCCTGGGCGTGGGCGAACGCGCCTCGTCGCTGACGCGCCAGTTCCTGACGCTCGGCCAGCCGGCGCGGCCGCGGGCGCCTGTCGATGTCGCCGCCGTGCTCACCTCGGCGGAGTCGCTGCTGCGCCGAATCTGCGGCGATCGTGTACAGGTGTGGCTCGATCCCGGCCCGACGCCGCAGTGGGTGCTCGCCGAGTCGAGTCAGCTCGACCAGATCCTCGTGAACCTGGCGACCAACGCGCGTGATGCGATGCCGGCCGGCGGCACACTCTTCATCACCGTCGGCGACGGCACGATGCCGGCGCGGGCCGATGCCTCGGCACCGAGCCTCGCCAGCACGCGCATCACGGTCGTTGACAGCGGACGCGGCGTCGATCCGGCCGTGCTGGACCGCATGTTCGAGGCGTTCATCACGACGAAGCGCGAAGGCAAGGGCTCAGGCCTCGGTCTGGCCGTCGTGCGCGCCATCGTCGAGGATCTCGGTGGCAGCATCGCGGTGACAACCGCGGCCGGTCAGGGCACGACCTTCACGATCGACCTGCCGCAGGCGCCGGAGGCAACGTCTTCGCCGGGATCCGCGAGCTGACGGGCCGCGTCGAGCTCGAACACGGCCCGCGCCACAACCGCGTGCGCATCCGGGCGTCGGCGTAGCGTCGGGCCCGGCCCGGGCCCCGCATTGAGTCGGGCGGGCGTCTGCGCGTATCCTAGCGGCCCCGGTGCGCGCTGCCGGCGTCCGGGCCCCGCGCCGTCCGGATCGCCCGAGGTGGCCCGCCCCGTGACGTCCTTCAGGGAGCGAGCATGAAGAGCACGATCGGCCGACTGGCCCGGGCACGCTGCATCGCCGTGGCGCTGTGCGCCGGGGCCATCATGGCCACGACCGTGGACTCCACCCCCCGTCTGCGGGCGCAGGCCGCCCAGGCGGCGGCGCCCGTGCCGAACCTCGCCGGCGTGTGGGACGGCACCGGCCGTGCCCACCCGATCAACTCCGAGACGATGCCGTGGGCGGCCACCATGGCCGTGGGCCGCACGTTGCCCGACGGCACCAAGGCCGACGCGAACTACGTGTCCAACTTCCCGGTGCTCAACGAACGCGGCCTCGCCTTCCAGAAGATCTTCGACGAGCCGCTGTCGCCGAAGTACGACTGCCAGCCGGCCACGCCGCCGGCCATCGAGTTCGATCCCTACTACATGGAGATCGTGCAGTGGCCCGACCGCGTGCTGCTGCGCTACGAGAAGGACGACCAGCTGCGCACGGTGTGGCTCGACGGCCGCGAACCGAAGGTGAGCGACTACGGCATCCAGGGGCTCTCGGTGGGCCGCTACGAGGGCGACGCCCTCATCGTGACCACCACCCACTTCGTGTTCGACATCACCGGCTTCGACGACTACAACGGCATTCCGTCGTCGCCGCAGAAGAAGGTCACCGAACGGTACTGGCGCGAGGGCGAGCAGCTCAAGGCCACCGTCACCGTGGAAGACCCGATGTTCCTGCGGAAGCCGGCGTCGTACACGATGCGCTGGCTGCCGGCCGCCGCCGGCTACAAGCTGAAGCCGTTCGAATGTGATCCGGAAACGGCCCGCATGTCGGTGCAGTTCATTCCGGCGAAGTACAAGTAAGCTCGGAGACGCGCGAGGTTCCCATGACCGTTCCATCCTGCAGAGGTTTCGTGGCGGCGGCGCTGGCCGTGCTCGTGAGCGCCGGCCCGGTGGCCGCGCATCATTCGGCCGCGGCGGCCTATGACGAATCGAAGAAGGTCGAGGCCCAGGGCACGGTGACGCGCGTGCTCCTCAAGAATCCGCACTCGTGGGTGTTCATGGAGTCCACCGACGAGAAGGGCCAGAAGGTCGAATGGCAGATCGAGATGGCCGCCGCGGCATCGCTCGGCTGGACGCCGGCGACACTGCCGGTGGGCACGGTCGTGAAGGTCATCGGCAGCCCCTCGCGCGCGCCCGGCTCGCACGGCATGACCGGGGCCCGCTTCACGCTGCTCGACGGCACGCCGGTGGGCCGCCGCGGCTAGGCGGCCGGGGCGCGGCTAGAACGCGTTGCCGATGTAGGGCAACATCCGCCCCCAGAAGAGCACCATCAGCCAGCAGACGAGCGAGATCGCGCCGGCCCGCCGGAACGCCGCCGGCATCGGCGCGTCGTCGGCGAGCGTGAGCACGCGGTGGCCGTGCTGTGTCTCGAAGAACAGCACGTTCAGGCCCGACAGCACCAGGAACAGCATCTTCATCGCGAAGGCGATGTTGGTCACGTACTGCTCCGGCGTGCCCACGAAGAAGACCACGCCGGTCACGGCGTTCAGGACGAAGCCGGCGATCCCCCAGGGCAGCAGCGGCCGCAGCGCCGCGAGCGGCACGCGTGGCAGGAAGCCCATCAGGCGCAGGTCGAGCAGGCCGACGATGCCGATGACGAGCGAGAGGCCGAGGAAGTGCAGCGCCTCGCAGATCGCCCACGTCCACGGCCACGCGCGCACCCACTGCGACGGCGCCGTCTCGTGCAGCCAGGCGGCGAACTGTTCGAGGCCGGGAACCACGGCTAGAACGGCTCCGGCGTGAGGTACGCCATGAAACGGCCGGCGGTGATGGCCGCCGTCCAGAGCAGCAGTGACAGCACGGCGAGCAGGCGCGTGCGCCCGGCCGACGCCTCGAGGTGCGTGCCACTGCCGATTCCGGCGAAGATCCGGGCCAGGCGCCAGGCCACCACCACGCCCCCGGCGATGAACGCCAGCTTCACGAAGAACACCGTCGTGGCCCCCTTCGTGGACGCATCGGCGCCGAAGAGCAGCAGTCCTGACATCAGGCTGATGGCGGCTCCGGTCCACAGTGCGCGAAACACGACCGCGAGCGGCGCGAGCGGCACCCGCGGGGCCACGCCGAGCAGCCGCAGATCGATGACCGCGCTCGCGCCCACGAGCAGGCTCATGCCCACGGTGTGCGCCGTGAGCACCATCGGGTACGCCCAGAGCGATCCCGACTCACGCACCCAGGTGGAGACCGCCGTCGATTCCAGCCAGACGAGCCATTCGTGCACAGCGCGGTGATTCTACCGTGCGTGCGGCGCAGGCGCATGGTCTACCATCAACGCCTGTCGTGCGCCCGTCCTGCCGCGTGGAGTGTGTCATGCGAACGTCCGTCCGGAACGTGCTCGTGCTGCTGGCGCTGCCGGCGCTCGCCGCGGCGCAGGCGCCGTCTTCCGCTGCCGGGCCGGCCACGGCGGCCGCGGCCGGCAC